>NZ_JBFBNR010000066.1:0-35953 GCF_040687675.1 Kitasatospora sp. NPDC056731
GAGGCGGGGCTGCCGGGGGACTTCGCGGAGCTGTTCTCGGTGATCCTGGACGGTCGTAACGCCTCGTTGGGGGACGGGGTGCGGCGGGCGTTGGGTCGTGAGCCGCGCGACTTCGCCGACTTCGCCCGCGAGGCCGCCGCGTCCGGGGTCTGGGACGTGTGAGCCGCCCACCGCGCCGCACAACTCGCAGGCCAGTCAGTTCCGTTGATCGTCGGTGCCGGGCCTCGCCGGCCTCCTGACCGTCCATCCGGGTCGAACCCGGGAGCGGTACGGAAGCCGGTGCCCGGGCACCGTGGTGGCCCCCGCGCTGGGCGGGGGCCGGGGAGAAATCGAAGGATTACCGATGCGCTCGAACCAGACCGCGACTCCAGCTTCCTACTCCGCTCCATCCTCCTTCGGCGGCCTCGCGCCGGGCGCCTCGGCGGCCCCCGCCGCACGGAGCAAGGCCGCCGGGCCCGTCCTGGCGGGCGCCACCATCGCGATGGGCCTGATGGCGGGCCTGTTCTTCGCCTTCGACGTGTCCGTGATGCCGGGCCTCGCGGCGAGCGACGACCGGACGTACGTGACGGCGATGCAGCACATCAACAAGTCGATCGAGAACGGCATGTTCGGCCTCGTCTTCGTCGGCGCCTTCGTGGCGACGGGCGTGGCGGCCTGGCTCCAGCACAAGGCCGGGCGACGGCAGGCGGCGCTGTGGGCCGCCGGGGCGACGGTGCTCTACGTGGTGGCCCTGATGGTCACCATGGGCGTCAACATCCCGCTCAACAACCAGCTGGCGCAGGCCGGTGACCCGTCCCAGATCACCGACTTCGCGGGCGTGCGCGCCAAGTTCGAGGGCACCTGGGTGGCCACCAACATGCTCCGCACGCTGCTCTGCACGGGGGGCCTGGCGGCCCTGACCCGGGCGCTGGTCCTGCACGGCCGCGCCTCGCGCTGAACGGCCAGGCCCCGCAACGGGGTTGCCGCCCCTGGTGGATCCCCACCGGGGGCGGTCGCCGTGCCCGGCCAGTTCCCGCCGCTCGCCGCTGGTCAACCCGCCGAGCAGCTGGCCGAATTCACCCCCGGCCGGTCGCGGCGGCGGCGCCCTTCGGCGCAGACTGGTCGGTACAGGGCGGTTCCGGCACCAGGGGCAGGGGGCAGGCATGGCCGTACATTCCGGCAGGCGCAGGGCGGTTGGGCGGATCAGGACGGCGATCGGCGCACTCGCCGTCGCCCTGGTGGCGGGAGCGGCGGTCGCGGTGCCGGCCGCACCCGCCGAGGCGGCGGGCGCCAAGGCCTACCAGGGCGCCAAGGCCGACCAGAACGGGAAGGTCGTCTACCTCACCTTCGACGACGGCCCCAGCCCCACCTACACGCCGAGGATCCTCGGGATCCTCGCCCGCTACGGCGTGCGCGCGACGTTCTTCGAGATCGGACAGAACGTCGCCGCCCATCCGGCGCTCACCGGGCAGGTCGCCCGGGCGGGCCACAGCGTGCAGAACCACTCCTGGTCGCACCCGGACCTGCGCCGGCTCTCGGCTTCCGCCGTCAACGCCCAGGTGGCGAACACGGACAAGGCGATCCGCGCCCAGACCGGCCGCACCCCGAGCTGCCTGCGCCCGCCCTACGGTGCGGTCAACGGCGCGGTGCGCTCGCGCGCGGCGGAGCTCGGCAAGCAGGTCGTGCTGTGGTCGGTGGACCCGACCGACTGGTCGCGGCCGGGAACGGCGGCCATCCAGTCCCGGGTGCTGAAGAACGTCCGCCCGGGCTCGGTGATCCTGCTGCACGACGGCGGCGGAGACCGCAGCCAGACCGCCGCCGCACTTCCGACGATCCTCTCCACCCTCAAGTCGCGCGGATACACCTTCGGGACCCTCTGCGGCTAGGTCCGGCCCGGGGGCAAGACCCGCCGGACAGGCCGTAGCCCCCGGATACGCCTTCGAACTCCCACGAAGCAAGCGGGAGTTCGAAGGCGTATCCGGGGGCCCGACCGGGCGCGAGGTCAGGCCCGGCCGTGCAGGATCAGCGCCCAGGCGAGGCAGGCGACGGCGGCGGTGCAGAGCAGGGCGCGCAGCACGTTGAAGCGGACCCAGCGGGCTTCGAAGCGCCCCCGGACGGCGGCCGGGTCGGTGATGCGCCGGGGCTCGCCGCCGGCGGCGAGTTCGTCGTTGAGCGGGATGTTGACGGAGCGGGTGACGCCGATCGCGGCGATGTAGAGCACCAGGGCGGCCACGGTGGCGGGTAGCGCGTGGTGGCCGTCGGAGGGCAGGTGGAGGGCGACGGCGGCGCCGGTGGTGAGGAGCGCGCCGACGAAGCCGAGGACGAACCAGCCGTTCAGGATGGCCACGTTGATGCGCTGCATGACCTCGATGAAGGTGCGGTCCTCGACCCGCGCGAGCGCGGGCATGACCGAGCACGCGAAGGCGTAGAACAACCCGGCGGTCAGTCCACAGGTGACGGTGGCCGCCACCAGTGCGAGTGTGCGTGCCAGTTCCATCTTCGTAGCCCCTCACTGTCTCTGCGTATCGGTTCGTCCCCCGTGCGCCGATCATCCGGCATCCGGGCCGCCCGGGCCACCTCGATCACTCAAGACCCTCTCAAATGACGAACCGTCAAATGATGTCTTGCCGTCTACACTTGGGGCCATGGACACTCTGACGGGACTCCTCGACGGCCCCAAGGCCCGCGGTGCGTTCCTGCTGCGCTCGATCCTCACCCCGCCGTGGTCGCTGCGGATCGAGGACCGGGCCCCGCTGTCGGTGGTGACGATGGTCCGCGGCGAGGCCTGGATCCTGCCCGAGCGCGGTACGCCGCTGCTGCTGCACCCCGGTGACGTGGCGATCGTCCGCGGCCCGGAGCCGTACACGGTGGCGGACGACCCCGACACCCCCGTGGACGTGATCGTCGGCCCCGGGCAGGTCTGCACGCGCGGCGGGGTGGACGTCTCCGAGGTGATGTCGCTCGGCGTCCGGACCTGGGGGCAGGGCCGGGAGGGGGACCAGGCGTCCTCGGTGGTCCTGTCCGGCACCTACCAGGCCGAGCACGAGATCGGCCAGCGCCTGCTCGGCTGCCTGCCCGGCCTGCTGGTCCGCCCGGCCGGCACCGGCGCCGACGACACCCTGGTGCACCTGCTGGCCGCCGAGATAGGGCGCAACGAGCCCGGTCAGGAGCTGGTCCTGGACCGCATCCTGGACCTGCTGGTCGTCTCCGTGCTGCGCTCCTGGCTCGCCGCCCCCGACTCCGGCGCCCCGGCCTGGTACCGCGCCCAGCACGACGCCGTCGTCGGGCCGGTGCTGCGGCTGATGCACGACGACCCGGCCACCGCCTGGACGGTCGCCGACCTCGCCCAGCGGGTCGGGGTGTCGCGGGCGGGCCTGGCCCGCCGCTTCACCGGCCTGGTCGGCGAACCGCCGATGGCCTACCTGGCGGGCTGGCGGCTGGCCGTCGCCGCCGACCTGCTGCGCGAACCCGAGTGCACCGTCGCCTTCGCGGCCCGCAAGGTCGGCTACAGCAACGCCTTCGCCCTCTCTGCGGCCTTCAAGCGCGTCCGTGGCGTCAGTCCGCAGGAGCACCGCCGCCTCGCCGCGACCGGCGCCCCGGCCCAGCAGGCCGGCTTCTCCGGCCCGGCGGAGACGGTCATCCTGGCGGGCTGACGCCGCGGCCGCCGCCGACAGCCAAGACCTGGGAATCCAAGACCGGGAATCCAAGGCTGCAATCCCATTTGCCTAAACTCATTAGGCAATCCCATACTGGCTATAGCCGGAGGGTAGAAGGCGCATGGCACGGGCAGGACCCGCACAGAACGCGATGGAACAGCGATGAACACCTCTTTCACCACCCCCGTCACCGAGGCCCTGCTGCACGGCCACCTCGACGTCGAGCACACCGGGCGCGGCCTGCTGCCGCACCGCCTGCCCGCTCGGGCCCGCCGGCAGATCCCCGACGAACAGCTCGCGATCGCCGAGTCCCAGCCCACCGGCGTCCGGCTGGCCTTCCGCACCCGCGCCACCGCGATCGACCTGCACACCGTCCCGACCAAGCGGGCCTACGTGGGCGTGCCCACCCCGCCCGACGGGGTGTACGACCTCCTCGTCGACGGGCAGCTGACGGCGCAGACCACGGTGTCCGGCGGCAACCTGCGCACCATCGACCTGGCCACCGGCCGCGTCGAGCTGACCCAGGGCCCGCCCGGCACCGCCCGGTTCACCGGTCTGCCCGCACGGGACAAGACCGTCGAGATCTGGCTCCCGCACACCGAGACCACCGAACTCCTCGCCCTCGACACCGACGCCCCCGTCACCCCGGCCCCGGACGGCACCCGCCGGCGCTGGCTGCACCACGGCAGCTCGATCAGCCACGGCTCCAACGCCACCCACCCGACCGGCACCTGGCCCGCCCTGACGGCGGCCGCGGCCGGCGTCGACCTGGTCAACCTCGGTTTCGGCGGCAGCGCCCTGCTCGACCCGTTCACCGCCCGCGCCATCCGCGACACCCCCGCCGACCTGATCAGCCTGAAGATCGGCATCAACCTCGTCAACGCCGACGCGATGCGCCTGCGCGCCTTCGGCCCGGCGGTGCACGGCTTCCTCGACACCCTCCGCGAAGGACACCCGGCCACGCCGCTGCTCGTCGTCTCCTCGATCCTCTGCCCGATCCAGGAGGACACCCCGGGGCCCCTCGCCGCCGACTTCAGCACCGGGGCACTGCGCTTCCGGGCCACCGGCGACTCGGCCGAGACCGCGGCGGGCCGCCTCACCCTCACCGTCATCCGGACCGAACTCGCCCGCATCGTCGCCGCCCGCGTCGCCGACGGCGACCTCAACCTGCACTACCTGGACGGCCGTTCGCTCTACGGCCAGACCGACCACGACGACCACCCGCTCCCCGACGACCTGCACCCGGACCAGGCCGGCCACCACCGCATCGCCGAGCACTTCACCCGCCTCGCCTTCGGAGACACCGGCCCGTTCGCGGACTGACCCGCCCGCCGCCGCCCTCGTGCGCGACAATGATGCGATCAAGGGTCAACGACCAAGGGGGAGAAGGCCGATGAAGCGCGCGAGGACCGTGATGGCCACAGGCCTGGCCGCGGCCGTGGCAGCCGTGGCACTGGCCGGTTGCGGATCGGTGAGCGCACCGGGCAGCGCGACCGGCGGCACGCCGGTCGGCAGCGCCCCCGCCACCGCGACCACCCCGGCCCGAGAACCCGGTCAGGCCGGGGCCGAGGCCCTGGCCCGCCACGACCGGCTCTTCCCCCAGGTCGCGGCGAAATGCGCGGGCGTCGCCGCCACACCGCCGTCCGCCCCAGCCGCCGCCCCCACGGGCGACGGCGGTACCTGGGCCGACAAGTACGCGGAGAACCACGCCTACAAACAGACCGTCAGGCTCCTCGCCGACGCCCAATGCCGCGGCGCGGCCCACGCGGCACGGATCGCGGACGCCCTGCGGCCCGCCGGCGCGCCGGCCGTTCTCGACGAAGCCGGCCTTCGCGCGGCCCTCCAACGCCTCGGCTACCCGGCCGAGCTGGTCAACGTCCGCACCTCCACCGGCGCCCCCGGCTTCGACCTCGAAATCCCCGAAGCCGTTCTCTGTGTCAGCGGCTTGCTGACTGCCCGGCCCGACATCCACCCGCACGGCATGTACCTGGACGGCGGCTGCACCGAGCCCAAGGGCGGCCACTGACCAGGCCGCCGACCAGGCCCGCTGACCCGGCCGCGGAAGCCGGTTGGGCGGCAGCAGCCTGCGGGGGACGTTCCCCGGGCGTTCACCGTGCGGAGGCCGGCCGTCCGGTCAGCGGTCCGCGTCGTGCCCCTAGCGTCGCGATCACCGTGCACGGCCGGAGGAGCTGCCCCGATGAACCACCATCAGAACGACCTTCCCCACGATGACCACGGGTCGAGCTGCCCGCGGACCGTAGGGTTCGACTCCGACGCGCCGGCGGCGGCCGGACGCCGCGCCTTCCTGCGCGCGACGGGGCTGGTCGGCGCCGGGCTGGCGGTCCTCGGGGCGGGCTCCACAACGACGGCGACGGCGGCAGCGGCGGACGGGCCCGCTGACGCGACGGCCGACGCCTTCGGCGCGCCCGCCGCCGCGGACGACGGCCGGGGCGCCTGGGATCCGGACCCGGACGGCCCCCGCTTCTCCCTGGCGGTGATGCCCGACACCCAGTACCTCTTCGACGACGACCGGATCCACCCCGCCCCGCTGGAGGCCTCGCTGCGCCACGTGCTGGACGGCAGCGACGAGAACTTCGTCTTCCTCGCGCACCTGGGCGACGTCACCCAGAACGGCAAGGCCGAGGAGTTCGCCGCCGCGGGCAAGGCCTTCACCCTCCTCGACCGCCACGGCGCGGCCTACAGCGTCCTGGCCGGCAACCACGACGTCGGCTCGGGTGGCGACGACCAGCGGGGCCGGACGGCGTACCTGGACACCTTCAACCCGGCCCGGTTCGCCCGCTCTGCGACTTTCAAGGGCGCGAGCCCGGACGGCTACAACACCTACCACCTGTTCCGGGGAGCCGGCCGGGACTGGATGGTGCTCTCGCTGGACTGGCGGCTGTCCGACCGCGGCTTCGCCTGGGCGAACTCGGTGATCGCCCAGCACCCGACCGTGCCGGTCATCCTCACCACCCACGACCTCGCCTACGCCGACGACGGCGGCGCCGCCCAGCTGTCCGACCACGGGCACGCCCTCTGGGACAGGCTGATCAGCGGCAACGACCAGATCTTCCTCACCCTGAACGGCCACTACTGGCCGCCCGGCAGCACCACGCTGACCAACAAGGCCGGCCACGACGTCCACGTCCACATCACCAACTACCAGAACCGGTACTACGGCGGCGCGGCGATGATCCGCGCCTACCGCTTCGACTTGGACCGCAACACCATCGACGTGCGGACGTACTCGCCCTGGATCCAGCAGCTGGCGGCCGAGAAGGTCAACCGCCTCGCCAGCGAGGAGATCGAGCTGACCAGTCCGGTGGACAGCTTCTCGGTGCAGGTGGACTTCGCGCGGCGGTTCGCCGGCTTCGCCCCGGTCCCGGCCCGCCCGGCCCGCCCCGCGCGTCAGCTGACGATCCCGGGCACGGTCGCCTACTGGCGCTTCGACGGCGGACGGCCGGACGGCAGCGCCGTCGCCGACTCCCAGGTCGTCAAGGACCTGAGCGGTCACGGCAACGACCTCGTCAAGCAGACCGCCCCGGGCAGCCCGGCCGGGACGCTTACCTGGTCCACCGAGTCCCACCCCGACCAGCCCGGCCACGGCAGCCTCTACTTCGCGGGCCGGGGCAAGCCGGTCCAGGGCGCGTACCTGCAGACCGTCGCCAAGGCCCCGATGAACGCCGACACCTTCCAGCAGGGCTACACCTTCGAGGCGTTCTTCAAGCTGCCGGCCGACTGGGACGCCGGCCGCAACGCCTGGACGGCGCTGCTCAGCCGTTGGGGCACCAGCGGGGAGGCGGGGAAGAGCGGCCCCGACACCGACCCGCAGGAGCCGGTCGCCACGCTCAGCCTGTCCGGCGGGCGGGAACTGCAGTGGTGCGTCTACCCGACCAACCTGAGCGGCCCCGTCACCAACTGGGGCCACGAACTTCCGCTCGGCGCCTGGTGGCACGTCGCGGTCGTCAACAACAAGCGGCTCACCCGGATGTACGTGAACGGCTGCGAGGTCGTCCGCAACCCCTCGACACCGTCCGAGGGCCTCAGCACCCTCGGCCACCCCTGGCTGCTCGGCGGCTACGAGTACGGCGGCGCGCTCAACCAGGTCTTCCACGGCTGGATCGGCGACGTCCGGGTGGTCAACCGCCCCCTGCCGGTCCGGGACTTCATGATCTCCTGACACCCCCGCGCCACCGACGTCCCCGCGCCACCGCGCCCGCCCGGGCACGGTGGCGCGGCGCTTTTCGGTGGCTCGCCGAGCCCGTCCGACGGCCACCCGGACGGGTGCGCCGGCTTGCGTCCCTTCGAGCGACCTGTCCGGCTCTCTGGACCGGCGGCCGGACTGAACTGCTGCTATGAATTTTTTGAGCCTATCTGTCCGGCTCCCGTTTTTTTGAGGAGGCATCCTCATGGGTGCGGTTGCAACAACTTCAGCCGATGCCGCCGTGGTGCACATTCTCTGGATCAATGCGGGTCTGAGCTGCGACGGGGACTCGGTCTCCCTGACCGCGGCGATGCAGCCCAGCATCGAGGAGATCGTCACCGGCGCACTCCCCGGCCTGCCGAAGGTCGCCGTCCACTGGCCGCTGATCGACTTCGAGTGCGGTCCGGTCCAGGGCGCGGACAACTTCGTGGAGTGGTTCTTCAAGGCGGACCGCGGCGAGCTCGACCCCTTCGTCCTGGTCGTCGAGGGTTCCATCCCGAACGAGACGATCAAGGAGGAGGGCTACTGGTGCGGCTTCGGCGACGACCCGGACACCGGCCAGCCGATCACCACCAGTGAGTGGCTGGACCGCCTCACCCCCAAGGCCACCGCGGTGGTCGCCATCGGCACCTGTGCCACCTACGGCGGCATCCACGCGATGGCCGGCAACCCGACCGGTGCCATGGGCGTGCCCGACTACCTGGGCTGGGACTGGAAGTCCAAGGCGGGCCTGCCGATCGTCTGCGTGCCGGGCTGCCCGATCCAGCCCGACAACTTCGCCGAGACGCTGACCTACCTGCTGTACCAGCTGGCCGGTTCCGCGCCGATGATCCCGTTGGACGACAAGCTGCGTCCGGCCTGGCTGTTCGGCGCGACCGTGCACGAGGGCTGCGACCGCGGCGGGTACTACGAACAGGGCCAGTTCGCCACCGACTACGGCACGCCCGAGTGCCTGGTGCGCCTCGGCTGCTGGGGCCCGGTCGTCAAGTGCAACGTCGCCAAACGCGGCTGGATCAACGGCATCGGCGGCTGCCCCAACGTCGGCGGCATCTGCATCGCCTGCACCATGCCGGGCTTCCCCGACAAGTTCATGCCGTTCATGGACCCGCCGCCCGGCTCCCGGGTCTCCACGGGCGCCAGCTCGGCGTACGGGGCGGTGATCCGCCGCCTGCGCACGATCACGGGCCGGACGGTCGACCAGGAGCCCAAGTGGCGGCACACCGGGCGCCGTCTGACCACCGGTTACCGCCCGCCGTGGTGACCCCTTTCCCCCTTCGGCCCGCCCGCCCCGCCCGGGGCGGGCGGGCCGTTGCAGAGCCTCCTCCCGCTGACAGAAGGGCATGACAGACGATGGCACCGACGACCAGGACGGCCGGCGACGGCAACGGTCTGGTGGAGATGTCCTGGGACCCGATCACCCGGATCGTGGGCAGCCTGGGCATCCACACGAAGATCGACTTCAAGCAGAAGAAGGTCGCGGAGTGCTACAGCACCTCCTCGGTCTTCCGCGGCTACAGCGTCTTCATGCGCGGCAAGGACCCGCGCGACGCGCACTTCATCACCAGCCGGATCTGCGGCATCTGCGGCGACAACCACGCCACCTGTTCGGTCTACGCGCAGAACATGGCCTACGGGGTCAAGCCCCCGCACCTCGGCGAGTGGATCATCAACCTCGGCGAGGCCGCCGAGTACATGTTCGACCACAACATCTTCCAGGAGAACCTGGTCGGGGTCGACTACTGCGAGAAGATGGTCCGCGAGACCAACCCCGGCGTCCTGGAACTGGCCGAACGCACCGAGGCACCCCACGCCGGCGACCACGGGTACCGCACCATCGCCGACATCATGCGCTCACTGAACCCCATCGAGGGCGAGTTCTACCGCGAGGCGCTCCAGGTCAGCCGCTACACCCGGGAGATGTTCTGCCTGATGGAGGGCCGCCACGTGCACCCCTCCACCCTCTACCCCGGCGGCGTCGGCACGGTGGCCACCGTCCAACTGTTCACCGACTACCTGACCAGGCTGATGCGCTACGTGGAGTTCATGAAGAAGGTCGTGCCGCTGCACGACGACCTCTTCGACTTCTTCTACGAGGCCCTGCCCGGCTACGAGGAGGTCGGCCGGCGCCGCGTCATGCTCGGCTGCTGGGGCAGCCTCAACGACCCGGACCACTGCGACTTCACCTACCGCAACATGACGGACTGGGGCCGGCGGATGTTCGTCACCCCGGGCATCGTGGTGGACGGCAAGCTCGTCACCAACGACCTCACCGAGATCAACCTCGGCATCCGCATCCTGCTCGGCAGCTCCTACTACGAGGACTGGCAGGGCAAGGAGCTCTTCGTCACCCACGACCCGCTGGGCAACCCCGTCGACCCCCGCCACCCCTGGAACCAGCACACCATCCCCGCCCCGCAGAAACGCGACTTCGACGACAAGTACAGCTGGGTGATGTCCCCCCGCTGGTTCGACGGCAAGGACTACCTCGCCCTCGACACCGGCGGCGGTCCGATCGCCCGCCTGTGGTCCACCGCGCTGTCCGGACTGGTCGACATCGGCTACATCAAGGCCACCGGACACAGCGTGCAGATCAACCTGCCGCGCTCCATGACCAAGCCGGAGACCACCTTCGAGTGGAAGATCCCGCAGTGGAGCAACGCCATCGAACGCAACCGCGCCCGCACCTACTTCCAGGCCTACGCGGCCGCCGCGGCCCTGCACTTCGCCGAGAAGGCGCTCGACGAGGTCCGGGCCGGGCGCAGCCAGACCTGGGAGCGCTTCGAGGTACCGGACGAGTCGATCGGCTGCGGCTTCACCGAGGCCGTACGCGGCGTGCTGTCCCACCACATGGTGATCCGGGACGGCAAGATCGCCAACTACCACCCCTACCCGCCGACCCCGTGGAACGCCAGCGTCCGCGACAGCTTCGGCACCCCCGGCCCCTACGAGGACGCCGTCCAGAACACCCCGATCTTCGAGGAGAACCCCCCGGAGACCTTCAAGGGCATCGACATCATGCGCGCCGTGCGCAGCTTCGACCCCTGCCTGCCCTGCGGCGTCCACATGTACCTGGGCGACGGCAGGACGGTGCAGACCATGCACGTGCCCACCGGGCTGAGCGGACTCACCGCATGACCCCGGAACAGACGGGGGCCCGCATCCAGGAGGCCCTGGACCAACTGGCCGGCGCCGACGCGCAGGAGGCCGGCGAGCACCTCGTCCGCGAACTGATGGCCCTCTACGGCGACGCCCTGGCCCGCCTCGTCCAGGCCCTGCCGCCCGCCGCGCTGGCCCGGCTGCTGGACGAACCGTCGCTCGCCGGGTTGCTCGTCCTGCACGACCTGCACCCCGAGGACGTCACCGCCCGCATCACCCGAGCACTCGCCACCCTGCCCGAACCGGTCGACCTGGCCGCCTTCGACCCCGCCACCGGCACCGCCCGGCTGCGCCGCACCCGCAGCGGCTGCGGGTGCGGCGAACAGGACATCGAGAACGCCCTGGCCTGCCACGCGCCCGAGGTCACCGCGGTCGAACTCGAACGCCCCGCGGAACTGCTGCAGATCGGCGCTCGGCCCCCGGCGGACCCGCGATGACCTTCCGCCAGCTCGACCGGCCCGGCACCGCGCTGCTGCGCCGGCTGCGGGAGCCCGCACCCCCGCAGCCGCAACGCTGCGAGTTCTGCGGCCGGCACCTGCCCGCCGAGCACCGCCACCTGGCGGACACCGACCAGCAGGCGCTCACCTGCGCCTGCACCGCCTGCGCCCTGCTGTTCCAGCAGCCCGGCGCGGCCGACGGCCGCTACCGCGCCGTCCCCGACCGCTACCTGACCGACCCGGCCCACCCCCTCGGCGAGGACGCCTGGGCCGCCCTCGGCATCCCCGTCGCCACCGCGTTCCTGCTGCGCACCACACGTCTGCAGCGGTCCGTCCTGCTCTACCCAGGACCGGGCGGCGCGACCGAGGCCGAACCCGACGAGGCCGCCTGGCAGGCCGCGCTCGGCGGCAGCCGCCTCTACGCCGCACTGCGGCCGGACGTGGAGGCGCTACTGCTGCGGCGCGACACCGACGGCATCCAGTGCTACCTGGTGCCGGTCGACGTCTGCTACGAACTCGTCGGCCGACTGCGGCGCTGCTGGAAGGGCTTCGACGGCGGGGCCGAGGCCCGCGCCGAACAGACCGCCTTCTTCGACCGCCTGGCCGCCCGGTCCCGCGTCCTCCCCGAAGGCGGCGCCCGGTGACCTCGATCTCCTTCGCCTGCACCGGAGTGCGGGCCGACCCCTACGCCGCCGGGCCCGCCCTGGTCTTCCGGCTGCGCATCACCGCCCCCGCCGAGGTGCGGGTGCACGCGCTGGCGCTGCGCTGCCAGCTGCGGATCGAACCGGCCCGGCGCCGCTACGGCGACGCCGAGGGCGGGCGGCTGACCGACCTGTTCGGCGAGCGCTCACGCTGGGCCGGCACCCTCCACCCGGTCCAGTTCGCCCAGGTCCCGCTGCTGGTCGGCGCGTTCACCGGCGAAACCGAGACCGACCTGGTGGTGCCCTGCACCTACGACATGGACGTCTCCGCCGCCCGCTACCTCGCCGCACTGGACGACGGGGACGTGCCGCTGCTGCTGCTCTTCTCGGGCACCGCCTTCGCCGGCCCCGGCGGCTTCCAGGTCACCCCGGTGGCCTGGGACCAGGAAGCCGCCGTGCGGATGCCGGTCAAGGTCTGGCGGGAGGCGATCGACGCGCACTTCCCGGGCTGCGGCTGGCTCCGGCTGCCCGCCGACCTGATGGCCGAACTGCTCGCCTACCGCTCCCGGCGCGCCCTGCCGTCCTGGGAGGCCACCGTGCGCGAGCTGCTCGGCACGGCCCGGACCGCGAAGCCGTCCCAGGCCGTGAAGCCGACCCAGGCCGCGAAGCCACCCCAGGCCGCGAAGCCACCCCAGGCCGTCAAGGCGGCCCAGACCGCGAAGGGGGAGCGGTGACCGCGCCCGCCCACGAGAGCGAGAACAGGTTCGCCCACGCCCGGCAGATCGCCGACGCAGTCCTGTTCGAGGGCTACGTGCTCTACCCCTACCGGGCGTCAGCGGCCAAGAACCGGCTGCGCTGGCAGTTCGGCGTCCTGACCCCGCCGCGCTACGGCGCCGACAGCGGCGAGCACTCCCACCAGCGCACCGAATGCGTGATGGAAGCGCGCCAAGGCGACCAGCTGGCCGTCGAACTGCGCTTCCTGCGCCTCCAACGGCGGACGGTCCAAGAAGCAGGCAGACAGGGCGGATTCCGGACCGTCGAGGAGCTGGAGCTCGCCGACCGGGTGCTCGTCCCCTGGGACGAAGGGGTCGAGGAACGGATCGAACTCCTCATCCCGGTAGAGGAACTGGCGGCCGGTGAAGCCGTCCGCAGCTTCGAACTCGACGCGTCCGAGGACGAGGAACGGCTCGTCGAGGACGGCACGTTGGCCGGGCGGCTCCTGCGCCGCCGGGAACGGGTCCAAGGCCGCCTGCGGATCACCACCCAGGACGTACCCGGCCCCTACCGGGCGCAGCGGCTGACCGTCCTGGTGGAGAACACCTCCGACTGGGACCCGACGCCCGGCACCCGCCGCGAGACCGCACTGGCACACGCCCTCGTCTCGGCCCACCTGCTGCTCGGCCTCGACCGCGGCTCCTTCCTCTCGGCGACCGACCCGCCCGAGTGGGCGGGCGAGGCGGTGCGCGCCTGCCGCAACGAGCACACCTGGCCCGTGCTGGCAGGCCCGCCCGGCAGCGGCAAGGTGCTGCTCTCCTCGCCGATCATCCTGGAGGACCACCCGCACATCGCCCCCGAGAGCCCCGGCGCGCTCTACGACGCCACCGAGATCGACGAGATCCTCGCGCTGCGCACCGCGGCCCTGACCGAGCGGGAGAAGCGCGAGGCCCGGGGCACCGACGACCGGGCCGGCGCGGTGATCGACCTCGCCGACTCGATGCCCCCCGAGATCCTGGAACGGCTGCACGGCGCCGTCCGGGGGCTGCGCGAACTCACCCACCCCGAAGCCGGGGCGGACCGGCCCTGGTGGGACCCGGGCAACGACCCGCAGACCGACCCCGGACGGGACCAGGTGATGATCGACGGCCGCCCGGTCGCCGCCGGCAGCCGAGTGCGGCTCCGGCCCGGTCGCCGCCGCACCGACGCCCAGGACCTGTTCCTGCACGGGCGCACCGCGCTGGTGGAGGCGGTGCTGCACGACGTCGACGGTTCGGTGCACCTGGCCGTCACCGTGGACGACGACCCGGGCGCCGACCTGTGGCGGGCACAGGGCCGCTTCCGGTACTTCCAGCCGGACGAGGTCACGCTGGTGGAAGAGCGGTGAGCGCCGACCGGACCGGGCGGGTCCTGGTCGCCGGGGTCGGCAACATCTTCCTCGGCGACGACGGCTTCGGGGTCGAGACCGTCCGGCGCCTCGCCGCCCGGGAGCTGCCCGCCGGCGTCGAGCTCCTCGACGTGGGCGTGCGCGGCGTCCACCTGGCCTACCAACTCCTCGACGGCTACCGGACGCTGGTGCTCGTCGACGCCACCGCGCGCGGTGGCGAGCCGGGGACGGTCTACCTGATCGAAGCGGACGCCGGACCGGTGGAATCGATGGTCCTGGACGGCCACCGGATGGGCCCGGACGCCGTGCTGGCCCTGCTCGCCACCCTGGCCGCCGGAACGGGCGGCACCGCGCCCGGGCGGGTCCTGGTGGTCGGCTGCGAACCCGCCTCACTGGAGGAGGGAATCGGACTGAGCACCCCGGTGGCCGCCGCCGTCGACGAGGCGGTCGCCGTGATCCTGCGCGTCCTCACCACGGACGCACCCACCCACAGAGAGGCGGCACCATGCTGAAGAACCTCGCCGTCGCGGCCGCCGCGGCCGTCCTGGCCGCAGCCGCGGCGCTGATCTGGCAGAGCCTTCCCGACCTGAGGCGCTACCTGCGGATCCGGCGGATGTAGGAGCGGAAGCGGTAGCGGAGCAGCACGCGCGGGGACCACCACCGGCGTGCTGCGAACAGGTAGTCACGGATACGGCGGCGGCGCGGCTTCGAGCCGTTCCCGCCGCCGCACCCTGTAATGGGGCCTGTTGCTCACGGGGCCCGGACACCGGGCCCGCGCCCGGCGGGAATTATGAAACACGCCCCAGGGAGCCGGGTGCCTCCAGCTGCGGGAAACGAGACAGATGCACGAGATGTCGATCGCGACGGCCGTCGTCGACCAGGTGGACCGGGCTGCCCGCGCACACGGGGAGAGCGCCGTGGCCAGAGTCCGGCTGCAGATCGGCGAACTGGCCGGAGTCGTCCCGTCGGCACTCGACTTCTGCTTCGAACTGGCCTGTGCCGGAACGCTGTTGGAAGGTGCGGTGCTGGAGACCGAGGCTGTCGCCGCACGGGCGAAGTGCACGCCCTGCGGGGTCGAGTGGAGCGTCGGCATGCCGCCCGACCTGGGCTGCCCGCGCTGCGCCGGTGCCAGGGTCGAACTGCTGGCCGGGCGTGAGCTGCAGATCCTCGGCGTCGAGTGGTCCGAGCCCCCGGCGGGCGCCCGGACCGATCAAGGAGGCTGAAACCGATGTGTCGCACCGTCGATCTCCGGCAGGCGGTTCTCGCCCGCAACGACGACGACGCCCGGCGGCTGCGGGCGGAACTGGCCGCCCGGGGCACCGTCGTGGTGAACCTGCTGTCCAGCCCGGGCAGCGGCAAGACGGCGCTCCTGGAGGCCGAACTCGGCCTGGCCCGGGAGCGCGAGGTGCCCGTCGCGGCCCTCACCGCCGACCTCGCCACCGAGAACGACGCGCGCCGGCTGGCCCGTTCGGGCGCGCCGGTGAAGCAGGTCCTCACCGACGGCCTGTGCCACCTGGAGACGGCGATGCTGCGCGGGCACCTGGCCGGCTGGCTGCCGCCGGACACCCGGCTGCTGTTCGTCGAGAACGTCGGCAACCTGGTCTGCCCCGCCTCCTACGATCTCGGCGAGTCGCTGCGGGTCGTCCTCGCCTCGGTCACCGAGGGAGAGGACAAGCCGCTCAAGTACCCGACCGCCTTCGGGCTGGCCAACCTGGTGCTGGTCACCAAGGCGGACCTCGCCGTCGCGGCACAGTTCGACGAAGCGGCCTTCCTCGCGAGCGTCGCGCGGGTCAACCCGGGGGTGGAGGTGGTCTTCACCTCGGCCCGCACCGGGCAGGGTGCCGGGGCGCTGCTGGACCGGGCGCTCGCGGTGCTGGCCGGCGCGCAGGTCCACCGGCCGGTGATGGCCGGCGCGCACGACCACGACCACAGCCACGACCACGGCAACCACCACAACCACGACCACGGCAACGACCACGCCCACGCGGGGGCCCACGACCACCCGCACCCGGCCGTGGACCTGTCGTGACCACGGATCAGCAGCCGCCCCTGCTCCAGCGCCGCCGGGTAGCCGTGCGCGGACTCGTCCAGGGCGTCGGGTTCCGACCGTTCGTCTTCACCCTCGCCACCGAACTCGGCCTGTCCGGCAGCGTCACCAACACCGGCGAGGGCGTACTCGCCGAGATCGAGGGCACCGGCGAGGCGGTGACCGCGTTCTGCCGACGCATCGCCAGCGACGCGCCCCCGCTCGCCGACGTCGCCTCGGTGGACCACCAGCCGCTGGCCGTCACCGGCACACCGGGCTTCGTCATCACACCCTCCCGCGCCGACGGACCGCACCGCACCCAGATCCCCCCGGACACCGCCACCTGCGCCGACTGCCTCGCCGAACTGGCCGACCCCGCCGACCGCCGCCACCGGCACCCGTTCATCAGCTGCACCAACTGCGGACCCCGGCACACCATCGTCACCGCCCTGCCGTACGACCGGGCCAACACCACGATGGCGGCCTTCGCGATGTGCCCCGACTGCGCCCGCGAGTACGCCGACCCGGCCGACCGGCGCTTCCACGCCCAGCCCGTCGCCTGCCACACCTGCGGCCCGACCCTCACCCTGTCCGTCCCCGGGCTCCCCGTGCTCGACGGCGAGCAGGCGCTCACCGAGGCCCGGCGCCTGATCACCTGCGGAGCGGTCCTGGCCGTCAAGGGCATCGGCGGCTACCACCTGGCCTGCGACGCCACCGACGCGGACACCGTCGCCCTGCTGCGCCGGCGCAAGCGGCGCGGTGACAAGCCCTTCGCCCTGATGGCCCGCGACCTCGAACAGCTCAGGGCACTGGCGGCATCCGGGGCGGTGGAGCTGGGGCCCGTCGAGGAGGAACTGCTCACCGGCCCGGTGCGGCCGATCGTGCTGCTGCGCCGGGGGGCACACCGGCTCGCGGAGCTGGAAGCCGCCGCTCCGCGCAGCCCCGACCTCGGCGTGCTGCTGCCGTACACCCCGCTGCACCACCTCCTGCTCGCCCCTCCCTGCCCGGGCCTGCTGGTCATGACCAGCGCGAACCTCTCCGGCGAGCCCATCGTGACGGACGACCGGGAGGCCCTCGCCCGTCTCGCCCCGCTGGTCGACGGCTGGCTCACCCACGACCGCCCCATCCACGTGCCCTGCGAGGACTCCGTGGTGCGGGTGGTGGACGGGCACCTGCTGCCGGTACGGCGCTCGCGCGGCTACGTGCCGCTCCCGGTGCCCCTGCCGGTGCCGGTGCGGCCCGCGCTGGCCGCGGGCGGCGACCTCAAGAACACCTTCGCGCTGGCCCGGGACGGCTACGCCTGGCTGTCCGGCCACCTCGGCGACATGGACGACCTCGCCACCCTCCGGGCCTTCGACCGCGCGGTGGACCACCTCGGCGCCGTCACCGGCGTGCAGCCCGAGGTGCTCGTCGTCGACCGCCACCCCGGCTACCGCTCCGCCCGGCACGTGCGCAGGTCGGCCCGGGGCCGTGAGGTACGGGACGTCCAGCACCATCACGCGCACATCGCCTCGGTGATGGCCGAGCACGGCCTCGACGGCAGCCGGCCCGTCATCGGGATCGCCTTCGACGGCACCGGTTACGGAGTGGACGGCGCGATGTGGGGCGGAGAAGCGCTGCTGGCCGACTACCGGGGCTTTCGGCGTCTCGCCCGGCTCGACTACGTTCCGCTGCCGGGGGGCGATGCGGCCGTGGTGCGTCCGTACCGGATGGCGCTGGCCCATCTGCGGGCGGCAGGGCTCCCGTGGGCGGCAGGCCTGCCGCCGGTGCGCTCCTGCCCTGAAGGCGAACTCCGACTGCTGTCACAGCAGTTGGATCGATCGGTGAACTGCGTGCCGACCTCCAGCATGGGCCGGCTGTTCGATGCCGTGTCCTCGCTGGCCGGGGTCTGCCAGAAAGTCGGGTACGAGGCGCAGGCGGCGATCGAGCTGGAGGCGGCCGCCCTCGCGCACGGGCCGGTGACCGGCCCGGGGGAGGGCTACGCATTCCAACTCGTCGACGAGGGCGGGATGATGACCGCCCGACCCGGGCCGGTGCTGGCTGCGGTGGTGGCGGACCTGGCAGCAGGGGCGCCGCCCGGGCTGATCGCCGCCCGGTTCCATGCGGCGGTGGCCGCGCTGGTGCGGGCGGTCTGCGCCGATATCAGGCGGCGGCACGGCACCGAGACGGTCGCGCTGAGCGGCGGCGTCTTCGCCAACGCGCTGCTGTCCTCGGCATGCGCGCGGGGCCTGGCGGAGGACGGGTTCACCGTGCTGCGGCACCGCCGGGTGCCGCCCAACGACGCGGGGCTCGCGCTCGGCCAGTTGATGGTGGCGGCGCGGGCCGACGGCTGAGCGCCCCGCACGCACGGAGTTCGGCAGGTTCGGAGGAACCGGAGAGAGGAGGGAGACCGCAATGTGCCTGGCGGTACCCGGAAGAGTGTTGGAGATCGCGGAACGCGACGGGACCAGGATGGCGGTCGTCGACTTCGGCGGGGTCGTCAAGGACGTGTGCCTGGAATACCTGCCGGACCTGAAGGTGGGCGAGTACGCCATCGTCCACGTCGGGTTCGCGCTGCAGCGGCTGGACGAGGAATCGGCCCGCCGGACCTTGCAGCTGTTCGAGGAACTCGGCCTGCTCCAGGAGGAGTTCGGCGACCCCTGGGAGGCTGCGGCTGCTGCGGCGTCCTCGGCGAGGCAGGAGGAGGAACGGTGAGATACCTGGAGGAGTTCCAGAACCCCGAGCTGGCCGGCGGTCTGCTCGCCGACATCAGGGCGACGGTCACCCGGCCGTGGGCGCTGATGGAGGTGTGCGGCGGTCAGACGCACAGCATCATCCGCCACGGGATCGACCAACTGATGCCGCCCGAGGTCGAGTTGATCCACGGCCCGGGCTGCCCGGTGTGCGTCACCCCGCTGGAGGTGATCGACAAGGCGCTGGAGATCGCGGCCCGGCCCGAGGTGATCTTCTGCTCCTTCGGCGACATGCTGCGCGTGCCCGGCACCGGCCGCGACCTCTTCCGGGTGCGCGGCGAGGGCGGCGACGTCCGGGTGGTGTACTCCCCACTGGACGCGCTGCGGATCGCCGAGGAGAACCCGCACCGGGAGGTCGTCTTCTTCGGCATCGGCTTCGAGACCACCGCCCCACCCAACGCCATGGCCGTGCACCAGGCCAGGAAGCGGGGCATCGGCAACTTCAGCATGCTGGTCTCACACGTACGGGTGCCACCCGCCATCGAGGCCATCATGAACTCGCCGCAGTGCCGGGTCCAGGGCTTCCTCGCCGCCGGACACGTGTGCAGCGTGATGGGCACCGACGAATACCCCGCGCTCGCCGAACGCCACCGGGTGCCGATCGTCGTCACCGGCTTCGAACCGCTGGACATCCTGGAGGGAATCCGGCGCACCGTACGGCAGTTGGAGCGCGGTGAGCACGCCGTCGACAACGCCTACGCGCGCGCCGTACGCCCGGAGGGCAACCCGGCGGCCCGGGCCATGCTGGAGGACGTCTTCGAAGTGACCGACCGGGCCTGGCGCGGCATCGGCGTCATCCCGGACAGCGGCTGGCGGCTCTCCCCGCGCTACCGCGACCACGACGCCGAGCACCGCTTCGACGTCGCGCGGATCACCACCGTCGAACCCGCGCAGTGCCGCAGCGGGGAAGTCCTCCAGGGGCTGCTCAAGCCGCACCAGTGCGAGGCCTTCGGCACCGCCTGCACCCCGCGTACCCCGCTCGGCGCCACCATGGTCTCCAGCGAGGGCGCCTGCGCCGCCTACTACCTCTACCGGCGGCTCGACGCGCCAGGCATTGCCCGGGAGGCGAGCCCCGTTGGCTGAGACCCAGACCCAGACCCAGACCCAGACTCAGACCCAGGCCCAGGCCCAGGCCCAGGCCCAGACCCAGACCCAGACCCAGACCGGCGCCGGCGGCGCCCCGGACCTCCTCGGATGGAGCTGCCCACTGCCGCTGCGCGACCACCCCCGGGTGGTGATGGGGCACGGCGGAGGCGGGGTGCTGTCGGCCGAACTGGTGGCGAACCTGTTCGCCCCGGCCTTCGGCGGGCCGGTGCTCGCCGGGCTCGCGGACTCGGCGGTCGTCGAGCTCGGCGGTGCCAGACTCGCCTTCTCCACCGATTCCTACGTCGTGCGGCCGCTCTTCTTCCCCGGCGGCAGCATCGGCGACCTCGCGGTCAACGGCACCGTCAACGACCTGGCCATGAGCGGGGCCCAGCCGGCCTATCTGTCCTGCGGCTTCATCCTGGAGGAGGGCGTGGAGACGGCCGTGGTCGCGCACGTCGCCCAGGCGCTGGGCGCCGCCGCCCGGGCCGCCGGGGTGGAGGTGGTCACCGGCGACACCAAGGTCGTCGAGGCCGGGCACGGCGACGGCGTGTACCTGAACACCGCCGGCATCGGGCTCGTCCCCGCCGGAGTCGACATCCGGCCGCAGCGTGCCGCCCCCGGCGACGTGGTGATCGTCAGCGGTGAGATCGGCCTGCACGGCGTGGCCATCATGAGCGTGCGCGAGGGTCTGGAATTCGGCGTCGAGATCGAGAGCGACTGCGCCGCTCTCAGCTCACTGGTGGCCGCGATGCTGGCCGTCACACCCGACCTGCACGTCCTGCGCGACCCCACCCGGGGCGGCCTCGCGGCGGCGCTCGGCGAGATCGCCGAGGCCGCCCGGGTGGGCGTCGTGGTGAACGAGCGGGCCGTCCCCGTGCCCGCGCAGGTCGCCAACGCCTGTGCCATCCTCGGTCTCGACCCGTTCTACGTCGCCAACGAGGGCAAGCTGGTCGCCTTCGTCCCGCGCGAGCACGCCGACGCCGTCCTCGCCGCGATGCGGGCGCACCCGCTGGGCGCGCGCTCGGCAGTGATCGGCGAGTGCGTGGCGGACCACCCCGGCATGGTCGTCTGCCGCACCCCCTTCGGCGGCACCCGCGTCATCGACCTGCCGATGGGGGAGCAACTCCCGCGGATCTGCTGAGGGCACCCCCCGCCTCGCGTGGGTGAGGAAACAGGATCGGGGCTCGTACCGGCTTCACCGGTACGAGCCCCGATCCTTGTCCAGGGCGTGCGATCAGCCTGGGTGCACCAGGGCCGCACGGTCCGACGCAACCGGGATCCTGCCGGTCCCGGGTGTGCCTGGGACCGGCAGGACGGCGGTCAGCGGCGGCTCCGGCGGAGCGTCAACAGCAGGCCGCCCGCGGCGAGCATCGCGAAGGCCGCCAGGCCCGCCAGGGGCATCGGGTCCGACCCGGTGGGGGGCAGCGGGCCGCCGGTGGGGCTCGGGGAGGGCTGCGACGGGTTGACGGTGATGCTGGTGGCACAAGGTCCGCCGGTGGTCGCCGACGGCTCCGGCACCTCCCGGGCGGAGCGGAGCGACCGGTTCGTCGAACCGGGGCAGTTGCTGCCGTCGCCGAGCGAGACGACCCGGTTGTCGAGGTGCTTGCCGCCGGCGTCGGACTTGACGGTGAAGGTGTAGACGAGGGTCTCGGTGGCTCCGGGGCGGAGGTCGAGGGTCCAGGTCAGGCGCGGCGGGCTGTAGGAGATCCGGCCGATGGTGGCGTGGGCGTCACCGTCGTAGCCGGCGGCGTCCAGGACGCCGGTGAAGTCGTCGACGACGACGGCGCCGTGGTAGGTGCCGCTGGCGCGGTTCGTGGCGGTGACGGTGTAGGTGACCTTGTCACCGGGGTCGGGCTTGGCCGGGGAGACCTGCTTGGCGAGGTGCAGGTCGTGCCGGACGGTGATCGGCTCCGTCGGGGTGGCCACGGCCGTGTGCGTGGGCGTCGCCGGGTCAGGGCCGCCGGTGACGACGGCGGAGTTCACCGGCACCTCCGTCGCGTCCGGTGAGAGGGTCCCGCTGAGGGTGTAGGTCGCGGTGGCGCCGACGGCCAGGTCGATGGTCGGGCAGGTGGCGACGCCGCCGGTGTCAGGGCAGGGCGTGCCGTCGGCGTCGGCGGTCAGCACCGGGTGGTCCACCTGCTGCGGGAACCGGTCGGTGACCACGACGTTGCGGGCCCGCGAGGGGCCGTCGTTGGTGACGCCGACCCGCCAGGAGATCGGCGCGCCGGCCACGACCGGGGAGGTCAGCAACACCTTGGAGACCGTCAGACGAGCCTGCTGGACCGGCGAACCGGTCGGCGAGGCGACCGCGGTGTGGGTGGGTGTGGCGGGGTCGGGGCCGCCGGTGACGACCGCGGTGTTCACCGGTGTGCTGGTGGCCGCGGGGTCGAGCGTGCCGGTGAGCGTCCACGAGTGGGTGGCGCCGACCGGGATCTGGACGGCGGGGCAGGTCGCGACCCCGGCCGTGACGGGGCAGGCGGCGCCGTCGGAATCCGAGGTCAGCGAGGCGCCGGACACCCCGCCGGGCACCCGGTCGGTGACGACCACGTCCCGCGCCTGGCTGGGGCCGTTGTTGGTGACCGACACCCGCCACTGGATCTGCTGCCCGGGCACCACCGGGCTCGTCAGCAGCACCTTCGACACCGTCAGACGGGCCTGCTGGGACGGCGAACCGGTCGGTGAGGCGATCGCGGTGTGGGTGGGTGTGGCGGGGTCGGGTCCGCCGGTGACGACCGCGGTGTTCACCGGTGTGCTGGTGGCCGCGGGGTCGAGCGTGCCGGTGAGCATCCAGTTCGCGGTGCCCCCGGCGGGGATCTCGACCGCCGGGCAGGTGGCGACGCCGGCGGCGATGGCGCAGCTGGCTCCGCTCGTGTCGTCGGTCATCGCGGGGTTGTCGACGCCGTCCGGGATCCGGTCGGTGACCACGACGTTCCGGGCCCGCGAAGGACCGTGGTTGGTGACCGTCACCCGCCACTGGATCGGGCCGCCCGGCACCACCGGATCGGTGATCAGGATCTTGGAGGCGGTCAGGTTCGCCTGCGGCGACGGGGAGCCGGTGGGCGAGGCCACGGCGGTGTGCGAGGCGGCCGTGGGGTCGGGGCCACCGGTGACGGTGGCGCCGTTGGTGGGAGTGACCGTGGCGTTGGGGTCGAGGACGCCGCTCAGGTTGTAGCTGTGCGACTGGCCGACCTCCAGCTCGATGGCCGGGCAGGTTGCGACGCCGCCCGAGACCGGGCAGGCGGCCCCGTCGGTCTCGGACGTCATGGTCGGGCTCGACACTCCCGCCGGGATCCGGTCCGTGACGACGACGTTCCGGGCCCGCGAAGGACCGTTGTTCGTGACGGTGACTCGCCACTGGATCTGCTGCCCGGGCACCACCGGGTTCGTCACCAGCACCTTGCCGAGCGTCAGGTTCGACTGCGGGGTGACGGCGCCGGAGGGGCTGGCGACCGCCGTGTGTGTGGGCGTGGCCGGGTCCGGGCCGCCGGTGACGGTCGCGGTGTTCCCGGGCACGGCCGTGGCGTCCTGGGCGAGCATGCCGGTGAGGGTGAAGGTCGAAGTCGCGCCGACCGGGATCTCCACCGCCGGGCACGTCGCCGTGCCGGTGCTGACCGGGCAGGACGAGCCCGTGGCGTCCACGGTCATCATGGCGCCGACCACCTGGTCCGGGATCCGGTCGCTGACGACCACATTGCGGGCGGTCGACGGCCCCCGGTTGGTGACGGCGACCCGCCACGAGATCGGCTGGCCGGGCACCACCGGGTCGGTGAGCAGGATCTTCGTCACGGTCAGGTTCGCCTGCGGCCGGGCCGTCTCGGTGGGAGTCGCCGTCGCCGTGTTGTTCGACGGGTTGGGGTCCGGGCCACCGGAGACGGAGGCGATGTTCACGGGCGTGCTGGTCGCGGCGGCGTCGAGCGTGCCGGTGACGGTGTAGGAGGCGGTGCCGTCGGCCGGGATCTCGACGGCCGGACAGGTCGCCGTGTTGCCGGCGATCGGACATGGCGTGCCGTCGGCGTCGGCGGTCACGGCCGGATTGTGGACCTCCGCCGGGACGGTGTCGGTGACGACCACGTTCCGTGCCCGGGAGGGACCGTTGTTGGTCACCGTCACCCGCCACTGGATCGGGCCGCCCGGCACCACCGGGCTCGTCAGCAGCACCTTGGCGATCGACAGATCCGCCCGCGGGGCCGGCGAACCGGACGGGGTCGCGACGGCGGTGTGCGTCGGAGTGGCCGGGTCGGGACCACCCGTGGCGGTCGCGGTGTTGGTCGGCGTGGTGGTCGCGTTCGGGTCGAACGTGCCGGTGAGGGTGTACGACTCCGACTGGCCGACGGCGAGCTCGATGGCGGGGCAGATCGCCTGGTTCCCGGTGATCGGGCACGGGGTGTCGTCGGCGTCCGCAGCCATGGTCGGGTCCAGGACGCCGGCGGGGACGGTGTCGGTGACGACCACGTTCCGTGCCCGGGAGGGGCCGTTGTTGGTGACCGTCACCCGCCACTGGATCGGGCCGCCCGGCACCACGGAACCGGTGACCAGCACCTTGGAGAGCGTGAGGCTGGCCTGCGGCGAGGGCTCGACGGACGGGGTCGCGACGGCGGTGTGCGTGGGTGTCGCCGGGTCCGGGCCGCCGGTCACGATGGCGGTGTTGGTGGGCGTGGTGGTCGCGTCCGAGGCCAGGGTGCCGGTGAGGGTGTACGACTGCGACTGGCCGACGGCGAGATCGATGGCCGGACAGGTCGCCCGGTTCCCGGTGATCGGGCAGAGGCTGCCGTCCGCGTCCCGGGCCAGGGACGGGTTCGCGACGCCGTCAGGGACGGTGTCGGTGACGACCACGTTCCGGGCCGTGCTCGGTCCGTTGTCGGTCACCGTGATCCGCCACTGGATCTGCTGTCCGGGCACGACCGGGTTGGTGAGCAGCACCTTCGACACCGTCAGGCTGGCCTGTCCCGAGGGGGTGGTCGTTGGCGAGGCGACTGCGGTGTGGGTGGGCGTTGCTGGGTCGGGGCCGCCGGTGACGGTGGCGGTGTTGGTGGGTGTGGTGGTCGCGTTGGGGTCGAGGGTGCCGGTGAGTGTCCACTGCAGTGTTTGGCCGACGGGGAGGTTTACCGCCGGGCAGGTAGCTGTTCCGGACGTGATCGGGCAGGTCGTGCCGTCTGCGGCGGCCATGTTGGTGTTGGTCACGCCGGTTGGTACCTGGTCGGTGACGACGATGTTGCGGGCTTCGCTGGGCCCGTTGTTGGTGACGCTGACCTGCCATTGGATCTGCTGTCCGGGGACGACCGGATTGGTCACCAGCACCTTGGAGACGGTCAGGTTTGCCTGCGGCGAGGGGGTGGCGGTCGGCGAGGCGACTGCGGTGTGGGTGGGCGTCGCCGGGTCGGGGCCGCCGGTCACGATAGCGGTGTTGGCGGGAGTGTTCGTCGCGTTGGCGTCGAGGGTGCCCGTCAGTGTCCAGGTGCGTGTCTGGCCGACCGGGATGTTCACTCCTGGGCAGGTGGCGGTGCCGTTGGTGATCGGGCAGTTGGTGCCGTCGGCGTCAGCCTTCATCGAGGCAGCTGTGACACTGGTCGGTACCTGGTCGGTGACGACGATGTTGCGGGCTTCGCTGGGTCCGTTGTTGGTGACGCTGACCTGCCACTGGATCTGCTGGCCGGGCACGACGGGATTGGTGACGAGCACCTTCGAGGCGGTCAGGTTCGCTTGCGGTGAGGGCGAGTTGGTTGGTGAGGCGACTGCGGTGTGGGTGGGTGTGGTGGGGTCGGGGCCGCCGGTCACGATGGCGGTGTTGGACGGTGTCGCCGTGGCATCGGGGCTGAGGATGCCGGTGAGTGTCCAGGTGAGTGTTTGGCCGACGGGGATCTGGATGGCTGGGCATGTGGCGGTGCCGTTGGCGATCGGGCACGTCGTGCCGTCTGCGGCTGCCATGTTGGCGTTGGTCACACCCGTCGGTACCTGGTCGGTGACGATGACGTTGCGGGCTTCGCTGGGGCCGTTGTTGGTGACGCTGACCTGCCACTGGATCTGCTGTCCGGGCACGACCGGATTGGTGACGAGCACCTTGGAGACGGTCAGGTTCGCCTGCGGCGAAGGCGAGTTGGTCGGAGAAGCGACGGCGGTGTGGGTCGGGGTCGCCGGGTCGGGTCCGCCCGTGACGATGGCGGTGTTGGACGGTGTCGTCGTGGCGTTCGGGCTGAGGGTGCCGGTGAGTGTCCAGGTGAATGTCTGGCCGACGGGAATCTCCACCGCCGGGCAGGTGGCAGTCCCGTTGCTGATCGGGCAGTTGGTGCTGTCGGCGTCGGCCTTCATCGACGCGCCGCTCACCCCGTTGGGCACGGTGTCGCTGACGACCACGTTCCGGGCCCGCGACGGCCCGTTGTTGGTCACGGTCACCTGCCACTGCACCTGCTGTCCGGGTACCACCGGGCTCGTCAGCAGCGCCTTCGACACCGTCAGGTTCGCCTGCGGCGACGGAGTGGCGGTCGGCGAGGCCACCGCCGTACGCGTCGGGGTCGCCGGGTCGGGGCCGCCGGTGACGGTGGCGGTGTTGGTGGGGGAGGTGGTGGCGTCGGGCGACAGCGTGCCGGTGAGCGTCCAGGAGAGCGAGCCGCCGACGGGGATCTCGACAGCCGGACAGGTGGCTGTACCGGATGTGATCGGGCAGTTGGCGCCGCCGGTGTCGGCCGTCATGGAGGCGCCGGTCACTCCGCTGGGCACGGTGTCGCTGACCACGACGTTGCGGGCCCGCGACGGGCCGCTGTTGGTCACCGTGATCCGCCACTGGATCTGCTGTCCGGGCACCACCGGGTTGGTGAGCAGGACCTTGGAGATGCCCAGGGTGGCCTGTCCGCCCGGCGGGATCGGGTTCGCGGTGCTGGTGCAGTTCGGGGTGCAGCCCGGGTCGGTGGCGCCGCCCGGCGGGGTGACGGTGGCGCGGTTGTCCAGCGCACCGGTGGCGTCGGCCGGGACGGTGCCGGTGAGGGTGTAGGTGACCTGGCCGCCGGCCGCGATGTTGACGGTGGTGTTGATGTTCCCGGTGCCCGACGCGGTGCTGCCGCAGCTGCTGCCACTGGCGGCCGTGCAGGTCCAGGTGAAGTTCTGGACGGAGGCGGGCAGTGTGTCCCTGACGCTCACTCCGGTGGCGTCGGAGGGGCCGCTGTTCTTCACCACGATCGTGTAGGTGAGCGGCTGGCCGGGGATGTACGGGTTCTTGTCCGGTGTCTTGGTGACGGACAGGCCGGTGGTCGGCTGCGACGGCGTGTCGAGGGTGCTGGAGCAGGTCGGGCCGCAGTTGGGGTCGGTGCTCGCCGAGGGACGGGTGACCGTGGCGGTGTTGGTGAGCGTCCCGGTGGTCGAGGGAGGGACGGTGCCGGTGACCGTGTAGGTGACGCTGTCGTTGGCCGCGATGGTGGCCGTGGTGTCGAGGCTGCCCGAGCCGCTCGACGTGCCGCAGGCGCTGTTCGCGGTGGCGGCCGAGCAGGTCCAGGTGAAGCCCGAGAGTGCGGACGGCAGGGCGTCGCGGACGGCCGCGTCGACGGCGGGCGCGGGGCCGGCGTTGCGGACGGTGATGGTGTAGGTGAGCGGCTGGCCGGGGACGTAGCCGGCCTTGTCGGCGGTCTTGGTGATGGACAGGCCGACCGTGGTCTGCCACTCGATGACGACCTCGCCGTTGCCGCCGTTGGAGTAGCCGCCGCCGTCGCCGATGCCGCGCACGTACTGGGTGTCGGTGCGGCCGCCCGAGGTGCCGCCCTGGCCGTTGCCGGTGCTGTTGGTGCCGTTGGAGGTCTGGGTGTTGGTGACGCCGGTGCCCCGGTTGTAGCCGGAGCCGCCGCCGCCCATGCCGTTGGGGTCCAGGGTGCCGGAGCGCTGGCAGGCGCCGCCGCCACCGCCGTAGTAGCCGCCACCGCCACCGCCACCACCTTCGTAGCCGCTGTTGTTGGCGCCGCTGCCGCCCTGGTACTGGTTGCCGGCGGTGGCGGACGCACAGGCCGTCTGGGTGGCTGCCGCACCGCCCGCGGTCTGGGTGCCGCCCCGGCCGGAGGCGGCGGGCTGGTTGTCCTGGCCGCCGTTGGTGCCGCCGCCGCCACCGGCCGCCGGGGTGGTGGCGTCGGCACCGGGCGAGGAGCCGCCGCCACCACCGGCGATGAGCAGCGGGGCGGTTCCGTAGGTGCCGTTCCACACGGCGCTCAGCCCGCCGCCGCTGCCGCCCGTCGCGCTGGCGCCGGCGGCGTTCGTGAAGCCCTGGCCGCCGGCGCCGCCGCCGCCGTACGTCGGGCTGGTGCTGTTCATCACGCCGCCCTGCCCGGAGGTGACGGTGAGCCGCTGGCCGGGCGTCACGGCGAGGGTGCCGGTGGTGTAGCCGCCGCCACCGCCTCCGTACTGGCCGGTGTAGTAGGGGCGGGGGGACCCGGCGCCGCCGGCGCCGAAGACGCGGGCGTAGACGCTGCTCACCCCGGCGGGCACGGTGAAGGTCTGGTCGCCGCCGCTGTAGGTAAAGCGGACGCAGTTGGTGTTGGTGGCGGACGGCGTGCAGGAGACCTGGGCGCGGTTCCGTTCGACGAGGCCCGGGGCGGTTCGCTGCGGGTGCACGGAGGCGGCGAGGGCGAACCCTCCTTGCGGCACCAGGCACAGCAGCGCGAGGACGCCACGCAGCAGCATGGACACTGGACCGTCGACCAACGACCGCACCGGACGCACCGGCGCCTCCTCTCGCGATCACGCGTCAGCACGCGTGCGCGACCAGGAATAACCGACGTCACGGTAGGCAGCGGTCACTCGTGACCGTGTCATCTGATCATTACGTGAGACTCCCTGCTATTGGCCTATTGGGAGGCCTCGGCCGGGTCTCGCGGGCGGCGACGGAGTTGCTGCTCCTGCCCCGGAGAACTCCGGTCGGAAACCCGCCCGGAACGACGGGTCGGGGCGGGGAGCACCCGCCTCGACCCGTGTGTCGACGTCCTCGCTCGATCAGTGCGCTCAGCGCGTTCAGCCGAACGCCGGCACCTGGTCCAGCACCGCCAGCCGCGCGTTCGCCGTCCGGATGCTGCCGCACACCACCTGCGCACCGCCGATCCGGTAGTCGTCCCCGCTGCCGGTCGCCTTGATCACCGCACCCTGCAGCGAGGTGTAGGACTTGTCCGCCAGATCGGCCTTCCGCAGGTCCCGGACCACGATCAGCCGGCGCAGCAGATCGCTCGCGCCGGGCTGGGCGCCCAGGGCCTTCCTCTGGTCCTCCGACAGCTTGGCGAAGGCCGCGTCGTTCGGGGCGAAGACGGTGACGTTGTCCATCGAGTCGAAGACGTCCTTGGCCTTGGCCGTCTTGATCAGCGAGGACATCGCGGTCAGGTCCTTGGTCTGGTCGATCGCGGACAGCACCGGGATGCCGCCCATCGAGGCCAGGCTCCCGGGGCCGTCGGCCGGCAGCGCGGCGCAGTTCGGGCCGAACGCCTGCTCCGGCGGGGGAGGTGCGGCGACCGCCGGCGCGGCAGCGTCGCTGCCCACGCCGGTGCAGCCCGCGAGCGGCACGAGGGCCAGCGCGAAGGCTGCGGTCAAGACGGGGCGGGTCGTGCGACGACGCATGCGAAGTCCTCCTCAAGGGGGCGAACCGGCCTATCCGGGCTGAACACGCTCAGATAGTGACACGGGAACGGGGTGATCCCTGGGACTGACCTCACTTGACGAACCGTCACTGGGCAACGTCCGGCTCCGGCGGACCGGCCCGCCCGGCCGACGGCGAGCCGAACGGGCTGTCCTCGCCCGGATCCTCGTCAGGGGGTGAGTCGGAACTCCTCCAACTCCATGCCGTACCAGCGGGTGGTGCGGCCCAGCGCGGTCATGCCGAGCCGGTGGCAGACGGCCAGCGACGGCCGGTTGTCGGGCCGGACCACCGAGTGGATCTCGGCCAGGCCGTCCGCGAATCCCTTGGCCACGGTGCCCTGGGCGGCCTCGGTGGCGAAGCCCTGCCCCCAACTGTCCGGATGGAAGTGCCAGCCGACCTCGACCTCTCCGTCGCCGTCCGGGATCGGGACGAGCAGGACGGAGCCGGCGACCACGCCGGTGTCCTTCCGCTCCGCCGCCCAGATGCCGAAGCGCGGGTCGGCCGAGCGGGAGCGGAAACGCTCGATCGCCGCCTCGGCGTCGGTGAGGTTCTCCAGGGTGCGGGGATCGCGGCCCAGCCACTGCGTCACCTCCCAGCGGGAGTAGATGTCGAGTGCCCGCTCGCGGTCCTCGGGCTGCCACTGGCGTATCGTCAGGCGGTTGGTCGTGAACATGGACGTGATTCTGCTCCGGCTGGCCTGCGGGTGCCAGGCGCAGGCGTTTCCGGCATCTACTGGGAAGCATCGACCGCGCGGCTCCCTCGCAGGGCTTCCACCTCCCCGGCCGGACGGGTTCCCGTGCGCAGGGCGACTTTGGGCCAAGATTGCCTGTTCATGTGATCGGCACATGTTGTGCACACCTTCTCCCCGTAGGGTGTGGCCGTCCCATCCCGGGTTCCCCCGTCAACGGGCCGCATCGTGCTGCCCGCCGCTTGGACTGGAGTGAATTGACCATGTCTGACCGCCACTTGTGGAAGCGCCTGACAACTGCCGTCGTCCGCAGGGGAGTCGGCGCCACCCTGGGCGCCCTCGCGCTGATCGCGGCCTTCGTCCTCGCGGGAACCGCCGCCGGGACGTCGAGTGCGGCGGCCCAGCCGGCCGGCTGGGGCGGCCCCGGCAAGTGGGCCTGCTCCGGCGCACCCGTCCAGTCCGGATGGGTCATCACCCTCTACGACCGGACCGGCTGCAACGGCTCTGGCTCCTGGTACCAGGAACCGGTCAAGGACGGGATCTGGACCTGTTCGGGCTCGCCGATCGTCCCCGGGTACGTCATCACCGACCACATCCAGACCGGCTGCACCGGCATCGGCTCCTGGCGGCACAACCTCCCCAAGGACGGGATCTGGACCTGCGGCGGATCGCCGGTCGTCAGCGGCTACGTCATCACCGACTACATCCGCAACGGCTGCAACGGCGTCGGAGCCTGGCGGCACAACCTCGCGCGCGTCGGCCTGTGGACCTGCCCGGGCTCGCCCATCCCGGCCGGCTTCCGCGCCACCACGTACAGTGCCGGCGGCTGCAGCGGCCTCGGCGCCTGGGCCCTGCTCCGCGCCTGACCCCACCCGCTCGGCCCGGAGGCACCGCGCCCTCGCGCCGGTGCCTCCGGCGCGCTCCCGCCACGGCAGCTGGTCGAAGCCGTTGCCGTCGACGCGCACAGCGTCGAGATCCACGCCGGCCATCGTGTCCACACAACGGATGGTTGTGCCCTCCCGGCGGATCAGTTGTTTGATCCTGCCATTCGCCATCCGCTTTGATGCCGGTGGTCAGCGGGTGGTTGTTCGGATCGGCGAGAGGCGTACGGGTATGAATGGGCGGCGTGCACTGGGGCGGCGGTTCGGATGGTTGTGGGCGGCGTTCGCGGTCAGCTCCTACGGCTCGGGACTCGGATTCGGCGCGTTCCCCCTCCTCGCGATCCTCGTGCTGCACTCCGGACCGACCCAGGTGGCGCTGCTGGCCGCCGCAGGACGGGCGGTGGGGGCCCTGGTCGCCGTGCCGCTCGGTCCGTGGATGGAGTTCCGGCGCAAACGGCCGGTCATGATGGCGATGGACCTGACCCGGTTCGCGGTGCTGCTGAGCGTCCCCGCCGCGTTCGCGCTCGGCCGGCTCAGCTTCGCCCAGCTCCTCGTCGTCTCCGTCGTCACCGCCGCGGCCGACATCGCCTTCAAGGCCGCCAGCGGCGCGTACCTCAAGACGCTCGTGCCGCCCCAGGACCTGCTCGTCGCGAACAGCCGGTTCGAATCGACGACCTGGACCGCCACCACGGTCGGGCCACCGCTTGGTGGGGCCGCCATCGGAGCGTTCGGCCCGGTGGTGACCGTGGTCGCCGACGCCCTCAGCTACCTGCTCTCGGCCCTCGGCATCCGCGCCATCGGCGGCACCGAACCGCACCCCGCGCCGACCGGCGCACCGCGGCTGCGCGCCGGGGACCTGCTCGAAGGGTGGCGCCACCTCCTCACCCACCCCACACTGCGCCCGCTGTTCCTCAACGCGATCGCGGTCAACGGCCTGATCATGGCCGCCGAACCGCTGATGGCCGTACTCCTCCTCGGCCACCTCGGCTACGCACCCTGGCAGTACGGCCTCGTGTTCGCCTCCCCCTGCGTCGGCGGCCTGCTCGGCTCACGCCTCGCCCGCCCGCTCGCGACGCGCTTCGGACAGCACCGGACGCTGCTCACCGCCGGAGTGCTGCGCGCGTGCTGGCCCATCGGGCTGGCATTCGTCCAGCCCGGCGCCCCCGGGATCGTCCTGATCGTCACCGTCCAGCTCGGCCTGGTCACCTGCTGCGGCCTGTTCAATCCGCTGCTGGCCACCCACCGGCTCGAACAGATCGACCCCGACAAGCTCGCCCGCACCCTCGCCGCATGGTCGATCAGCAGCAGTGCCGCCATCGCGGCCCTCACCGCCCTGTGGGGCCTGCTGGCCGCCACCACCAGCCCCCGCACCGCGATCGCCGCCGCCGGAATCCTCCTCCTCGCCACCCCGCTGCTGCTCCCGCGCCGCGAGAGGACGCCCCGGAACGCGGGGGAACAGGCCGCGAGCCTGACCTGAGACGCGGGAGGACCTGGCACGGGGGAGCTCGGACAGCTGCCGGCCGGACGTCTCGGACGCCTCGGACGGCTCGGATGTCAGTGCGGCCCACGCCGGTCGTCGAGCTGGACCTCCAACTGAGGCCAGGTTGCGGCCAGGCGTGTCAGGTTGTCTGCCGTCGGGGTGGTGAGTTTCGGGCCGGTGAGCGAGCCCACCGGTGCGCCAGGCTTGAAGTGGACCAGTGTCCCGGTCGTGCCGTCCACCTCGACGGGCTCCAATCCGGTGACGGGGACGCCGAGTTCGTAGCGCTGGGTCCAGGCCCCGTTGAGACGGCGGTTGGTGTGGACGAGCCAGTCGCTGAGCGCTGCGACGACGGACATGCCGCGCCGGGGATGACCGTCGGGCAGCACTTCGGCCTGCGGGAAGTCGAAGAACCGAAGGTCCTTCGTCGCCATGACGGGCTTCTTCACGCTCCGGCCCTGCTCGTCCACCCGGGTGTCGGTGCCCCGCCCGTTGTCCCTGACGGACAGGGAGCCGTCGGTGTGGAGAACGAGGACGCAGCGCCCGCGGCCGTTGCCTGATGCTTCGTCGGCCGCATAGCCGAGGACTTCCAGGGCGAGGTGCCACGGTCCGCCCGGAGCGAACTCCGCCGGGTTCTGCCTGATGTGCGCCAGATGATCCGCATCGACGGCGCTCGACCAGTCATGTGTCGTGTTGACCCACTGGGCCCTCGGTTCATTCATCGGGCCAGGATGCCGCAGGCCGACGACGGCTCCGGGACCGGCCCCGTGACTGACGACCGTTCGTGGCATCCGTGCCGGTCGAGGCCAGGTGATGGCCGTTGGGTGTCAGAGCAGGACCGCTCCCGTGACTGCCGCCGACGCCGTGACGAGAACGCCCACGATGCCGCTGGTGACTCCGCTCCTCCAGGACCGCTGTGCGGCCGCGAAGTCCGGGGTGAAGTCGGCCGGGTCGGCGGGGGAGTAGTGGATCGTGACGTTTCGGCCGTACGAGTTGGTGGGGTCCGGCAGGCCTGAGAAGCAGTACGCGGTGACGGCCGCGCCCTCGTGGGTGGTGAAGGCGACCACCGGCGTCTGGCTGGTGGAGGTGTAGCCGTCCTCGTCGGTGCGGACGCTCCTGACGACGGCGACCACACGGCCCGGAACGGGAACCATCGCGGCCAGGGTGTCGAACCGGCTCCGCGCCTGGCGGACCTCCTGGGGCAGGGAGCAGGCGAGGAACACGCTCCACGGCGCGCCGACACCGATCAGGGCCCACGGCCAGCCCCAGTCGACCGCGGCGACGACCACCAGCCCGACGTAGATCAGGAACACCGCGAAGTTCGGCCAGCCGAGCCCGTAGTGGCCGGCCCAGAGGTCGTTGGTGAACCGGAAGGCGTGCGGTCTCCCGGGCGGATAGCGGATCCCGATCTCCCGGCCTGTCCAGGCCGTGCTGATCCTGTCGCCGCAGTCACCGTCGTTCGTCACGGTGAACTCCTGCCCGGTGGAGGGGTCTTGGAAGGTGACGACGGCCGCTATGCCGTCCCCCTCGGAACCTCCGTGCTGCGGCTCCTGCACCCGCTCGATCCGCCCCATCACCCGGACCGTCCGCTGGGCCCGGGTCGCCCCCACCAGCGACCGGCCGTACCCCAGCAGTGCCAAGGTGCCGAACACCCCGCACCAGAGCGCCAGATAGTCGTGCCAGCCCATGAGTCCTCCTCCTGTCCCTCCGGGTACGGTCCGCCGGGGTTCGTTCGCTGCTGTGGCAACCCGCCGTGTCGAAGCGCGTCGAGTGCGGGTGAGGCGCGGGTGATCAGCGTGCCGGGGTGCGTCGCACCACCTGGCCCTCACCGTTCGCCTCCAGCGAGGCACTGCCCTCGGGCCCGGTCACGCCGACCCTGATGGTGAGGGAGCCGGCGAGGTGGTCGGCAGTGATCTGCCAGGACGTCGGGGAGTGGACGCCGAGCGTCGTTTCGGCCTCCTTGACCAGGGTCGGGAACCGCTCGTAGGGCAGGGAGAGCGGATCGAACTGGGGGGCCTTCGTGCCGCTCGGGGAGAACACGACCGACAGCACGCGCTCCTGCGCGAAGACGGTGATCGCCTGGCGCGGATCCTGCCCCTCGGTAAGGGAGTTGATGGCCTTGCGCAGTTCGCCGTCGTCGAGGAACGACTGGTCCGGCCCGAGGGAGACCGTCCCGGTCCCGGACGACACCACCGTGGTCGACCACGTCGAAGTGACCGTCGGTGCCGGGGAGGCGGAGTCCTGCTGCTCGAACAGGTCCACGTGGAACAGGAAGACCACGGCAGCTGCGGCGAGCAGCAGGCCCAAGAGCCCGACGAAGCCGGTCGAACGGGCCTCGGGAGGCTCGGTCACCATGGTCGACTCGGGAGCCGAATCCAGCTGAGCGCCGGCCGCCCGCTCCTCCCACTCCGGGGTCGGCCGCTTCACGACCCTCACCCGCCACGGCCTGTCCTGCGGATACTTCACCACCAGGACGCCGCGCGGCCGGTAGCCGGGAAGGTCGACGAGGTTGATGTCCTGAGTGATTTCGACGCGGTAGGCAGGCTCGTCGTCCGGTACGACGGTGAGGTCGAACCGTACGGGCACGTCGCTCGTCTCACCCCCAATGGCGCGCAGGCTCTCGATCATCGCGAGTGCCGTCCGGGGCGCGACCTCCGCCTCCCGGGCCCGCCGTGGCGCCCCGGCGAGGAGGAGCAACAGGCCGTAGGCGATGGGCAACCCCAAACCCCCGATGAGCAAGGGCACCTTCTCGACGACTACACCGACGACGAGCGCGGCCAGCGAGCCCCCGATCACGGCACCCGTCAGGAAGCTGCGGGCGAGAGCGACCGGAGTACTGCGCGGGGGTGGCGCGCTCGTGGTGATCGTCATACGGGTGATTGTGCCGGGCTGGGGTGACAGTCGGTAGGCCTGGGGCGGGCGTTGTTCACCCGGGGTCGGCAGGACGCGGAGTGGGGCGACTGTCAGGAGCAGTCGGAGCGACGGGCGAAGGGCTGCGTGCGCTCCTCGAAGGGCAGGTCCCGGATCGCGCCCGTCGCGGGGCGGTTTCGACGGGTAGCCCGGTTCGCCAGCTCCCGCGGTCGACTTCACGGGAGTTGGCGATGAGCGGGCGGTCTGTGCGCGAGCCGAGGGTCGGGCACGAGTGGCAGAACGGGCGCTGGGCCCGGGTGTCGAGCCTGCTGTTGGCGGGTGGCTATTGGGTGTTTGTGGCTTGTGTGAGTTGGTGGTTGAGGTTGGTGAGGGCGTTGTGGGTGGCTTTGGTGTGTTGGTTGGGGATGGTGTGTTTGGGGAGGA
>NZ_JBFBNR010000067.1:0-34908 GCF_040687675.1 Kitasatospora sp. NPDC056731
CGAGGGTGCGGGTGTCGTCGGTCATGGCAGTCCTTCTCCGGGCTTCGCGGGGTGGCCCCGCGATGCGGCGGGGCGCCAGGCCGGGGAAGGAGGGGCGGGCGGTCCGGTGCTCGCAGGGCAAGGGCGGGTCAGACGCTGAACTTGTCGTGCGGGGTGCCACGCTCCCACACAGCCTCGAACGCGCAGGAGACGAGACGAACCGTCGCGGAGTCCTCAAAGAAGGCGAACCCGGGCTCGGCCCAGTCGCCGTACCCAGTGAAGAAGTGGAACAGCACCAGCTGGTCGTCGATCAGCCAGAAGTCGTTCCCCGGCAGCGCGATGTCCGACGCCTGACTCCTCGGCAGCCACCGAACCAGTTCCCCGGCCGCCAGGTTCATCGGGGTGACCGCGTGCTCCCACCGGATGTAGTCGGTCACCGGCTCGGACACGATCCGGGCCCGCCGCATGACCACGCCACGACCGACCGTCTCGCGGACGAGTCCCAGCCACTCGGGCCACCACGACGCTTCGGGGTCCAGCTCGATCTCGCCGGTGCGGGCGAAGCGGTCGATCTCCTCGGCCTCGTCGCCCACGGCGTAGGCGTCACGCATCTCCAGATGAACCGCGGTCCTCTGAGCGCTCCTCAGTAGCGCGGCGAAGTCGGGCACGTTCGACACGTTCGACAGCCTCCTTCAGGATCGGCGTCATGCGGGCCGGTATACGGATCACGGACTCATGAGCGGGAATCCCGAGCGTGCGGCCGGGAACCCAATCGGTCCCTGCGATCTTCTCGCAGAGCGCGTCATCGGCCGCCCAGCTCTGCACGATGACCTCCGCCGCCCGTGCCGGGGTCGATGCCCACGAAACCCAGTGCCATGACGATCTCCAACGCCTGCGGAGGTGCGAGGACGTGCACCACCGTCAACCCTGCGAATCAGAAGCACAACCCGGCATGCACGACATTGCACGAACCCGGCCAGAGCCACACCCCTGACACCCCTCCACGCCGACGAGCCGGACTTGCCCCACGGCCGGAGGGCCCTTGGGCCTGTTGGATTCCAACAGGCCCAGAACACGCGAAAGGCCCCTAGAAACCGCCGTATGGTGCCGAGGCGAGTGGAAGTGGAGGGTGTCGGCGGATGGCGGTCCTGAGGTCCGGCCGTCCCGGGCGCCACTCGCATGTCCGCGAGTGGCGCCCGGCTGACCTGGACGAGCCGACCGCGCTGCGCAGGAAGTCGGCAGGGCCGACTTCCTGCGCACGGTGGGGTGTTGCTCATGGGTGGGTGGTGGCTCGGGCGCGGTTTCGGCAGTGGGTGAGGGCGGGTTTGAGGCGGGTGTCGGGGGTGGGGGTGCGGAGGGAAGGGCGGCCGTTGCCGGCGTCGTGGACTTCGAGGCGTAGGTGGTCGCCGGTGGGGCGGTCGGTGGGTGCGTCGGTGTGCTGGACGGCGTTGGCGAAGAGTTCGCCGAGGAGGAGTTCGGCGGTGTCGCGGTAGCGGTCGCCGGTGGGGAGCGCGGCGAGGTAGGCACGGAGCAACTGCCGTGCGGCGGAGGTGGATTCCGTGCGGGAGAGTCCAGGGGGCGATAGATACGATCGGCTCCAGGCCAACGCGCACAGCCAGCCGGACAGTTTGGCCATGATCCGGGAGGCACGGGAGGAACTGGACCATGCATGACCCAACGGGCGCCAAGTGGCGCAAGAGCACCTACAGCAATGGCGGGGGCGGCTGCATAGAGGTGGACGATGTGCGCCCGGGCAGGGTCCGTGACTCCAAGGACCCCCAGGGCCCGGCGCTGGCCTTCTCGGCCGAGGGCTGGGACTCGTTCGTTGTCGCTGTCCGAAGCGGCGAGTTCGGCGAAGTCTGAATCGAAGCCGGACGTGAGGCCTCCGGCCGGGGCTGCTTCCAAGGAGTGCGGCGCCGCATGGTCGGCTTCATGCTGGCTTGTATCGCCGATGGGCGAGCAGCCGGGGGCACGGCGCTTCTCCTGCGGGGAAGTCCTTGCCGCCCGGCGGCCCCGGGAACGGGTGGTGCCGCCCCGGGTCCCGCCGCCCCCGTGAGCGGCGGGACCCAGGGGTCGGGCGGGTCAGGCGGGGTGGATGCCCGGGTTGCCGGCCTGGGTGACGAAGGAGGCGGCGGTGGTGACGGTGCCGCCGGGGCGGGTGATGTGGGAGACGGCCCGGTAGTCGGCGCGGACCTGGTGGCGGTCCAGGGTGAGCGTGGTGTAGCCGCGTCGCCCGTCGTAGAACTTCATGTGCGGGTTGGCCGACATCAGGTTCTGCCAGTTGGACGGCTTCTCCTCGCCGTCGCCGTCGCTGCTGATCGAGGTGCCGACGAACTCCACGCCCACGGTGCGCGAGTCCGGCTTGTCGAAGTCGCGCTTGACGTCCAGGGCGTAGGCGACGTGGACGTCGCCGGTGAGCAGCACCAGGTTCTCCACCCCGGCCCGGTCGACGGCGGTCAGGAAGCGCTCGCGGGCGGCCGGGTAGCCGTCCCAGGCGTCCATGGAGAGCTTGGAGCGATCGGCGGTGGTGTTCTTGCGGCGGGAGAAGACGACCTGCTGCGGCACGACGTTCCAGGTCGCCCGGGAGCGATGCAGGCCCTCGGCGAACCAGCGTTCCTGGGCGGCGCCCATCAGGGTGCGCCGCGGGTCCTCGCTCTCCGGGGTGGGGTACTGCCAGCCGTCGCCGTTGGCCTGGTCGTCGCGGTACTGGCGGGTGTCGAGGATGTCGAACTGCGCGAGCTGCCCGAAGTGGACGCGCCGGTAGAGGGTGAGTTCGGTGCCGCGCGGCTGCGGCATCCGCAGCGGCATGTTCTCCCAGTACGCGCGGTAGGCGGCGGCGCGGCGGGCGATGAACGGCGCCGGGTCCTGGCCCTTCTCGGGGATGCCGGCCGCGTAGTTGTTCTCCACCTCGTGGTCGTCCCAGGTGACGTACCAGGGGTGGGCGGCGTGCGCGGCCTGGAGGTCGGGGTCGTTCTTGTAGAGGGAGTAGCGCAGCCGGTAGTCCTCCAGCGTGGCCGTCTCGTGGTTGAACAGCGCGGGCAGGGTGCGGTCGGTGTACTTGCGGTCGCCGCCCGCCGCGTCGATGCCGTACTCGTAGATGTAGTCGCCGACGTGGAACACCGCGGCCAGGTCCTCGTCGGCCAGGTGGCGGTAGGCGGTGAAGTAGCCGTCCTCGTAGGCCTGGCAGGACACCAGCCCGAAGCGGACGGCGTCCAGCCTGCGCCCGCGCTCCGGCGCGGTGCGGGTGCGGCCCACGGGGCTGCTCCAGGCGCCGACGGTGAAGCGGTACCAGTACACCCGGTCCGCGTCGAGGCCGTCGACGTCCACGTGCACCGCGTAGTTGAACTCGGCGTGCGCGCGGGCGCTGCCGCGCCGCACCACCTTGCGGAACCGCTCGTCGCGGGCCAGCTCCCAGCCCACCCGCACCGAGCCGGCGGGCGGCAGCCCGGCGCCGGGCTCCAGCGGGCGCGGCGCCAGGCGGGTCCACAGCACGACGGCCCCGGGCAGCGGGTCGCCGGAGGCCACGCCGAGGGTGAACGGGTTGCCGGTGATGGCGCGCGGGCCGAACTCGGCGTCCTCGGCGTGCGCGGACGGCAGGTTGACGGTGAACGCCAGCGCGGCGGCGGCCGAGGTGACGGTGAGGAAGCGGCGCCGGTCCAGCCGCGCGGCGGCCTCGCGCAGCTGCTGGTCGGGGGAGGGGCGGTCGGCAGGGCGGGTCATGGGGTGAAGGCCTTTCGCTGCTCGGCGGTGTGCGAAGGAATTCGAGTGGACCGCGCCGTACGCCAGGGGTCGGAATTCCGGCAGCCGAGTGATCATCTGATGGGGGAACCGTGAAGGTCCGACAAATCCCCCCGGGTGGACGGAAACGGACGCGCGTAGCGCCCCCCGCGCGAACCGGTCCACTTGGCCCGCGACCGCAGACCGTCCCGCCCCCGAACGGGCCCGCCGCCGGCCCCGGCCCGCCCGCAGGCCCCGCCCCGCAGTCGCCCGGCAAAACCCCGAACCCGCACGAGGGGACGGCTGCTCCGTACCCGGAACGGGCCGCGCGACCCGGGCCGCCCCGCACTGCACAGGGCCGCTGGCCAAGTCAAGAAAAACCACCCGAACGGGTGGGTCCACTTTTACGCCGGAGCGCGGTCGTGATGTACAACACGCTGGCACCCCAAGCGAGTTGACTGATAGGAATCACCCCGGGGGACCCGCCCATCAGCTCACACCTCTGGGAGGGAACCATGAAGAACCGCTTTGTACGTCGTGCGGGTGTTGTGGTGGCCGGCCTCGCCGTCCTGACAGTCGGCTTCGGCAGCACGGCGGCCATGGCGGCCGCCCCGGCCCCGGCCCCGGTCGCAGTGGTCCAGAACGTCACGCCCGCCATCACGGACGTGCAGACCTGGACCTACGTCACCGGCCCGCTGGAGACCACGCTCACCCTCGACACGACCGCCCGCTCCGCGTCCATCGTGGTGTACGCGAACGTGCCGTTCCTCGGCAAGGTCAAGGTCGGCAGCGCCTCCGGCAGCCTGACCGAGGGCATCACCTTCCACCTGGGCCTGTCGCCGTTCGTCAACGGCACGCAGAGGTTCTACCTGGTCGGCGACGACGTGCACCTGTACTACGACTTCGACGCGCTCGGCAAGCACTACACGGGCGACGTCAAGCTCGGCACGCTCCCGCCGTTCTAGCAGCCCCGCTCCACACCACCGGCGCCGCCCGCCGCCCCCGTGACCCGGGGGCGGCGGGCGGACCCACACCCGCACCAGCCGCCCGGCTCCCGCCACGGCCACCCGCGCGAACGCCCTACAACTGCTGCGGCAGCCAGCCGTTCTGCACCGCCCGCATCCCGAACTCGAAACGACTGCGCGCACCCAGACGCTCCATCAGATCCGTCGCCACCCGCCGCGCCGTCCGCGACGACACCCCCAGCCGCTTGGCGATCGCCTCGTCCGTCAGCCCCTGCGCCAGCAACCGCACCACCGTCGCCTCCTGCGCACTGAGCCCGCCCTCGTCCCGCACCGCCGACGGCCCCAACTCCCGCGCCTGGCCCCACACGTGCTCGAACAGCGCACACAGCGCCACCAGCGTCCCGTGACCGGTCAGCACGACCGCCCCCGCCCGGGTGTCCTCCCCGCTGACCGGGATCAGCGCCGTCGCCCGATCGAAGATGATCATCCGGGTCGGCAGCTCCGGCGCCGTCCGCACCTCCCCGCCCAGCTCCGCCAACCAGCCCACATACGCCACCGTCGGCTGGCTGTTGCGCACACTGTCCAGGTACACCGTCCGCATCCGCACCCCCCGGCCCAGCAGATCCCGGTCATGCGGCCGGGACGCCTCGATGCTCTCCGGAGAATGCCCGCCACCCGGCGCGAACGTCATGATCTCCGCCGTCAGACCACGGGCCAGCGAAGCGATCCGGTCCCGGATCTGGTCCAGGCCCACCAACTGCTCCACCCCCGCGTGCGAGGCGGCCGGCCGCAGATCCGCGTACTCCGCGATCAACTGCGCAGCCGCCGCCCGGGACGCCTCGATCCGCAGCTGCTGCGCCGCCAGATCAGCCTGCTGACGGGCCATCAGCAACTCCATGCCGACCTGCGGCGACACCGCACGCAGCTCGCCCTCCCGCTCGTAGGAGGGCCGGATCAGCGCCAGCTCGCTCAGCAGGTCCAGACAGCGCCGGACCTCCTCCTCGCTGCGCCCGAGCCGCTCCGCCAGCGCCCGCACCCCGTCGCCGGGATGCGCGAGCATGCTGCGGTAGACGCTCTCTGACACGGCATCCAGCCCGAGTGCGGTCAGCATGCCTCGTTACCCCCCGGTGTGTAAGGCCTGAATCGCCAATCGCTGCGTACGCGATCATCGCACGCGAGTGCGAGAGGGGGCCAGCAAGGGCCCTTGGACGGTTCCGGACACCGCCGGAACCGTCCAGGTTGATCCTCTATGCCGGGATGTCGACGGTTCGGCAGAGTCCGTTCCATGTACCTGATTCATGCCGAGATCCAGGCCCCGGTCCCGGCCCTGGCAGCGGCGCTCGCGCCCGACACCGCCGGGGCGCTGCTGGCGAGCGCGCGGCCCCAGGAGCGCATCGAACACGTCGCCGTGCACGAGGGCGCCGGCCCCGGCGCCGTCCTCGGCGTCTACCTGGTCGCCGGCCGGCTGAGCGCCGCCGAGACCGTCGTCGACACGTTCTGCCGGCGCGCGGTCGAGACCGTCCCCGCGCTGCACGGCTGGACGCTCACCCGCGTCGGAGCCCCGCTCGTCGCGCCGTTCTACGAGCGCCTGTTGGACTGATCCGGCCCGGCTGGACGGATCCGGACGCTGCCGCTTCCGTCCACCGGAGAGCCCTTCCACCCGCCCTGAACTGCGACGAAGCTAGTACTCGCCAGCAGGGCCCACCGCCCGGAGGCAAACCGGCCGAGCGTCTACCGCGGGACGCGACACCGGACTCACCGTCACCCGCCCAGTTCTCGAAAGAGGTCCACTCCCATGCTTCGCACCCCGCTCGCCAAGGCCGCCGCGGTCGCCACCCTCGCCCTCGCCGCCGTCCTGCCGATCGCCGGCCAGGCCTCGGCCAACACCATCTGGGACGGCCCCACCCCCGCCCCGGCCGCCACGACGGCCAACACCATCTGGGACGCCCCCGCGCCGGTCACCACCCCCGCGCCGGTCACTGTCACCCCGGCCAACACCATCTGGGACTGACCCGCCCCGCGCCGGCCACTTCCGTGAACACCACCCGGGACTGACCCGCCCCGCCGTCGCCCGAGGCCACCCGACCGCTGCTCCTGCAGGGCAGCCGTCCGCCTCCCCCCGGGCCACGCCCCTCGACTTCCCGCGCCCGCACCGGGCGCCCACCGCCGCTCTCACACCGTCAGGACGTGTCGCCATGCCCTCCGCGCTCTCCAAGCTCGCCCGCATCACCCTCGCCGCCTCCATCGCCGCCTCCGGCGCGATAGCCGCCACGGCCGTCACCACCACCGCGGCCCACGCCGCCGCCTCGTCCACCGTCGGCGGCCAGATCACCCGGTCGGAGATCCTCTCCCGCGCCCAGTACTGGTTCAACCAGAACCCGGGCCTCACCTACAACCAGGGCGCGACCTTCCCCGACTCCAGCGGCCGCTACTACCGCAAGGACTGCTCCGGCTACGTCTCCATGGCCTGGCACCTGGGCTACAGCGCCACCACCCAGTCCATCGCCACCGACGAGAGCTACGAGATCCCGCGCAGCGACCTGCGCCCCGGGGACGTCCTCAACAGCTTCTACGACCACGTCCTGCTCTTCGAGAAGTGGGACGACCCCGGCCACACCACCTTCTCCTACTACTCCTTCGGCTCCACCCCGGTGAAGCACATCACCGGCGCCTCCATCAACGCCGCGAAGTTCGACTCGCACCCCAACGGCGACTACAAGGCGCGGCGCTACAAGAACGTCGTCGAGGACGTCAGCACCTCCCCGTCCTCGCTGCCCTCCGGCACCCTGGTCAAGTCCCCGAACGGCGCCTCGGTCAAGGTCATCATCAACGGCGCGGGCCTGCCGGTCGCCGGCTCCGACGTCGCCCCCGACGGCTACGACCTGAGCAAGATCGTCCAGGTCGACGACGGCGCCTTCAACGCCCTGCCCACCGTGCCGCCGCCCGGCACCGTGGTCCACGACCAGGCCGGCGGTTCCTCCCGCTACGTCGTGGTCGGCGGCGCGGCGCTGGTCATCTCCGGCTCGGACTGGACCGCCGACGGCTACAACACCCGCGCCGACATGGGCGTCCCGTCCAGCTGGCTGCAGGGCGCGATCAACACCAGCCCGGCCACCGGACTCGTCGTGATGGACCAGTCCGGCACCGACGCCGGCCGCTACGTCGTCGTCAACGGCACCGCCATGCACATCTCCGCCGCCGAGTGGACCGCCGACGGCTACAACACCCAGTCCCTGATGGGCGTGCCCAGCGACTGGCTGAAGGCCGCCATCGCCAAGCCCATGCCCAACGGCACCGTCCTGATGGACCAGTCAGGCACCGACCCCAGCCGCTACGTCGTCGTCGGCGGCGCCGCCCTGCCCATCTCCGCCTCCGAGTGGACCGCCGACGGCTACAACCTCCAGTCCCTGATGGGCGTGCCCGGCGAGTGGCTCAACACCACGGCCAGGAAGACCGTCCCGGACGGCACCCTGATCAAGGGCCAGGCCGGCACCGACCCGTCGATCTACGTGATGGTCAACAACTCCGCGCTGCCGATGACCAGCGCCGAGTTCACCACCACCTACGCCAACCAGCCGGTCCTGGGCGTCCCGGAGGCATGGGAGGCCGCCGAGGTCGCCCGCCCGCTCGCCAACGGCACCCTGATCACCAACGCCGCCGGCACCGACTCCACCGTCTACGTGATGGCCGGCGGCCTGGCCGTCCCGCTCACCTACGCCGACTTCACCGGCTACGGCTACGACAAGCTGCCGCTGCGCGGCGCCCCCGGCAGCTGGGAGCAGGCGGCCGCCGCCAAGAGCGCCCCCGCCGACGGCACCCTGCTGCAGTCCTCCGACGGCCCCACCGTCTGGCAGGTCGTCAACGGCGGCGGCAAGAAGGCGGCCGCGCCCGGCTCCTACAACGCCGCCGACGTGGTGAAGGTCCCGACCGCGCTGACCGCCAAGCTCCCCACCGTCGCCTGACGCGCCCACCCCGCCAGGGCGGCCCGGCCACCGCCGGCCGGGCCGCCCGGCACCCGCACAACCCGCGCCCGCTCGCACCCGCTCGCACACCCGCCAACCCGTACCTGCCCAGGGGGACTTCCGTCATGACCGCCGCCGCCCGCAAGACACCGGCCCTCGCCGCCGCCACCGCCCTGCTCGCCCTCGCCGCCCCGCTCGCCCTCGGCGGCCAGGCCTCCGCGGCCTCGGTGTCCACCTGGGACAAGGTCGCCCAGTGCGAGAGCGGCGGCAACTGGAGCATCAACACCAACAACGGCTACTACGGCGGTCTCCAGTTCTCCCAGAGCACCTGGCTCGCCTACGGCGGCAGCCAGTACGCCCCCTACGCCAACCGGGCGACCAAGCAGCAGCAGATCCTGATCGCCGAGAAGGTCCTCGCCGGGCAGGGCCAGGGCGCCTGGCCGGTCTGCGGCCCGGGGGCCAACCTGGGCGCCGACCACGCCAACCCCTACCCGGCCGGCACCTCCTACCCCGACCCGGCGTCGCTGCCCACCGGCACGCTCGTCAAGTCGCCCAACGGCTCCTCGGTCAAGGTCCTGATCAGCGGCGCGGGCCTGCCGGTCGCCGGCTCCGACGTCGCCCCCGACGGCTACGACCTGAGCAAGATCGTCCTGGTGGACGACGCCCGCTTCAACGCCCTGCCCACCACCCCGCCCGAGGGCACCGTCGTCCACGACCAGGCCGGCGGTTCCTCCCGCTTCGTCGTCGTCGCCGGCGCGGCGCTGTCCATCTCCGGCGCGGACTGGACGGCGGCCGGCTACAACACCCGCCCCGACCTGGGCGTCCCCACCGCCTGGCTGCAGAACGCGCTCACCAACACCCTCCCGACCGGCCTCGTCGTCCACGACCAGGCCGGCGGCAACGCCCGCTACGTCGTCGTCTCCGGCGCCGCCCTGCCCATCTCCGGCGCCGAGTGGACCGCCGACGGCTACAACACCCGCGCCGACATGGGCGTCCCCGGCGCCTGGCTCGCCTCCGCCACCCAGGCCACCGTCCCGAACGGCACGGTCGTCAACGGCCAGGCCGGCACCGACCCGTCGATGTACGTCATGGTCAACGGCACCGCCCTGCCCATCTCCGGCAGCGAGTGGACCGCCGACGGCTACAACACCAAGACCCTGATGGGCGTGCCCGAGGCCTGGCTGCAGGGCGCCGTCGCCAAGCCCCTGAAGAACGGCACGGTCCTCACCGACGCCGCCGGCACCAACTCCACCGTCTACGTGATGGCCGGCGGCCTGGCGGTCTCCCTGACCTACGCCGACTTCACCGCCATGGGCTACGACAAGCAGCCGCTCATGGGCGTCCCCGGCACCTGGCTGGGCGGGGCCGCCGCCAAGAGCGCCCCCGCCGACGGCACCCTGCTGCTCTCGCCCGACAGTTCCACCGTCTGGCTGGTCGCGGGCGGCGGCAAGAAGGCCCTCACCGCAGCCGACTTCGGCCCCGGCAAGTACAGCCTCGCCGACGTGGTCAACGTCCCGACCGCGCTGACCGCCAAGCTCCCGACCACCACCGCGTAACCCCGGCCCCGACCACCCCCGAGCCGCCCGGCCACACCCGCCGGGCGGCTCGGACGTGTGCCGTGCTTGCTCCCTGCGGTCGGAGGGGCGGCCCCGCACCGGCGCGGAATCGTCCGTGCACGCCCCGCCCGGCTCTGCCGCGAGCCCGCAGTGCCTCCCGCGCCCCGTGGCATCCGCCGGGGCACCGGCGCGTCGACGCCGGCGGGCGCGGGCCGACCCCCTTGACTTGGGGGGCGGGGCGCCCCGGACCGGTTCCGCCGTGTGTGCGCCCCGCGCCCGCCGGTTCGGAGAGGACGGCCTTGAAGGTTCTGACGCACAACGTGATGTTCCTGTCCGGGCTGACGCAGAAGAGCGAGGGCGACTGGAACAACGCGGCGCGCTCGCGGCTGATCGCCGAGTCCGCGTACGTCGCGGACCACGACGTGCTGGTCTTCCAGGAACTCTTCGACCCCGGCCCCTCCGAGGAGCTGATGCAGGGCCTGGAGGGCCGGGGGTACCGCCACCGCACGCCGGTGGTCGGGGTGGACGAGTCGGGCTGGGCCGCCACGCACGGCCGGCAGATCTCCCCGCTGTACGCCCGCGGCGGGGTCGCGATCGTCAGCCGGTGGCCCATCCTGCGGATGGAGCAGTACGTCCACGACGTGGCCTGCGGCCGGGACGCCGAGGCCGCCAAGGGCTTCGCCTACGCCGTACTGGAGGTCGACGGCCGGCGCGTGCACGTGGTGGGCACCCACCTGCAGTCCGACGACGGCGCGTGCCCGACCGGCCGGGCGAGGATCATGCGCCGCTCCCAGCTGCGCGACATCGACGTCTTCCTGACGGACCGCCGGATCCCGGCGCACGAGCCGGTGATCGTCGCCGGGGACTTCAATATCGACCGCCACTCGCCCGACTTCCAGGACGTCCTGGGCTTCGGGAACCTCCAGGAGGCGGGCCCCCGGACCGGCTGGAAGTACTCCTTCGACACCATCGCCAACGACGCCGCCCTGCACCGCCACCCGGCCGACCCCGCCGAGGACACGGACCACGTCCTGCTCCGCAAGGGCCACGCCCCGCCGTGCGACGCCTGGACGAGCGAGGTCCTGAAGACCGCCTCGCCGACCTGGGAGGCGGGCGGCCGGGCGTTCACCGACTACAGCGACCACTACCCGGTGACCGCGGGCCGCTGAGCCCGGGCCCTGGGGCGGTCGCCCGGCAAGTGTGAGTCGTCCGACAGGAGGAGCGGATATGAGCTATTCGGCACCACAGCAGTTCGGCGAACTCACCTTCGTCTTCAGCACCGGCGAGACGAGACCGCCCGAGGGCTACCACGCCCTGTGCAGCGTCATCCCCGACAACGCCCCGATGACCTGGGTGAAGGGGACCACTGGCGGCTCGGCCGCGCTGGCCGAGCCCAAGGAGTGGCGCAAGGTCACCGACTCCGACGGGGTGCTGCGCGGCCTGGTGCCGGTGGCCCCTCCCGGGTACCGGGCGCTGAGCGCGCTGTGGTCCTCCGACACGGTCCACGGGCCCCGTGACGTCCTGCGCGACCTCGGCGGCGCGGCCTTCGTCGCCCAGGGCGACCTGCGCTGCGTGAAGGAGGAGATCGGCGGACGCCCCTACGTGGCCGTCGGCGCCTGGCGCGGGCGCGGCGGGCTGGAGATCCCCGAGACCGTCCGCCCCGAGACGATCCCCGGCGGCACGGGCTGCCTGCTGACCCCCGGCATCGCGACCTGGATCTCCTACTTCGACGGCGACTACGAGGGGGAGGACCCCGGCGACGTCCACGTGCTGGACGTGCCGATGCGGCAGGTCCGGCAGGGGACGGCGAAGGGCCCGGTCGTCACGGACGGAGGCGACGTGCCCGAGCGGACCGAGCCCGTCGTCGACCGGGAGGTGGTCCTCCCGTGCACCGCCGTCCTCGACCGGGGCGCCTCCACGGAGTGGATCCTGCGCAACTCGCCGACGTACACGGTGCGGCGCCAGCGGTTCTACACCCGGGTCGCGGTCACCGACCTGCGGGAGGACCCGGGCCCGGGCACGGTCGGCGCCACCGTCCCGTGGGGGGTGGACGAGGCGCAGTCGCAGGCCTGCCGCGAAGCCGTCGGCCTGTCCGTGGGGTTCGAGGCGGGCGTCGAGGTCGAGGGCCGCGGCGCCAGGGCGGCCGCCTCCCTCAGCCGCGAACTCGGCTACGACAGCACGCGTTTCGTCACCGCCATGACCAGGGAACGGCAGGAGGTCCGCGCCCCCGCGCCGGGCCTGCACCTCACCGCGCTGTACGTCGAGAGCCACCGCATCGAGGTCGTCCGCAACGACCCGGACCACACGCTCCCCTCGGAGCGGGCGGGCCTGACGTTCAACGCCCACGCGTCCTGGACGGCTCCCACCCACCCGCCGCGCCACTGAGGGGCCGGCGCCGCCGGCCCCTCGGCGCACCGGCCGGTGCGCCCCGAATGCCGCCGTCACCACTCTGTTGACTGTTCATCAGATCTTGCGAACTCGTGGTCGTCGGCTGGTTGGGCCGGACGGGCGGTGGCTACGCTCGGCCGTGTCGTCCGATGGGGGGCGGCACCCGTCGCGTGCCGCGCGCGCCCGGCCCTCGTGGCCCTCGGGCGTCACAGCGGAGCACGCGCGGGCGGTTCCCACGGGAGTGGATCATGAGCTCTGTTGGTCGCAAGACCGTCGCGGTGATGGCCGCGGCCTTGGCCTCGCTGGGTGCGGGGAGCGCGGTCACCGCGTCCGCCTCGTCGGCCCCGTCGTGCAGCGGGGCGGCGGAGTGCCCCAGCCTCAAGCCGACCAGGCTCACGACCAGCCAGGCGAGCCTGAACGTCACCCAGATGCAGCTGGAGAACATCCACGCGATGGCCTCCGACGCCGTGACCGGGGAGCCCATCCGCGGCGCCCGGATCGTGTTCGCCACCGTGGGCGGCCGGACGCTGGGCGCGGCCTACACCGACTACGACGGCATCGCCGCGATCACCGCCCCCGAGAACCTGGGCCCCGGCACCCTGCAGGAACTGCTGGGCGGCTACGAGGCCGCGATGGTCGGCGACGGCGTCCACGCCCCGGCCGGCGCGCACGGGGCCATCACCATCGGCACCGACCAGGGCCCCGGCGTCCCGGGCAGCCCGTGTGCCGTGTGCAGCGACCGCGGGCTCAAGCAGGACGTGGTCCCGGTGGACTGGAGCCGGTAGGGGCGCGGGTGCGGCACCGGGCGTGAGCGTTCGAGGCCGCGCGACGACGAGAGGGCGGGAGACCATGACAGGGCCGGACACCGCGACGGAGCAGGACACCGCGACGGAGCAGCCGTCGCCGGTGAGCACGGACGCGATCTGGCGGCTCCCGGTGACGGTCTGCCGCATCACCGGGCTCCTGGGCGAGCGGACGGCCGGCGCCCTGCTGGCACGCGCCGTCGCCGTCGCCTCCGCAGGCGAGGCGTTGCAGCCCTCCCTGATCGGGGACCGGGAGCTGGCCCCCGACTTCCGCCGCTCCCGCTCGTGCCAGGAGTTCGCCGCCCCCGAACTGCTGGCGGCCATCGACGAGGTGCTGGAGGCGGTCGAGCACACCCTGGGCGTCTCCTGCCGCAACACCGAGCCCGACTACACCCTCAACGTGCACAACGACGGCGACTTCTACCGGCCGCACCAGGACACCAGCGCCGAGTTCTCCCCCCGGCGCCTGCTCACCTTCGTCTACTACCTGCACGGCACGCCCCGGCCGTTCGGCGGCGGCGAACTGCGCGTGTTCGACGCCGCCCTGCCGCTGTACGGCGGGACGACGGGGGAGTGGGAGAAGCGCACCTGGCGGGACTGGGAGCCCGAGCACGACAGCATCGTGTTCTTCCGCCCCACCGCCTGGCACGAGGTGCGCCCGGTGCAATGCCCGAGTCGGCAGGCCGAGGACAGCCGCTTCGCCGTCAACGGCTGGCTGTGCAGCCCCGATCCGGCGAACGGGGCGAGTGGGGCGAGCGGGGCGCGCTGACGCTCAGTCCTTCAGCATCACCAGCGGCAGTCCGCTACCGTCCCAGGCGCGTCGCGTCTCGTCGGCCCGGTAGCGGTCGGCTTCCAGGTCGGCGGCGAAGGCCTCCAGGAACTCCCGCAGGCCGGCGGCCTCGTAGCAGGCCCGCCAGCCCTCGTGCGACCAGTCGATGATCTGGCCGCGGCGCTGCGGGGCGGGCGGGTCCAGGTCGATGCAGATCACGTCGCCGTTGCCGATGGAGATGAAGGGGATCCACCCGGCGGACCAGGCGACGTCCCGGCGGATCACGCCGTCCTCCGCCTGCTCGTCCCAGGGCGGGTCCCCGGCGTCGACGGACCGCTCGCGCCAGTCGTCCACCATCGCGTCGAGCGAGTGGAGCGCGGTGTGTAAACCGATCAGGACCCCCGGCAGGCCGTCGTGGCAGCGGTAGGACTCCCGGACGTCCGGCGGGAGTTCCACCCCCATCGCGGCCTCCGCCGCCCGGATCTGCCCGTCGGTGGCGCCGGGCGGCATCGCGGCCGCCACCTCCGGGGCGATCCGCTCCAGCGCGGCCTCGATCCGCGCCCACAGCTGCTGCATCGGGAAGCCCCCTTCGTCGTGCCGAGTGGTCGTGCCGAGTCGTCGTGTCGAGTGATCGAGTCGAGAACCGGAACGTAGCACCGGCCACTGACACTGATACTGCAGCCGCCGGGCGGGACCAGGGCTCCTGTCAGAGGCACCTGGTAGGAAGGGGCTGATCGTCAGCCGACCGGCCGTCGATGCGTGGTCACCGTAGGAGGTCCGGATGTCCGTGGAAGACACTCCCGTGCGGGAGGACGTCATGACGGCCGGGGCGGCCCTGCGGATCTACCCCGATCCGGCGGACGTCTTCGTCGCCGACCAGGCCGAGCTGGCCCGGCACCTGCACCCGCTGGTCTCGATCGACCTGGCCCAGGTCAACCCGGCCTGGCACGGGTGGATCCACCTGCTGAGCCCGCTGGAGCCGTCGGAGGGCTGCATCGGCGACCACACCTCGGCCTTCCACACGGGGCTCCAGGCGTCCAACTGGCTGGGCTTCACGCTGGAGGGCGACCGCTTCCGCCTGGCCGGAGACCTGCGCTACTTCGCCCGGGCGGCGGGCCCGGGCGAAGTCCCCGACCCCTGGCCGGGGTTCCACGCCGACCTCGCCGAGCACTGCGAACGCCAGGAGCGCAGTTACCGGGCGCACCGCGACAGCTTCCGCCGCGAGGGCCGGCTCGTCCACCTCGGCGACGACGGCCTGCCGTACCCCGGCAGTACCGGCGAGATGGCGCTCCTGGACCAGCTCGGCGGCTACGCCGACTCCGCCGGCAACTGGATCGAGACCGACGTGTTCCCGCTCGACTACGACGGCGACCGCACCTGGCCGGTCGGCCCGTCCGGCCGCCGCTTCGAGTTCGTGGCGGCGGTGCCCGGCTGGCACTACCGCAGCAGCGGCGCCGACTGGATCATGCTGTTCTTCGAACCCGTCGACCGGCTGGCCCTGTTGACCTTCGACTGGAGCTGAGGCGCGGCGATGCCACCGGAGGAGCGGCAGGGCGGCCAGGGCGGTCAGGGTGCGGCAGGCGCCCGAGCGGCCGCGCAGGACTTCTTCGACGAGATGCGCCGGTGGGAGGAGTGGATGGCCTCCTGCCGGCACGACACCCCGGGCGGCGAGCAACTGGTGGCGGTGAAGGAGGTGTTCGCCAGGCATCTGGCGGCCAGGGCGCTGGCCCGGCACCAGTCGCGCTACGACCTGCTGTGCTTCGGCACGCCGCCGGAGTTCGAGGCGCCGATCCTGCGCGTCGAACAGGAGTCGCCGGTCAGGTGCTGGGTGTACGTACCGGAAGGGCTGATCGGCGGCGAGGCCCGCTACGCGATGGTGCGCGAGGGCGGTGCGTGGAAGGCCGCGTTCAAGGAGGCCGACATCGCCCTGACGGGCCGGTGGAAGCGGTGGCTGGATCTCTGACACCCGGGCCGGGCCGGCCGCTCTGGGCCGACCGCTCCGGGCCGACTGCTCCGGGCCGGTCAGGCGCGGCAGCGCAGCAGTTCCAGCGGCGGGCTGGCGAGGAGGTCCGCCCAGAAGTCCTCGCCGAACTCGCGCAGGCCGGCTTCGGACACCTGGAGCGGGACCCACTCGGCGTCGCCGAACCCGGCCGCCCGCAGGCACTCCTCGTAGACCTCGCGGCGCGGGGCCGCGCCCACGATGCTGATCGGCTGCGGGTCGAGGAGGGCGGTGATCCGTACCCGCGGGCCCGTCTCGATCTCCTCGCCGGTCGGTTCGCAGCGGAACCCGTACTTGTCCAGGGAGGGGCAGTCGAAGCGGTAGTCGGGTTTCTGGGCGAGCACGAAGAAATCCCCGCCCGGCACCAGGCTCCGGTGGATGTTGCGGCACATCCGCTCCATCGCCGCGACGTCCTCGGCGTAGTTGAGGCACTGCACTCCCAGTGCGATGTCGAAGCGCCGGTCGAGGGGCCGCAGTTCGGCCACGTCGCCGACCTCGTAGCGCACGCCCAGCGGGTCGCGCTGCTCGATCGTGCGCGCGGCGGCGACCATCTCGGCGGAGATGTCGACGCCGAGGACGTCGGTGGCGCCGCGCCGCTTGAACTCCCTGCTGTAGAAGCCGGTGCCGCACGCCAGGTCGAGGACCGACCGGCCGGCCACGTCCCCGACCAGGCCCAGGAAGCTCGGCACCTCCCCGTAGCGGATCAACGGCAGGGACTTGAACCCCTCGAACGCCTCGCCGATCCCGTCGTACTGCTGCACGCCCACGTGCCGCCCCTCCTGTGTGTCGCCCGCGGGGTCGCGGCCGTGGCGGAAAGTCTCCTCCGCCCCGCCGGGCCGCCGTACTGGCAGATGACACAAAGAAGTTGGCCGGTGGCGGCGGCTCGGGGTGCGCACCCTCCTATCGCCCGACACCGCTCTTCGGGGGGCGGGGAAACGCCGTCGAAGGTCCATTCGAGTGACGTCCCGCGTCCTCGCGCGTCCGAACGGCCACACTGGCAGCGCTGAGGAAGCCCCGCCGTTCAAAGGAGACGAGTCCGTGAAGAGCCTCGGAAGGACGCTGGTCACCATCGGTGCCGCTGCGGTTCTGTGCATCGCAGTCCCGGCCAACGCCCAAGCCGCGGAGGGGACTTTCACCTACATCAGCAACAACCAGGAGCACACGCTGGAAAACCCCGAGGGCGACCGGTGCTACGACCTCGGCCGCCGCGTCGCCGAGCTGTACAACGACACCGACGCGGAGGTGGCCGTCTTCCTCGGCGCCGGTTGCCAGGACGAGATCGGGACCATCAGGTCGGGTGGTTCGAGCACCCGAAGCGGCATCGGCTCGGTCAGTTTCACCGACGACGAGTAGTCGGCGCACCCGGCGGTGGGGCGGCCCGGCCGTCCGACGTGATCGTGAAGGGCTCGGACCAGTTGCCGGAATCACCGGACAGGACGACCCGGTAGTCGTCTCCAGGGGGGACGTCCGGCACGGTCACCTCCATCCGTCCCAGCAGGATGTCGAAGTCACGGGCGAGGACCCGGTCGAGGAGGGTGACGCCGCCCGCGCGCAAGGCGATGGACCCCGTGCGGTTGGTGATCTGCGCCGGCGGATCCGAGACGTCCCAGGTGACTTCGACCCGCTCGCCGACCCGCCAGAGCGCCCCCGCCCGAGGGGAGAGAATGCGCGGCACGTAGACGTCGCGCCGGGACGTGCGCTCGGCGGAGTGGGCGGCCACCGCCGGACCGGCGGCCTGCGCCTGGGCCGGCACCGTGGCGAGCAGGCTCGGCATCGCGGCGGCGGCCAGTGCCACCACGCCCAGGACGGGTCCGTTCCAGATCCTCATGGCCCCAGTGTCTCGGTTCGGCCCCCGACGAGCGCACGGACGGGCGCCGCTTCCCCCGATCGGGGGAACGGCCGTCGGTGACGGACGGCCCGTGAGGGGGGCGTGGCCCGGGGCGTGAGGGCGGCAAGCGGCCCGTCAGCCGCCTGACGGGGTGTGAGGTGCGGGCGTCACGGCTCCTTTCCGGTGCGGGTCGGTCGCCTACGGTGGGTCACCCCGAAGACGAGGAGCGGAGGTTCCCTGTGGCGGACGAGGCGACGACGCAGTACCGCAGCTATGCCTGGGAGGACGAGCACGGCGTCAAGTACGTGGCCGCCTACCCGGGCGACGAGGAGGCCGACGAGGAGCGCAAGGCCGAGCTGCGGGCGTTGGGCGCCCGCGTGTCGGCGGACCTGGTGGCCGAACAGGAGGCCGAGCGGAAAGTCGAGCGGGAAGCCGAGCGGCGCAGGGCCGGGCGGGGGGTCGGGCGTGCGGGGCCGGCGCTGCGGCTGATCCGTGGTGAGGGTTCGTCCTGAGTGTGTGACCGGGCCCGCCGGTCCGCAGGGCGCGGACGGGCGGGCCCGTTTCAGGCCGGGCCGTCGGGGGTGTGGTCGAAGGTGTGGGCGCGGTGTCGGGCGAGGTCGCTGAAGGAGCGGGCGGCGGCGCTCTGGTAGGCGGTGTCCCGGCGGAGCAGGGCGACGGCGCGCGAGGGGAGTGGCGGGTCGACCGGGACGGAGCGCAGGTGGGGGTGTTCGCGGGTGGTGGCGTCGGGTAGCACGGTGGCGAGGCTGGTGCGTTGGACGATCGCGACGAGCGCGCTGACGGAATTGGCCTCGATGGCGATCCGCGGTCGGACCCGGTGGTCGGAGAGGAACCGGTCGATGTGCTGCCGGGTCGCGAAGTCGCCGCTGAGCAGGGCGAGTTGCTGGTCGCCCAGTGCGCGGACCGGGATCGGGCCCGAGTGGGCCGCGTACGGGTGGTCGGAGGCGACGACGAGGCCGAGGTGCTCGGTGAACAGGGTGGTGGCGGTGACGGTCGGCAGGTGCGCCCCGCCGAAGGCGATGCCGAGGTCGAGCTGGTCGGCGGCCAGCTCGGACTCGATGCGTTCCTGTGCCATCTCGCGGACGTCCAGGCTGATCCCGGGGTGGCGCGCGTGGAAGTCCCCGATGAGTGGCCCGGTCAGGTAGGCGGTGAAGGTCGGGGTCACGGCCAGGCGCAGGGTGCCGCGTGAGAGGTCCTTGACGTCCCGCACCGCGCGCTCGGCCGCCGCGAGGTCGCGCAGGGCCCGGCGCGCGTAGTGGGCGTAGGCCTGGCCGGCGTCGGTGAGGCGCACGGTGCGCCCGGAGCGGTCGAGGAGCTGCACGTGCAGCGAGCCCTCCAGCTGCTTGATCTGCTGCGAGAGGGTCGGCTGCGAGACGTGCAGGGCTTCGGCGGCGCGGGTGAAGTTGGCGTGCTCGGCCACGGCGAGCAGGTACCGGAGGTGGCGCAGTTCCATGAGCCAACTATAGGCAGCACTGATGGCAATGATGGGTACCGCGTCTTGGACGCTATAGGACCAGGTCATGCATCGTTGAGGTCATCGGCAGGCACCCACGGTCGTCGAAGAAGGAGTGACCTCGTGAACGAGATGGCGCAGGGTTTCCAGCGGTTCAGCCGGGACGTGTTCCCGACCCGGGCGGCACTGTTCAAGAGGCTCGCCACCACCCATCAGCCGACCGCGCTGTTCATCGGCTGCTCGGACGCCCGGGTCGTGCCGGAGCTGATCACCCAGACCGATCCGGGCGAGCTGTTCGTCATCCGCACCGCCGGCAACCTCGTGCCCCCGTACACCCGGGGCGCGGACGGTGTCGCGGCGAGCATCGAGTACGCGGTCGGCGTGCTCGGGGTCACGGACGTGATCGTCTGCGGGCACTCCGCGTGCGGCGCGATGACCGCCCTCGCCTCCGGCGGCGACCTCACCGGCCTGCCCGCCGTCGCCACCTGGCTGCACCACGCGGACGTCGCCAAGGCCCGCACCGACGCGGCCGAGCACCCGGCCGGCGCGGAGCGGGTCGCAGCCCTGGTGAAGGACAACGTCCTCGCCCAGCTGGCCAACCTGAGGACCCACCCGTCGGTGGCCAAGGCCCTGGTGCAGGGCAGGTTGACCCTGCACGGCTGGGTCTACGACATCGGATCCGGCTCCGCCGAGACGCTCGACACCGACAGCGGACGGTTCGTCGCCCTGGCGGGCTGACCACCCCCCTCGACCATTCCCTCCCACCACCCCCAGACCAGGCCCGGGCACCCGCCCCGGACCCATCCCCGAAAGGCCCACCCCATGGTGCACGCGCAGTTCGACCAGACCGCCCGTCAGCAGCTCGCCCTGGAGGTCGTCGACGCCAAGACCCGCAAGGACCTCACCTGGCAGGAACTCGCCGACACGACCGGCCTGTCCGTCGCCTTCGTCACCGCCGCCCTGCTCGGCCAGCACGCCCTGCCCGCCGACGCGGCCAAGGCCGTCACCGAGCTCCTGGGCCTGGACGAGGACGCGGCCCGGCTGCTCCAGACCATCCCGCTGCGCGGCAGCATCCCCGGCGGCATCCCCACCGACCCGACCATCTACCGCTTCTACGAGATGCTCCAGGTCTACGGCACCACCCTCAAGGCCCTGGTCCACGAGCAGCTCGGCGACGGCATCATCAGCGCCATCAACTTCAAGCTCGACGTCAAGACCGTCGAGGACCCCGAGGGCGGCCACCGCGCCGTCATCACCCTGGACGGCAAGTACCTGCCCACCAAGCCGTTCTGATCCCCGCGCGGGCCGGGGCGGACCGACAGGCCCCCCGGCCCGCCGTCCCACCCCGGCCCGCCCCCGACCGGCAAGGAACCGCCACCGTGGACTTCGCCCAGCACACCATCGACCTCGCCCGCCGCAACGTCGCCGAAGGCGGGCGCCCGTTCGCCACCGTCATCGTCAAGGACGGCGAGATCCTCGCCGAGAGTGCGAACAAGGTCGCCCAGACCGGCGACCCCACCGCGCACGCCGAGATCCTCGCCATCCGCGACGCCTGCACGAGGCTCGGCACCGAGCACCTGACCGGCACCACCATCTACGTCCTCGCCCACCCCTGCCCGATGTGCCTGGGCTCGCTGTACTACTGCAGTCCCGACGAGGTCGTCTTCCTCACCACCCGCGACGACTACGAACCGCACTACGTCGACGACCGCAAGTACTTCGAACTCGCCACCTTCTACACCGAGTTCGCCAAGAACTGGGACGAGCGCCGGCTGCCGATGCGCTACCGGCCCAGCGACGCGGCCATCGACGTCTACCGGGCGTGGCGCGAGCGCAACGGCGGCGAACGCCGCGTCGCCGGCGCGCCCGTCGCGGCCTGACGAGGGCGCACACGATGCCCGAGCCGATCGAGAAGGCCGCGTGGATCCGGCTGGAGAACGGCCGGGTCCTCGCCGCCGCAGACCTCCTCCGCCGCAGGTGAAGCATGGGGCATCCCGGTCGCGTCGGCGCCCGGGCCGATCAGGTCGCCGCAGTCAGCCTCTTCCTCCGCAGGCCACGGGTCACCAGGCGTCGAACTCGCCGGCGCGGGTGGAGGTGACGAAGGCCTGCCAGGCGGCGGAGGGGAAGAGGAGGACGGGTCCGTCGGGGTCTTTGGAGTCGCGGACGGGCTGCACGTCGATGAAGCCGTCGGCGACCTCGATGCACTGGCCGCCCTGGCCGCTGTAGCTGCTCTTGCGCCAGGTGGTGTCCATCGCGGTTGCCTCCTGTGGGTGGAGTGGGAAGTCGGTGGGGATGACTTCCCACTCCGGCGTCAGATAGGCCTAGTTGGTGTCGAACTCGCCGGCGCGGGTGGAGGTGACGAAGGCCTGCCAGGCGGCGGAGGGGAAGAGGAGGACGGGTCCGTCGGGGTCTTTGGAGTCTCGGACGGGCTGCACGCCGCTGAAGCCGTCGGCGACCTCGATGCATTCGCCGCCCTGTCCGCTGTAGCTGCTCTTGCGCCAGGTGGTTGCCATCGCGTTGCCTCCTGCGGGTGGAGTGGGAAGTCGGTGGGGATGACTTCCCACTCCGGCGTCAGATAGGCCTAGTTGGCGTCGAACTCACCGGCGCCGACGGCGGTGACGAAGGCCTGCCAGGCATCGGCGGGGAAGGCGAGGGTGTGGCCGTTGGGGTCCTTGGAGTCGCGGACCGGGACGATGCCGGGGAAGTCGTCCGCTACCTCGATGCATTCGCCCCCTCCGCCGCTGTACGTGCTCTTGCGCCAGCGAGCGCCGGATAGGTCAAGGTGCACTTTCAAATTCCTTCCGTACTGCGCGGATCAGCTCAAGCGACGGGGCCAGAGGCAGTGCCTCGGCTTGCAGCCGATCGTACTCCCTGGCCCAGCCCGCGAGGGTTTCGGCGTCGCGCTCCAGATGGCCGCGCAGGTGGCTCTCCGAATAGCCGAGCAGCGAACGATTTGGCATCGTCAGAAGCGTCACTGGATGTGCGAACGGCCGGTTCTCCCCGAGGCTGAGCGGGGCTACCTGGATGGTCATGTTCGGCCGACTGGCTAGCTCTTCCAGATGGGCCAGCTGACCCACCATCACCGCAGGTCCGCCGATCGGCCGTCGCAGGCTCCACTCGTCGAGTACGGCCTGGACGAATGGCGGAGATGGCTGGCTGATCCGTTCCTGTCGGGTGAGGAGGAACCGCATGCGTTCGTCGGCTTGCTGCTGAGTGACGGTCCCGCGCCGTACGAAGGCTTGTTCATAGGCTGCTGCATACTCGTGAGTCTGCAGCAGCCCTGAGATGACCCCGATCTGGAAGGGCCGGATGACGGTCGCTTCGGCTTCCTTGTCGGCGTACTCAGGGAAACCCTCTATCAGGATGCTGTGTTCGAGCTGGTCGAGCATCAGGCTGAGGGTGCCGCCGGTGGCGAGGTGCTCGTCCACGAGATCGACGAATCGGCGGCTCGGCGCGCGGATGCCGCGCTCGATGCTGGAGATGTAGGCACCGGAGTAGGCGATGACCTCTCCGAGTTCCGTCTGGGTCAGGCCGCGTGCCTCGCGTGAACGACGGAGCTGAATCCCGAGGGTCGCGTACGGAGATGACGCAGGATCAAGCTTCTTACGGTTCATGATGCTTCCCAACTGAACCATGCTGAACTGGCGACTTCAGATGCTTCCCTAGGAGGGGGTCGTTCCGCAAGTCTTTCCCACACAGAACGTGAAGGATCGACAGCGGAAGGTTACTCCCATGGGCGATGTCCAAGTGCCCCGGCTCCACGGCTACGGGGTCCGCTGGGACCCGGAGGGCCGGTGTTACCGGGTGCGGAACGAGACGACGGGGGAGTGGCTGCGTAGCGGTACCTCGGGTGAGCTGGCGTCCTTCTCCTCGTTCTCCGCCGCCTTCAGCGCCTGGCGGGGGTTCGAGGTTCGGCGGCAGGTGGGGGCGTGATGGGGGAGAAGGTCTATCGCGCCACGGCCGATCAGCGGCGGCAGGCGGCCGACGTCCTGGACGACCTGACGACCGTCCTCGCCCTGGGCGGGGTGAAGTTGCCGTCGGTGGAGGTGGATTGGGAGCACGGCCGCAGGACCGGCTGCTACCTCATCGGCCTCGGCTGCGCCCGTCCGTCCGCGCTCCTGCGGGTCGTCGACCTGCTCCGCAAGGGCCTGCGTTACGAGCGCCTGACAACCTGGAGCGCCTCAACCTCGTCTTCGAAGGCGGCACCGTGCACGACGACACCCGCCTGACCGTCCCGCCCCGGCACCGCAGCGGACTGTTCGGCGCCCGCTTCGTCCCCGCCCACGAACTCCCGGACGTCATGGCCCCCGCCCAGGCCGCCCGCGCTGCCGAAGCCCTCGCCAACCGCGCCGTCCCCCTCCTCCTGCACGGCCAACGTTCAAGCTGAAGGGCGCGACCTTAAAACCGCCTTTGACGAAGCCGCCGAGTGGCCGCCGCTTCCCGCCGCCAGCCGCCGGCGGGAGGCGCCGGTTCACCCGTGCGGTGGCCTGGCGTTTCCTTTGCCTGATGTGGCCGGAACCCACGCAGTTGTCGCCGTACGGTCACCACGGGGTGAACGGGACCTAAAGGTCCAGACCACCGCCCAGTACGGCCAGGACGTCCGCCGCGGTCCAGTGCCCGGCGGCGCCCGGGCGGGAGGCCAGGTAGTCGGCGCAGCGGCGCGCGTTCCAGCCGTGGGACTCGGCCAGGCCTGCGGCCAGGGTGCGCAGATAGGGCGCCGAGGGTGGATTGAGTGCGGCGCCGGCCAGGCCTTCGGGGGCGGTGAAGGTCAGCAGCGGGTGCCCGTCCAACTCGCCCGCGTGCACCAGCGTCTCGTACCGGCCGGGCCCGAGTCGGTCGCGTCCGTGCGCGAGGGTGCGGGTGAGGTCGAGGTCGGTGCCGGGGGAGCGGCGCATTTCCTGGGCGGCGATGTCGCTGAACTGACTGACCGTCATCAAGTAGGCGCGGCAAGGAAGTTCGCCCGGTGCGTCCGGATCGTAGAAGCCGCTGCCGCCGCCCCAAACCGCCGACTCCCGGGCGAAGTACAGCGTGCCGGGCAGCACCGCCGCCACGTCCCGGAGCGGCGGGCGCCGGTCGCGGCAGCCGGGGTAGGTGTGCGCGCCGCCGTCGGGGCAGCCGCCGCGCAGGTAGCAGGCGAGCCGGGCGGCGTGCAGGTTCGACCCGTACGCCGCGTACCAGACGAGCCGCGCGCCGCCCTCCGCGCTACCGGCCGCGCTACCGGCCGCGCCGCCCCCGCCCTCCGCGGGCCACCGGCGGGATCCGGCCACCATCATCGCTAAACCTCCAGATCTGGCGGGTCCGCTTTCACTACCGGTAGCGTCCCCGCCGCTATGGCGTAGACCACTCTTCGCCTTCGCGTCATATGCCTCCTGCCTCCGGCGATTACCCTTCGCCACCGAAAGCGATCGAAAAACCCCGAAATGACTTTCGAATCGTTCCCTGATGCCCCCATATGTCGCCGAAAATGAAAAGTTCCTTTGACTCCACCTCCACGGCATCCAGCGGGCTCCCAGTGGAGTCATGGTGAGTGAGGCACCACGCAAGGTGACTCCCCGCATTCATCCTTAATGACTACTCCCAGCCGAGGACACTCCTTATGGACGCACGCCAGGACATGGCAGGCCCGGGAACGCTGAACCGTCCCGGGCCTGCCCACGCCGCCGGTTGGCCGGCCGTCCGGCCCGCGCACCCCCGCAGCCTGCTCGACATCGTCACCGCCACCGCCGACGCCCACCCGCACGCACCCGCGCTGGACACCGGCACCGCCGTACTCGACTACCGCGCCCTCATGCACGAGGTCGACACCCTCGCCGGCGTCCTCGCCGGACACGGCATCGGCGCCGGAGACCGGGTCGGCGTGCGCATCCCCTCCGGCACCGCCGACCTGTACGTCGCCATCCTGGCCGTGCTGCGCTGCGGCGCCGCCTACGTGCCCGTCGACGCCGACGACCCCGACGAGCGCGCCGACATGATCTGGCAGGACGCCCAGGTGTGCGCCGTCCTCGGCGCCGAACGCCGGCTCGCCCCCGGCTCCGGGGCCGGGCCCCGCGGCAACCCCGTCTGGCCCACCCCCGCCGACGACGCGTGGATCATCTTCACCTCCGGCACCACCGGCCGCCCCAAGGGCGTCGCCGTCACCCACCTCTCCGCGGCCGCATTCGTCGACGCCGAGGCCCGCCTCTTCCTGCGGCAGCAGCCGCTCGGCCCCGGCGACCGCGTCCTGGCCGGCCTGTCGGTGGCCTTCGACGCCTCCTGCGAGGAGATGTGGCTGGCCTGGCGCCACGGCGCCTGCCTGGTCCCCGCCCCCCGCTCCCTCGTCAAGGCCGGCACCGACCTCGGCCCCTGGCTCGTCGAACGCCGCATCACCGCCATCTCCACCGTCCCCACCCTGCTCGCCCTGTGGCCGCAGGAGTGCCTGGACGCCGTGCGCCTGATCATCGTCGGCGGCGAGGCCTGCCCCGCCGAACTCGTCGAGCGCCTCGCCACCCCCGGCCGCGAGTTCTGGAACACCTACGGCCCCACCGAGACCACCGTCGTCGCCACCGCCGCCCGCATGCTCCCCGGCCAGCCCGTACGCATCGGCACCCCCCTGGACGGCTGGGAGATCGCCGTCGTCGACGCCGCCGGCCACCCCGTCCCCTGGTACGAGACCGGCGAACTCCTCATCACCGGCATCGGCACCGCCCGCTACCTCGACCCCGCCAAGGACGCCGAGAAGTTCAGCGCCCACCCCGCCCTCGCCTCCCCGCGCGTCTACCGCAGCGGCGACCTCGTGCGCAACGACCCCGAAGGCCTCGTCTTCGTCGGCCGCGCCGACGACCAGATCAAACTCGGCGGCCGGCGCATCGAACTCGGCGAGATCGACGCCGCCCTCCAGGCCCTGCCCGGCATCCGCGCCGCGGCCGCCGCCGTCCGCAAGAGCCCCGCCGGCGCCGACCTGCTGATCGGCTACCTCGTCGCCCAGCCCGGCACCACCCCCGACCTCACCGCCGCCCGCCAGCACCTGCTCGGACGCCTGCCCGCCCCGCTCGTGCCCGTCCTCGCCCTCGTCGACTCCCTGCCCACCCGCACCTCCGGCAAGGTCGACCGCAACGCCCTGCCCTGGCCGCTCGCCACCCCCGGCACCGCCACCCCCGGCACCGCCGCCCCCCTGGACGGCACCGCCGGCTGGCTCGCCGGCCGCTGGGAGAGCATGCTCGGCACGGCCCCCGGCCCCGGCGACGACTTCTTCGCCCTCGGCGGCTCCAGCCTCACCGCCGCCCGCCTCGTCTCCGAACTGCGCACCCGCCACCCCGGCGTCTCCGTCGCCGACCTCTACGCCCACCCCGTCCTCGGCGACCTCGCCGACTACCTCGACAACCTCTCCGGCCCCCCTCATACCGGCGGCGCCGCACACCCCCCCGCCCCCGTCCGCACCGTGCGCCGCACCCCCGCCAGCGCCGGCCTGTGGCAGACCCTCATCCTGCTCGGCGTCTTCAGCATCTCCGGACTGCGCTGGATCCTCGCCCTCACCGCCTTCGACAACCTCATCGGCAGCCAACTCAGCTGGGCCCCGCACAGCTCCTGGTGGCCCGTCGCCGCCGGCCTCCTCCTCTTCTACAGCGCCCCCGGCCGCACCCTCCTCGCCGCCGGCAGCGCCCGCCTGCTCACCGCCGGCCTGCGCCCCGGCAGCCACCCCCGCGGCGGCCAGGCCCACCTGCGACTGTGGGCCGCCGAACGCGCCGTCACCCTCTTCGGCGTCGGCGCCCTCGCCGGCACCCCCTGGGCCCGCCGCTACGCCCGCGCGCTCGGCTGCCGCATCGGCACCGGCGTCCTCCTGCACACCCTGCCCCCCGTCACCGGCCTCGCCCGCATCGGCGCCGGCGCCACCGTCGAACCCGAAGCCGACATCGCCGGCTGGTGGCTCGACGGCGACACCCTCCACCTCGGCCGCATCGACATCGGCGACGGCGCCCGCATCGGCGGCCGCTCCACCCTCATGCCCGGCGCCCGCATCGGCGCCGGCGCCGACATCGCCCCCGGCTCCTGCGTCACCGGCGCCGTACCCGCGGGCGAACACTGGCACGGCTCCCCGGCCCGGCCCTCCACCGAGGCCCGCACCACCTGGCCCGCAGCCGCCGCCACCCCCCGCTCCCGCTTCTGGAACCTCGCCTACGGCGTCGGCCTGACCGTCTTCGGCCTCCTGCCGATCATCGCCGCCCTCCCCGCGCTCGCCATCGTCTTCACGATGGTCGACACCGACCGCACCCTCACCGCGGCCCTCCTCCAACTCCTGCCCGCCACCATCCCGCTGGCCGCCCTCACCCTGGTGTGCCACGCCACGCTGATAGCGATCATGGTCCGCCTCCTGTCCATCCCGTTGCGCCCCGGCTTCCACCCCGCCCACGGCCGCGTCGCCTACTGCGCCTGGGCCGTCACCCGGCTCAGCGACACCGCCCGGCGCACCCTCTTCCCCTTCTACGCCAGCCTCTTCACCCCGGTGTGGCTGCGCCTGCTCGGCGCCAAGGTCGGCCGCCGCGTCGAAGCCTCCACCGTCCTGGCCCTGCCCGGCCTGATGCGCGTCGACGACGGCGCCTTCCTCGCCGACGACACCCTCGTCGCCCCCTACGAACTGCGCGGCGGCTGGCTGCACATCGGCCCCGCGCACGTCGGGCGCCGCTCCTTCGTCGGCAACTCCGGCATCGTCGGCCCCGGCCGCCGACTGCCCGACAACTCCCTCGTCGGCGTCCTGTCCGACACCCCCGTCAACGCCCCCGAAGGCTCCTCCTGGCTCGGCCGCCCCGCCTTCGCCCTGCCGCGCGTCGCGGCCGCCGGCGGCGACGCCCGCACCTACAACCCGCCCCGGCGCCTGATGTGGGCCCGCGCCGGCGTCGAACTGTGCCGCCTGCTGCCCATCGTCCTCGCCGCCCTCCTCGGCGACCTCGTCCTCGCCACCCTCCAGGAACTGCGCGACGACTACGGCCTGCCGCGCGCCCTCGCCGCCGCCGGCCTCGTCCTCATCGGCGCCGCCCTCATCGCCTGCCTGGTCACCACCGCCGCCAAGTGGCTCCTCGTCGGACGCTTCCGCGTCGCCGAACACCCCCTGTGGTCCACCTTCGTGTGGCGCAACGAGCTCTACGACAGCTTCGTCGAGGAACTCGCCATGCCCTTCGGCGGCTCCACCATCACCGGCACGCCCTACCTCAACGCCTGGCTGCGCAGCCTCGGCGCCCACATCGGGCGCGGCGTGTGGTGCGAGACCCACTGGCTGCCCGAGAGCGACCTCGTCACCGTCGAGGCCGGCGCCAGCGTCAACCGCGGCACCGTCCTGCAGACCCACCTCTTCCACGACCGGGTCATGCGCCTGGGCCCCGTCCACCTCGGCCCCGGCTCCACCACCGGCCCGCACTCCATCGTCCTGCTCAACTCCTCCCTCGGCGCCGGCACCACCGTCGGCCCCGCCTCCCTGGTCATGCGCGGCGAGAACGTCCCCGGCACCACCCGCTGGCTCGGCAACCCCGTCGCCGCCTGGAACGCCGACCCCACCCCCGTCGCCGGGCGGCGGGCCAAGCGCAAGGTTGGAGTATGACGCAGATCACTTTGGCCGGGCGATGAGTTGACGATGCGGTCGCGGTCCTACCTGGGTAGACCGCGACCGCATCCGTTCCCGAAAGGGCGTACCGACCATGACCGCCACCCCCGCCAAGGGCCCCGCCAGCTACTTCCCGTCCATCGAGAAGAAGTACGGCCGACCCGTCGCCGAGTGGAAGGACCTCATCCGGGCTTCCCCGCTCGGCAAGCACATGGAACTCGTCGCCTGGCTGAAGGCCGAGCACGGCCTCGGCCACGGCCACGCCAACGCCCTCGTCGCCCACACCCTCGCCGAAGCGGCCGCCTGAGCCCGCCGTGCGGCTCTGCTGGTGACGCCCGGCCCCCGGCTCTGCTGGTGACGCCCGCCTGCGCCCCGTGGCGGGTGGTGGGCCGGCGGACGACGACGGGGCCGGGGCCGCCTGCGGCACGATCGGGAAGCAGGCGGCCCCGGCCCCGGGTCGTTCCGTACGGGCGGGGCATCGACCGCGATGCCCGTACGGCTGCGGTCGGGACCCATTCGACGACTTCAACAGCACTTGAAGTCAAGCCCCCGGCGGCCCGAAGCGCCGGAGGGCGGGGTAGCCTCGCTCCCGGCGGGGGCCGGCGGACGAGGTTTCAGGGGCGGTCGAATGGAACAGCAACAGCGCGGCTACTGGCGGGTCGCGGACGGTTCGGCGGTCAGCTCCACCCAGGCCCAGGTCGCCTGGACCAGGGCCGCCTACCCGGCCCTGGTGGACGTGGCCCGCCGCTACCACGCGGTGATCACCTACTCCGAACTGGCCGAGACCGTCCAGGAGGCGGCCGGAGTGCGCACCCGGGTGCACCAGCGCACCTGGATCGGCAAGGTCCTGGCCCTGGTGGTGCGCGAGGCACACCGCCGCGGGGACCCGCCGCTGACCGCACTGGTGGTCCACTCCACCGACGGCATGGTCGGCGTCGGCTACCAGGAAGTGCTGGCCGTGGCCGGACAGCCGCCGCTGGCAGCGGACATGGACCGCGAACACCACGCCGCCGCCGCCCGCCTCGCCTGCTACCGGCACTTCGGCGCCCAACTGCCCGCCGACGGCGGCACCCCCGCCCTGGCCCCGCGCCTGCAAGCGGCCGTCAACCGCAAGGCGGCCGCCGCCACCCCGCCCCGCCCCCCGGCGATCTGCCCCTCCTGCTTCCTCCAACTGCCCGCCACCCGCATCTGCGACTCCTGCGGCGCCAGCGCGTAGGGGCTCTCTTCCGGATCACGCCGGGGTGGGGCCGACGGGCTCGGACGGAGCAGCAGGCCGGATGGGATGATCTTGCCGGCAGTTCCGTACGAGGAGGCACGGTGGACGACCACTCGAAGCACGACCACTCCCGGTGGGAGGGCGTCGTGATCGCGGCCCGCGAACGTGCCCGCGCGCGGCAGGCCCTCATGGTCGAGCGCTTCGGACTGTCAGGTGACGTGCAGTACCACTGGTCGATGGACGACGCGCGGATCACCTGGTCGCGCAAGAGGAAGTGGTCGCGCAAGAGCGAGGTGTTCCTCACCGGCCGGCTCACGATGATCGGCAGCGTCAGCCTCGCCCGGCAGACCTGGCTGTGGTCCTGGGCGAACGAGTCGCTGCCGCCCGCCGTCCTGGGCGACATCGAACAGGTGCGGCGCTTCGGCGAGGACAACGACTTCCCCGTCCTGCCGTGGCCGGGCTTCGACTCCCACCCCGAACTCGTCGCCGAGGCACGGGTGGTCGCGGCCTCGGTGCTCGACGCCGACGGGCTGTGGCTGGAGTCGACGGACGACACCGAGCTCCACTTCCTGCTCCACGACCTGGTGCCCGCCGCGGCGGCCGACTAGGCGGACGGCCGGGCGGACGGACGGCCGCTCGGCTGGGTGGTCGGGTAGACGGGCGGCTCGTCGGGCGGCCGGGCGGGCGGCGGGGGCTCGCGGACCTGCGGCGGGGCGTCAGGCCCGGACACCGACGGGCAGACGGCCCGGCATCTGCCAGCCCTCGGCGAGGCGGGAAGGGGCGAGCCGGCGCCCGTCGCCGAAGAACTCGCAGAACTTCATGATCAGCGGATCCCAGCCGAGCGGGTCCACGTAGTGGTCCGTGCCGGGCACGAGCAGGCGCTCCTCGACGTGCGCGCGCACCACGGTGACCTCGAAAGCGGTGCACTGCGGGTTGCCCGCCAGCGGCGTGGCCGCCTCCAACCGGCACTCCAACTGGACCGGGCACTCGGCGACGCGCGGCGCCCGCACCAGCTCCGACGGCTGCTCGGTGAGCCCGGCGGCGGCGAACTTGCCCCGCTCGAAGCGGTAGCCCTGCTGCCGCCGGCGCTCGGTCAGATCCGGATTGGCGGTCAGCATCGCGAGGGCGTCGACGGCGTCCACCTGCCCGGAGGAGGGCAGGTTGAGCACGCACTCGCCCTCGCGCCGCAGGTTGACGGCCGTCTGGGCAGTGTTGCCGAGGCCCAGCACGCAGGACTGCCCCAGCCACCACGCCGAGGACATCGGCGCCAGGTTGGCGCCGCCGTCCTCATTGCGCGAACTGATCAGCACCACCGGGGTGCCGAAGTAGAGGACCTTGAGATCGGTGGCCTTGTGCACGGGAAAGCCGTCCTTGAGTGGGAAACCGTTGCCGGCCTCCGACTCTGCCCCCGCCTGGGTGCGGGCGCTGGCGGTGATCGGACACGGCGTTCCCGGACACGGAGTTCCCGGCCCCGGCGGGGGCAGACGGCCCTACGCGCCGGTTCGGCCGTATGGCCGGTTCAGCACCCGTACGGGCCGGCGGTCAGAACGCGGCGCTGACCGGGCCGCGGGCGGCCACCGTACGGGCCTGGCCGTCGCGCAGCCGGTAGGACAGGCCCACGACGGCCGCCGAGCCCTCGGCCACCTTGGCGGCCAGCAACTGGGAACGCTCCAGCAGCAGGTCCACGGTCTGGCGGATGTGCTCGTCGACGATCCCGTCCGGGTCCTCGATGCCCGCGGCCCGGGCCGACACCACGCTCGGGGTGACCCGCTCCACCACGTCCCGCACGAACCCGCCCGGCAGCCGCCCCCGGTCCAGCGCCTCCATCGCCGCGCCCACCGCGCCGCACGAGTCGTGCCCCAGCACCACCACCAGCGGGCACTCCAGCACGCTCACCCCGTACTCGATGCTGCCCAGCGCCTCCGCCCCGGTGACGTGCCCGGCCGTCCGCACCACGAACAGGTCGCCCAGCCCCCGGTCGAAGATGATCTCGGCCGCCAGCCGGGAGTCCGAACAGCCGAACAGCACCGCGAAGGGCCGCTGCGCCGGAGCGAGGGCGGCCCTGCGCCCGGCGTCCTGGTTGGGGTGCTCCGGGCTGCCCGCGACGAAACGGGCATTGCCCTCCATCAGCACCCGCATCGCCTGGTCGGGGCCGGATATCGGTGAGGAGATCATGCCTGCACCCTAGATCGCCGCAGGTGGGGCCCGCAGCAGGGGGGGGCGGGGCAGGCCGCGGCCGTCCGTCCGACACCGCGTCGCCCCTCACCCGGCCGGCCCAGTCCACGGGCCCAGTCCACGGCCCTCCCGCCTTGCTGCGCACGGCCTCGCCCGCCCCTTCGCCGCCCGTGTGGGGGGAGGCTGAGGGGTTTCGTCAACTTGACTCCTGCGTAGCGGTGTTGGACGTGACGGCGCCGGTCAGTGGCCCGGCCGGCCCTTGGAGACGAACACCTGGACCGTCGAGTGCGCAGGTGCGGTACGGCCGGCCTGCGGCTCGGAGTTGATGACCGACCCGGCGGGCACGTTCCAGTCGGTGAACTCGTGGACCTCGTAGCGCAGTCCCGCCGCCTCCAGCGCCCTGACGGCCGCGTCCTTGGCCAGGTTGACGACCGGCGGCACACTCACCTGCACCCCGTCGGTCGGCTGCATCAACGGGGAGGGGGTGCCGAAGGCCATCGACGGCCCGGGCGCGGGAGCGGACCCGGCGGGGGAGGGCGCGCCGGAGGACATCGGCGCCGAGGCGTTCGCGGGGCCCGCGGGCAGGCCGCCGGAGGGCGACGGGCCCGAACCCGGCGCGAGCAGTGCCGCACCCGTGCCGATGGCGACCACCGCGGCCGCCGCCACCGCGCCGCTGAGCACGGTGCGACGGCGCACCGTGCGCCGGATGGCGAGGGCGTCGATGGCGGGGGCCGGGGTGTTGTCGGCGAATGCGGTCATGGCGGCGAGGAGTTCCTTGTCGAAGTCGGGGTCGAAGCCGGGGCCGGGGTCGAAGTCGGGGTCGGGAGAGGGGTGGTCGGGATCGTGGGACGGGAAGCGGGTCATCACGCACCTCCGCGCGAGGTCGGCGGCGCGGACGGGACGTCCTGCCGGGGCAGTGCGGCCCGCAGTTTCGCGAGGCCGCGGGCGAGTTGGGAGCGCACGGCACCGGGGGAGATGTCCAGTGTCTGCGCGATCTCCTGGTCCCCCAGGTCGTGGAGGTAGTACAGGACGACCACGGTGCGCATCCCCATCGGCAGCGTGTGCAGCGCCGTGACGAGCTCCGCGCGCAACTCCACCGACCGGTAGGCGTCGCGCGGGTCGGCGTGCTCGGCGCCGGGCGCCGCGCCGGGCCGCTCACCGGAGCGGCTCAGCCGCCGCCAGCGGTCGTTGACCAGGTTCACCAGGATCCGGCGCACGTACGCCTCGGGCGCCTCCGCGGCCGCCACCCGCCGCCAGTTGCGGCAGGACCGTTCCAGCGCCTCCTGGACGAGGTCCTCCGCGGTGTGCGCGTCCCCGGTGAGCACGTACGCCGTCCGGAACAGCGCGCCCGAACGCTGCTGTACGAACTCGACGAAGTCGATCCCGGGACTGGCCCTGCGCAGCCTCACCCGCCGCCCTCGCTCTCTTCACTCTTCTCACTCTTCCGCCGTCACCTTCGCCCCCATGACGGACCCCGGCGCAGCCCTGCTGCACCGCCACCGCGAAAGTGACGCGGCTCACAACGCTTCGAGGCCGGACGGGCCGGACCACCACGGCAGCCCGGGGGCACACGCGCGAGCACACGCGCGGGCACACGCGCGGGCACAACGATGCGCAAACGATGCGAGTAGCCCGGGCGGTGGCCGCTCCGAGACGGTCGCCATGTGCACGCACTGATCGACCGGCCGGCCACCCGGCCCCCGGCACCCCGGCTCCCGGCAGACGAGACGCCCCGCACCGAACCCCCCGGCATCGAACCCCCGGGCGACGGCGGGCAGGCCGGGCTGCGCGCCCTGGCGGCACGCGTGGCCGGCGGCGACGAGCGGGCCTTCGAGGAGCTGTACGCCGCCACCGCCGGAACCGTCCTGGGCCTGGTGCTGTGGGTGCTGCGCGACCACGCCCAGGCCGAGGAGGTCACCCAGGAGGTGTTCCTCCAGGTGTGGCGGGAGGCGGCGCGCTACCGTCCCGAGCGCGGCGAGGTCCTGCCCTGGATGCTCACCCTCGCCCACCGGCGCGCCGTCGACCGGGTCCGCTCCGCCCAGGCCGCCGCCGACCGCGACCGCACCGCCGCCCTGCGCGCCTACACCCCGGCCTTCGACGAGGTCGCCGACCAGGTCGAACACGACCTGGAACGCGGCCGGGAACGCGAACGGCTCCGCCGCGCCCTGGCCACCCTCACCGACGTCCAGCGCGAATGCCTGCTGCTGGTCTACTACGGCGGCCGCACCCAAGCCCAGGCCGCCGAAGCCCTCGGTGCCCCCCTCGGCACCGTCAAGACCCGCATCCGCGACGCCCTGCTACGCCTGCGCACCCAACTCGCCGACCCCCCGCCCCACCCGGCACAGCCCCGCGCCCGCACCTGCCTGCCGAATCTGTAGACCGACCTACATATTCCTCTCGGGCCCGCGGTCGTGGCTGGAGCGGTGGCCCGGACGAGAAGTGTTTCGGGCAGACCGATGCGAAGAATCTGTGCTGGCGGACATGGAGAACGATCGTACGTTCCCTGTCC
>NZ_JBFBNR010000068.1:0-31283 GCF_040687675.1 Kitasatospora sp. NPDC056731
GCTGGAGCGGTGGCCCGGACGAGAAGTGTTTCGGGCAGACCGATGCGAAGAATCTGTGCTGGCGGACATGGAGAACGATCGTACGTTCCCTGTCCGTTCGTACTCCACTCCCGATCTACACGCGTGCCCCGCCGGATTTCAGCTCCCGTTATCCGACCGTTCGCACTTCGGCCCTCTCGGCGTGTGGCGCCGGGGCTTGGCTTGCTCCGGTGCGCCGGATGGCGCCCCAGAGAGGGAAGACCGATGACCAGCCGAAGGGACCCGTTCCAACCCCGGCACCAGTTCGCGCGGCGCCGCCGCCGCCCGATCGCCGCGGCCGCCACCGCCGCGGCCCTGCTCCCCACCCTCTTCTCGGCCTCCGCGTGCGGCGGACCGGCCGATGCCTCCACCAACGGCGGCGACCTCACCGTGATGACCTGGTCCCCGTCCGGCACCGGCTCCGCCGACCGGCCCGGCATGACCGCGCTCGCCGAGGCGATCGGCCGGGACGTCAACCTCAAGGGCGGGCTGAACGGCCGCCGGCTGCAGGTGCTCACCTGCAACGAGCACAACACCTCCGAAGGCGCCAAGGCCTGCGCCCAGCGGGCGGTGGACGCCAAGGCGGTCGCCGTGATCGGCTCCTACAGCCAGTACGGCTTCGACTTCATGCCCGTCCTGGAGCGCGCCGGCATCCCCCTGATCGGCGGCTACGGGCTCTCCCAGCCCGAGTTCAGCAGCCCGCTCTCGTACCCGGTGGACGGCGGCATGCCCGCGCTGATCGGCGGCAGCGGCCGTCAGCTGGTCGAGGCCGGCTGCAAGGCCGTCGCGCTGGTCCGCCCGGACACCCCGTCCGGCGACAACCTGCTCGGCTACCTGGCCAACGCGCTCAAGCCGGCCGGCATCAAGCTGCTCGACGTCAAGGCGCCCGAGCAGTCCACCGACTACACGGCGGTGGCCCGCAAGGCGATCGGCAAGGACGAACCGGCGAACTGCGTCACCAGCGCCCTCGCCGCCGAGCCGACCGGCAACCTGCTGGACTCCTACCGCCGGCTGAACCCGAGGAACACCCGGTTCGCCTCGGTGATCGGCAGTGTGCAGCAGTCGGTGGTCGACTCCACCGGCGGCGACTCCGGCCCGCTGGCCGGCACCTACGTCACCAGCTGGTACCCGCCGGAGTCGGCGAAGGTCTGGGACGGGCTGCGCGCGGTGGTGCGCGCCGACGCCACCGGCGGCCACACCATCGACGTCTCCGATCCCGGCGTACAGACCACCTGGGTCGCGTACGAGGTGTTCCGGCTGGTCGCCGAGAAGGTCGCGGCGTCCGGCCGGCAGGTCACCGAGAAGACCGTCACCGGGCTGCTGGACAGCGGCGAGGGCATCGACGTCGGGCTCACCCCGCCGCTGAACTGGGGCACCCCCAACATGCTGCCCAGCACCGAGTCACCGCGGCTGGTGAACACCTGGGTCACCTACCAGGTGGTCAAGGGCGGCCGGATGACCCTGCAGCAGCCGGGCTTCGTGGACATCCGCTGGGTGCTCACCGGGGGCCGCCCACCGGCGTGACGCCCGGACGACGCAGAACGGACGACGAAGGACCAATGACGAAGGACGGACGACGAAGGGGCGGGCCGGCGGGCCCGTTCCCCCGTCCGTCCGTCCTACAGGTCGCCGTCGCTGCGGCTGGGCAGGCCGGTCTGGGTGGCGATCGCGTTCCACAGGGTCGAGGCCTGCTTCTTCGCGGTGGTCGCCGCGCCGCTGGCCTGGACGGCGTTCTTGTAGTGCTGGTTGTCCAGCTTCTTGGGGTCGCAGGCGCCCTGCGAGTCCCCGGCCCAGGCCGCGTACTCGTCGTCGGCCTGCGCGGAGGCGGTCCACGCCGCGTTGAGCTGCTCGACCAGCTGCTGGCCGCCGGGCAGCTTGTCCGCCTTCAGCTGGCCGAGCTTGGTCTGGAGTTCGCGCCGCTTGCCGGCCGCGCCGGTGAGCGCCTGCTGCGACTCGGGCAGCTTGTCGCACTTCTGCACCGAGGCGACCGCGCCGACCACCGCCGAGCGGCTGTCGCTCGCGGTGCCGAGCAGGTCCGACAGCGGCTGCGCCTGGGCCTTGACCGCCGGGTCGACGGTGGTGCCCGAGCTGCTCGCGCTCGCCGTGCCGGGGGTGGCGCTGCCGGTGGCGGCCACCGGGAGGGTCTTCTTGGCGTCGGCGGCGGGGGTGGTTTCGTCCCCGTTCACCAGGACGGCGACCAGGATGCCGGCCGCCGCGAAGCCGGCCACCACCCCGCCGATGATCAGCTTGTTGGACGGGCGGCCGCCACGGGCGGCCGGGGCCTGCGCGCCCGCCTGGGTGGAGTCGAAGCCCTGCCCGTGGTCCTGGCCGTAGCCCTGCCCCTGCCCGTGGTCCTGGGCGTAGCCCTGGCCGTAGTTCTGCCCGTAGTCCTGACCGGGGTAGGCCGGCGCCGGCTGCGGCTGCCCGGCCTGCGAGTAGCCCTGGTAGCCGCCCGGGCCGGGCTGCTGCGGGTAGCCGGCCTGGGACTGGCCCGTGGGGTAGCCGCCCGCGTGCGGGTCCGCGCCCGGGTAGGGCGGGAGGTGCTGCGTCTCCGGCGCCGGCTCGTGCTGCGGGACGCCGTAACCGGGCTGCGGAGCGCCGGCCCACGGGGCGGGCTGGGCCGGCATGGCCTGGGTCGGCCGCGCGTGCCCGCCCTCGCCGAGGTACTCCGGCTGCCCGGACGGCTGCCCCACCGGCGGCACGCCTGTCTGCCCCTGCGGGTGGCCCTGGGGATGACCCTGCGGCTGGCCCGGCGCGCCGCCCTGGATCTGGCCGGGCTCGGGGCGGAACAGGTCGTCCAGGTTGAAGTCACCCGAGTTGGGGTACGAGCGGCGCTGGCTCAACGCGATTCCTCACCTGTGCACGACCGCGCGCTGACGGCGGACCACATCTCGTCGGTTCTTGGGGGCATCACAGTTCCTTGGACGTCGCGCCCACGCTACCGGTTCGCCGAACCGGGTGGCCACGCGGGCGGGACATCCCTCACGCTCCCCTCACCCCGCCCCGCCGGGGCCCGGGGCCTTGGGTGGGCCCTGGTGCCCCGGGCGCGGCACTAGGGCGTGTTTCATAATTCCCGCCGGGCGCGCGACGCCGGGCATCCCGCCTGACCGCACCGGCGAAACGTCCAAGTACGGCCCAGTACGAGGACGCTTCGCCGGCACGCCCAGCCGGGCGCCCAACGCCGCGCGCTGATCCGACGCGAATTATGAAACACGCCCTAGGCAGCCTCCGCATCCGCCCTGGCGTGGAACTCGCGGACCACCCGCTGCTCCCGGTACGGCTCCAGCCGGCGCCGGAACTCGTCCAGGTACTCCACGCCCCGGTTGGACCGCAGCCCGCTCAGCAGCCGGACCGCCTGCGCGCCCGTCTCACAGGCGCGTTCGAGGTCCCGCTGCTGCAACTGGGCGGTGGCGAGCAGGACGAGGTCCACCGCGCGGCGGCGGACCCGGGTCGGCGGGTGCAGGTCGAGCGCCCGGCGGGCGTAGTGCTCGGCCTGGCCGGCCTGCTCCAAGTCCCGGTGACAGTGGGCCAGTTCGTCCGACAGATAGGCGTCGTCGAAGTGGGCGATCCAGTCCGGGTCGTCCTCCGGGCGGCGCTTCTCCATCATCTCCAGCGCCTTGGCCGACACCGCCTCGCAGGAGCGGGCGTCCCCCAGCAGGGCGTGGCCGCGGGCCTCGGCGGCGTAGAACATCGCCATCGCCGTCGGGGTGGCGACCGTCCGGGCGCCCTCCTGCGCGGCGCGGGCGAGCTGGGCGATCTCCCGCGGGTTGCCGAGCGTCGCCGCCAGGTGGCTCATCGACGCCGCCAGCACGTAGCCGCCGTAGCCGCGGTCGTCGGCCGCCTGGGCGAGCCGGAGCGCCTGGATGTAGTAGCGCTGGGCCAGGCCGGGCTGGCCGGTGTCCACCGCCATGTATCCGGCCAGTTCGGTCAACCGGGCCACCGCGGCGAAGAGTTGGCGCCCGGTCTCGTCCCGGTACGCCCCGCCGAGCAGGCTGGAGACCACCGAGTTGAGGTAGTGCACGACCACCGGGCGCACGTGACCGCTGCCGAAGCGGTGGTCCAGGTCGACCAGCATCGTGGTGGTGGCCTTGATCGCGGCCACGTCGGTCGGGCCGACCCGGGGGCCGCCGGTGCGGGCCACCACCGGGTCGGGCGGGGTGATCAGCCAGTCCCGGCTGGGCTCCACCAGCGCGGAGGCCGCGACCGTGGCCCCGGTCAGGAAGTCCCGCCGGCCGACGTCGCTGCGCCAGAGCTCGCAGACCTGCTCCAGGGCGGCGTTCAGGGTCGGCGCGAACTGGAGCCCGATGCCGGAGCTGAGGTTCTTGCCGTCGGCCATGCCGATCTCCTCGACCGACACGCTGCGGCCGAGCTTGCGGCCGAGGGCCTCGGCGATCACGGCCGGCGCCTGCCCGCGCGGCTGCTGCCCGCGCAGCCAGCGGGCGACGGAGGTCTTGTCGTACCGCAGGTCCAGACCGTGCTCGGCGCCGCAGAGGTTGACCCTCCGGGCCAGGCCGGCGTTGGAGCAGCTGGCCTCCTGGATCAGTTGCTGCAGACGCTCGTTGGGCTGTCGTGCGACGAGTGGTCTTGCGGCCATTGGGTTTCGCCTCCCCACACCCTCCGGTCCCGGCCGGCGGGCGACGATTCTGCTGATCTGTTGCCGACTGTCCGACCGTCCAAGGAATCTGACACCAGGTTAGCGATCAGCAACGCCAGCGGGATACCCACGGTGACGATCCGCACCCCCCACGCGCCCTGGGAAATGCTCCTGTGCGCCCCCACTGCGCCTGCCCCCGCCCGCCTCAACTCGGTCGAGTAACCGGTTCGAGTGACATTGCCGGTATGCGCCCAACCGGCTTGCGCCGGGCCGTAACCAGCCTCACACACGGTAGTTGAGCTTCGCGTGGAAGACATCCCCGACTCCCCCGACCAGGGCAAGAACGCCGCACTGCCCCCGCTGCTCATCGAAGCCGTCGGCTACGCCGAGAACCGCCACTGGGAGGTCGCTCCCGGCGCCTGGCTGATCGACGGCGACGGGCCCGCCCGCTGCTCCTGCGGCGACCGGCGCTGCCTGCTGCCGGGGGCCCACCCGCTCGACGCGGACTGGGCCCGCAAGGCGAGCGCCGGGCCGGGGGCGGTACGGCGCTGGTGGACCGAGCGGCCGCAGGCCTCGATCCTGCTGCCCACCGGCCGGTCCTTCGACGTCCTGGACGTCCCGGAGACGGCCGGCTGCCTGGCGCTGGCGCGGATGGAGCGGATGGACCTCCAGCTGGGCCCGGTCGCGGTGCTGCCCGCCTCGCCCGGCCGGATCGGCCGGCGGCTGCACTTCCTGGTGCTGCCCGGGGTCGCGGCCAAGCTGCCGGAGATGCTCCGCAAGCTCGGCTGGCCGCCCGGCCGGCTGGACCTGGTGGCCCGCGGCGAAGGGGACTGGACGGTCGCCCCGCCGTCCCGGATCGGCGGCACCGGCTACGCCCAGTGGGCCCGCTCCCCCTCGGCGCTCAACCGCTGGCTACCCGACGCCGCCGAGCTGATCAGCCCGCTCGCCTACGCCTGCGGACGCGAGGCGCCCGCGGCCGCCCACCCCCAGCCCGCCCAGCCGGCGGCAGCGGTGCGCTGAACGGGCGCAGCAACGATTCACCACCCCGGTTCACCGCCCTGGTTCACCACTGCGGTTCACCGCCCCGTGAACGGCCGCCCTCCGCCTATCGGGTGAGGGCGCGCAACGCGCGACACCCCGCGCACGGCTGACGGGCCTTGTCTCCCACCGGAGGCGGGGCCCGTCACACGCATGTGCGGATAAGGCCTCCGTGTACCCGCTGATCATGGACGAAAGCCCCCCGGACGAGTGACAACGCTCAAGGATTGCCATGATCGGCCGAGGGGAGGAATTGCGGTGCGAGGGGACGCCGGAGGGAGCGCTCGGACGGGGAAGCCGGGCGAGGCGGTGGAGGGGCCGGGAGGGAACGGAGGGGATGGAGGGGACGGGAGGGACGGAGGGGACAGGGAGGGAACGGGGAGGCGAAAGGGCCCGCTGCACGGGGAGCAGCGGGCCCTTCTCGTCGTTCAGGGAAGCGCGCTCCCCGCGCCCGGAGGCGTTCCGGGTGCCGGGGAGCGCGCTCCTCAGGCCTGGGCGACGAAGACGTGCTGGGCGATGTCCTTGCCCAGCTCCGCCGCGTTCTCCCCGGTGCCGACCAGCACGCCGGCGACGCCGGCGCTGACCCGCACGGTGGAGCCCGGCCGGATCCCGGCCCGGCGCAGCGTGCGCATCAGCTCGCCGTCGGTCTGGATCGGCTCGCCGATCCGGCGGACCACCACGCTGGCGCCGCCGTCGCCCGGCTTGACGGTGTCCAGCGGGACGAGCGCGGCGTCGAAGCCCTCGCCCTCGGCCTTGGCGTCGCCCAGCTCGTCCAGGCCCGGGATCGGGTTGCCGTACGGAGACTGGGTCGGGTGGCCGAGCATGGCGAGCACCTTGCGCTCGACCGTCTCGCTCATCACGTGCTCCCAGCGGCAGGCCTCCTCGTGGACCTGCTCCCACTCCAGGCCGATCACGTCGACGAGCAGGCACTCGGCGATGCGGTGCTTGCGCATGACGCGTACGGCGAGCCGGCGCCCGTCATCGGTCAGTTCGAGGTGGCGGTCCCCCGCGACCTGCAACAACCCGTCGCGCTCCATCCGGCCGACCGTCTGGCTGACCGTCGGGCCGCTCTGCTCCAGTCGCTCGGCGATCCGGGCGCGCATCGGGACGATGCCTTCCTCCTCCAGCTCCAGGATGGTGCGAAGGTACATCTCAGTGGTGTCGATCAGCCCAGACATCGCCGCTGGCTCCGTTCCTCGGTGTCCTCACCGCCAATTCTGACGTACTGCACCGACAACCGGGCCCGCGCAAGGGCCCCGGGTCCCGGTTTTCGTTCCTGTTGACAGCGGTGCCGCCGGGGCGCCACGGTGCTCGCCGTAGCTTTCTCCACTGGCGGCCCGGACCCTCCCGGCCCGCCCCACCCGGCCGGCGCCCCCACCGGCAGAGAGCGAAGGCAACAGATGAACGACCTGGTCGGCCGGTACTTCGACGCCGCGATCGCCCATCTCCAGCGGGTCCGGGAGGAGGAGGCCGACGCCATCGAGGCCGCCGCGGCACTGCTCGCCGAGGCGATCGCCGAGGGCCGCCGGGTGTTCACCTTCGGTGCCGGGCACTCCGCGCTGCCGGCCCAGGACGTGGTCTACCGGGCCGGCGGGCTGGTCCCGATGAACCTGCTGAACGTCCCCGGGATGGCGGGGGTGACGGTGATGCCCGCGCCGCTGTCCAGCGCGCTGGAGCGGGTGTCCGGCCTGGCCACCACCACCCTGGACCTGACCCCGGCCACCTCCGGCGACCTGCTGTTCGTGATCTCGCTGTCCGGCCGCCAGGTGATGCCGGTCGAGCTGGCCCGGTACGCCCGGGACCGCGGTCTGAAGGTGATCGGCGTGACGTCGCTGGCGTACCCGGGCGAGGTGCCCCCGGCGCACCCGTCCGGCACGTACCTGAAGGACAACTGCGACGTGGTGCTGGACAGCAAGATCGCGGTCGGGGACGGCGAGCTGACGCACCCGGCCGCCGAGACCACCTTCGGCCCGGTCTCCACCATCGTGACCAGCGCGCTCATGCAGGCCGTGGTCGCCTCGGCGGTCGGCCGGCTGGCCGACGCGGCGGCCGACGGCACCACCGCGGCCCCGCCGCTGTTCCGCTCCGGCAACGTCCCCGGCGGCACCGAGTGGAACGCCAAGCAGATGGCCGACAACGCCGACCGGATCCTCTACACCTACTGACAGCCCCCGGTCGCGCCTGCGGGCACGCCGGGCCACGCAGGGTGTCCGCCCGCCCACCGAACGTACCCGGGCCGGACAATCCACCGGGGCATCCCGGCCATTGCGGGCGGCCCGGGGGCGGGCCAGGCGTACCGGGAAGCCGCCCGGGGCAGGAGAGCGGTGCGACCGGAGCGACGGGTGGGGGCCGAACATGGCGTCTGGGGCGGGACGGACGGGGTGGATGCGCGAGCGGGAGCTGCTGCCCGGGTTCTTCTGGGCCGCCGACGCGGCCTCGCTGCGCGGCCAGCGGCGTTCGGTGCTGCTCTCCGCCTGGGAGCTGCTCCTGCTGGTGGCCGCCGCCGCGACCGGCTCGGCCGACGGCGAGCCGTGGGCCTGGCCGGCGGCCGCCGCCTACCTCGGCGCGATCGTCCTCGCGGTGGTGATCAGCCGGCAGAACCCGCAGGGGCTCTGGTACGAGGGCCGGGCCGCCGCCGAGTCGGTCAAGACGCTGGCCTGGAAGTTCGCCGTCCGGGCGGACGCCTACCAGCCGCCGCCGCACACCCTGCCGGACGCGGAGGGCCTGTACCGCGTCCAGCTCGGCGGGGTGCTGGGCGCCTTCCGGGACGGCCGGGTGGTCGCACCGGGCGCCGGGGCGGAGCTCGCCGGGATCACGGCGGCGATGCGCGACCTGCGCGAGCAGCCGCTCGCGGTGCGGCGCGAGGTGTACCTGCGGGAGCGGATCCAGGTGCAGCACGACTGGTACCGCGCCAAGTCCCGGTACTGCGCCCGGGCCGGGGCCCTGGCGGGGGTGCTGGGCGTGGTGCTCCCGGCGCTCGGGCTGGTGCTCGCGGTGCTGCGGGCGCTCGGCGCGTTCACCTACGACGCGCTGGGCACCGTCTCGGCGGTGGCCGCCTCGATCACCGCGTGGGCGCAGCTGCGCCAGTACCGCCCGCTGGCCGCCGCGTACGGGCTGGCCGCCGACGAGCTGGAGCTCATCCGGCGCCAACTGGCCCGGCTGGACGTGGAGTCGGCGGACGCCGAGGAGCTCTGGGCCCGGCTGGCCCGGGACGCCGAGGACGCGGTCTCCCGCGAGCACACCACCTGGCAGGCCCGCCGGGAGATCCGCACCACCACCGACCGGGACCACTGAGGAGGCCGCAGGTGTCGTTACGGATGGTCAAGGCCCCGGACGGTCGCGCCCTCGCCGTCGAATCCCTGGGCGACCCGCGCGGCCGCCCGGTGTTCCTGCTGCACGGCATGCCCGGCAGCCGGGTGGGCCCGCACCCGCGCAGCACCGTGCTGTACCGGCTGGGGGTGCGGCTGATCTCCTACGACCGGCCGGGCTACGGCGACTCGACCCGGCAGTTCGGCCGCCGGGTGAGCGCGGCGGCGGCCGACGTGCGGGCCATCGCGGACGACCTCAAGCTGGACGGCTTCGCGGTGCTCGGCCGCTCCGGCGGCGGCCCGCACGCGCTGGCCTGCGCGGCGCTGCTGCCGCAGCGGGTCAGCCGGGTGGCGGTGCTGGTCGGCCTGGCGCCGCGCAACGCGGCCGGCCTGGACTGGTACGCCGGGATGACCCCGTCGAACGTGCACGCCTACCAGGAGGCGGAGCGCGGGCACGACCGGATCGCCGACGCGATGGAGTTCCGCTCCCGGCAGATCAAGGACGACCCGGTCCGGCTGCTGAACGGGCTGCGGCCCGAACTGTCGCCCGCCGACCGGGAGGTGGTGGCCGACAACGGGCTGCGGCGGATGCTGCAGAGCAACTACCGGGAGGCGTTCCGGCACGGCGCGGACGGCTGGATCGACGACGTGCTGGCGTTCACCGCCGACTGGGGGTTCAAGGTCGAGGACATCGCGGTGCCGAGCTGGCTGTGGCACGGCACCGACGACCAGTTCTCCCCGGTCGAGCACTCCCGCTGGCTGGGCGACCACATCCCCGGCGCCGAGCTCTTCCTGGAGCCCGGCGCCGCGCACTTCGGCGCGTTCCGGGTGCTGACCACCGCCCTGGCCTGGGCGGCGGGCTGAGGCCTCAGGCTGTCATGAGGTTTCAGGCTGTCATGAGACCTCAGGCTGTCACCGGGGTGACCGGCGCTCCCCCGCCCAGCACGGCCAGGACGTTGTCCACCGCCAGGCCGCCCATCGCCTGCCGGGTGGCGACGGTGGCACTGCCCAGGTGCGGGGCCAGGACGGCGCGTTCCTGGGCGAGCAGCGCGGACGGGACGGCCGGCTCGTGCTCGAAGTTGTCCACGGCGGCGGCGAACAGCGCGCCGGACTCCAGCGCGGCGGCCAGCGCCTCCTCGTCCACCACTCCGGCGGTCATGCTGACCACCACCGCCCCGCGCGGCAGCAGGGCGAGGCGGCGGGCGTCCAGCAGGTGCCGGGTGGCGGCGCTGAGCGGGGCGGTGACGACCAGCACCGTGGAGTGGGCGAGCAGGTCCTCCAGCGGCCGCCAGGTGGCGCCGTCGGCCTGCTCGGGCGGCAGCTCGCGGCGGTTGTGGTAGCTGACCGGCATGTCGAAGGCGCGGGCCCGGCGGGCCACCGCCTGTCCGATCCGGCCCATGCCGAGCACGCCCAGCGGGGTGCCGGCCAGCTCCATGCCGAGCAGGAAGTTCGGCGCCCAGGTCCAGGGGCTGCCGGAGCGCAGCAGGCGCTCGCCCTCGCCGAGGCGGCGGGTGGCGGCCAGCAGCAGCGCCCAGGCCATGTCGGCGGTGGCGGTGGTGAGCACGCCGGGGGTGTTGGAGACCAGCACGCCGCGGTCGGCGCAGGCGGCCAGGTCGATGTTGTGGTGCCCCACGGCGTGGTTGGCGACGATCTCCAGGGACGGCCCGGCCGCGTCCAGGAACTCGCCGTCGACCCGGTCGTCCAGGGTGGTGAGCACGGCGCGGCGGCCGCGGACGGCGGCCAGCAGGTCGGCCCGGGCCATCGCCTGGTCGGAGTCGTGGCAGGTGACGGCGTGGCGCGCGGTGAGCCGTTCGATCACCCCGGGCGCGAGGCGCCGGGTGACCAGGACCGGGGGCGGGGTCTGCTTGCTCATGGTCCCGCAGCGTACCCGCCGCCCCCGGCCGGAGGCCGTGCTCTCACCGGCGCCTGCACCCGCGCCTGCACCGGTGCCTGCACCGCCGCTCACACCGCCGCTTACACCGGCTGCGGCTCCAGGTCCCGGTTGATCCGCTTCCAGCCGCGCGCCGCCACCGTGTTGGGGTGCTCCTCGCCGAACTGCCGGATCAGCTCACCGATCGCGCGGGCCCGCAGTTCGGCGGCCTGGGTGTGCCGGCCGGCCGAGCGCAGGGTGATCGACAGGTTGGCCTCGCAGGCGACGGCGTCCGGGTGCCGGGGCGAGTAGCGCTCGCACAGGCCCTGGTAGGCGGCCCGGCCGAGTTCCTCGGCGAGCCCGATCTGGCCGTCGTCGCCGTAGGCGTTGGCCAGGTTGATCACCGCGTTGAGGGTGTACGGGTGGTCCGCTCCGACGGAGTCGGTCAGCCCTTCGACGGTGAGCCGGCCGCGCTCGATGGCGCCCTGGATGTCGCCGCTGCCGCGCAGGTAGATGCCGAGGTTGTTGGCGCAGGCCAGGGTGAAGGGGTGTTCGTCGCCGAACAGGCGGCGGTGGCCTTCGAAGACGGTGGAGCAGAGGTCGCGGGCGGCCTCCTTGTCGCCGGAGGCGCTGTGGTCGGCGGCCAGGTTGAGCGCGCAGGCGAGCGCGTCGGGGGCGTCGGCGCCGTAGCGCTCCAGGTAGCGCTCGTAGGTCTCCTTGGTGATCCGGCGGGCCTCGGCGAGGGCGCCGATGCGGCGCAGTGAGACGGCCAGGGACTTGGCGTTGCGCAGGTTCTCCGGCAGGTCGGGGTCGAGGACGTCGCCGAGGTCGGAGGTGACTTCCTGGAGCAGGTCCACCGAGCCGCGGTAGTCGCCGAGTTCGCGCAGGTCGCGGGCGAGGTTGGACTTGGTGGAGAGGGTGTAGGGGTGCCGGGGGCCGAGGACGGCGGTGCGCCGGTCGAGGGTTTCCTGGTCGAGTTCGCGGGCGGCCTCGCTGTTGCCGACGAGCCGGTAGTCGATGGCCAGGTTGTTGGCCATGGAGAGCGTGCGCGGGTTGTCGTCGCCGAACAACTCGCGGAACTGGTCGAGGATTTCGCGGTCGAGGTCGAGGGCGGCCTGGAACCGGCCGAGTGCCCGGCGGTCGGCGCCGAGGGAGCCGGCCGTCATCAGGGTGTACGGGTGGTGCTCGCCGAGCAGGGCCCGCTGGCGTTCCAGGGTGTCCTCGTCCAGGGCCAGGGCTTCGGCGTAGTTGCCCTGGGAGCGCAGCACGTTGGCGAGTTGGAAGCGCAGCAGCAGGGTCTGCCGGTCGTTCTCGCCGAGCTTGTTGGTCCACTCGGTGTCCAGGGCGTGGCCGAGGTCGCGGGCGCGGTCGAGTTCGCCGCGCTTCCAGAGGTAGCGGACGCGGTCGATGAGCAGTTGGCGGGTGTCCGCCTCGTCGCAGTTGTGCGCCTTGGAGGGCGACAGGTGCGGCCAGATCTCGTCGAAGGCGGGCCAGTTGGCGGGGTCGTCGGTGTCGCCGAGGACGGGCCGGGCGCCGGTGAGGATGCGATGCACCTCGTGGACGGCGATCTCCTGTTCGTCGTCGGTCATCTCGGCCCGGATCACCGCCTGGACGAGCCGGTGCACCTGGAAGCTGTTGCTGCCGGCGTCGACCTTGGCCAGCGCGTACCGGCCGATCGCCTGGATCACCTTGCCCAGCATGAACTTGTCGCTGAGGTCGGCGTCGTACTTCACCAGCGCCCGGATCATCTGGTCGCTGTAGAAGAGGTTCATCGAGATCGGCTCGGGCGCGAAGAACGCGCAGAGCTGCAACAGCCGGACGGCGGCCGGGGATTGCTGGCGCAGCCGGCCGATGGAGACGTTCCAGGTCGCGCCGACCGGGGTCGGGTAGTCGGCGGGGCGGGCGACGGCCAGTGCGCGGGCCGCCTCGGCGTGCAGTTGGGCGACGTAGGTCTCCACCGGGGTGCCGGTGGTGTCCAGCCAGGCGGCCGCGACCTCGACGGCGAGCGGCAGGTCGCCGACCGCCTCGGCGACCCGGTCGGCGTCCGGGCGGGAGAGGCCGCGGGCGCGCCGGCACAGGTGTTCGACGCTCTCGCCGCGGGTGAAGACGTCCACCTCCAGCGCCTCGGCGTGCCCGGTCCAGGCCTGGTTGCGGGAGGTGACCAGGATGTGGCCGGAGCCGCCGGGGAAGAAGCGGCGGATCTCGGCCGGTTCGTCGGCGTTGTCGAAGATCAGCAGCCAGCGCGAGGTGGGCACGCCGCGGCGCAGCGCCTCCCGGGCGGCCTCGGCGGCTTCGGTGACGGAGTCGCCGACGCGCAGGCCGAGCCGGCGGGCGAGGTCGGCGAGGGCGGGGGCGACGAGTTCGGTCTGTTCGGCGTCGATCCACCAGACCAGGTCGTAGTCGGACATGAACCGGTGCGCGTACTCCAGCGCGACCTGGGTCTTGCCGACGCCGCCGAGCCCGTACAGCGTCTGCGGGGTGGGCAGGACGGCCGCCATGCCGCCGCGCAGCTGGTTGCGCAGCTGCTCCAGGACGGCGGCGCGGCCGGTGAAGGAGGGGTTGCGCGGCGGGACGTCCCACACGGTCGGCTTGCTGCCGGGGAAGCGCGGTCCGCTGCCGTTGGGCTCGGTCAGGGCGACGTCGCCGCGGCCAAGGGCGCGCAGCAGGGTCTGGACGGACTGCGTCTCGTCGCGGCCGACGAGGTCGACGGGGTTGCGGTTGCTGAAGGGCGCGGTGAGCCTGACGTCGCCGACGCGGACGGGGACGAGCTGGCGCCGGGTGCCGGCGGGGTCGGAGTTGACCACGGACTCCCACAGCGCCCGGGCCTGCGGGGAGCGCTGGTAGGCGGGCGAGAGCACGGCGACGGTCCGGTAGGCGGCGTCGATGCCACGTTCGGTCTCCTCGCGCGGGTCGGTGCCGGCGCTGAGGTCGCGGGGCAGCACCCGGAAGCCGGCCCGGGTGAGCACGGACTCGATCCAGTCCGCCCACATCCGGTCCTCGGGGACGTAGGAGAGGTAGAGGTCGGCGGGGACGGACGGGCGGCGGCGGGTGAACGCGTCCACGTAGCGCAGCCGCAGTTCCTCGTCCATCACCGGCAGGGAGGTGACCTTGCGCTGGGTGATCATCGCGGTGAGGCGCTCGCAGGCGGCGAGCATCGAGGTGGGGGTGCCGGTCTGGTCGCCGAAGGTGGCGAGGATCTCCTCGTAGGCGTAGAACGGCCGGTACGGGATCTCCACCGAGCCCCAGTAGGAGGCGAGTTCCTCGCCGTTGAGGCCGGCCGGCAGCCCGTCGAAGCGGACCCGGGCGAGGGAGCGGCCGGCGTCGGCCTTCTCCTTCTCGCCCTCGTCGATGCGCATCGGGACGGGCAGGATGCGGATGCCGCGCTCGCGGTAGCGGTCGTGGATGTGCTGGGCGATCCGGGAGGCGCCGTCGATGGACTGGTCGCTCAGGGTGAAGCAGACCACCAGGTCGTCGGGCATCTGGACAGTGCAGATCTCGGCGATGTCGGACAGGCCGGTGCGCGAGTCGATGAGCACGTAGTCGTACCGCTTGCTCATGTCGGCCTTGAGGGCGTCGAAGAACTGCCCGCCGTCGAAGCGGTCGTAGAAGATGTCCCAGTCCAGGTGGGTGACGGCCTCGGAGTAGTCCCGGTTGAACTGGCCGGCGGACAGGAAGTCCAGGCTGCCCCCGGTCGGGAACAGCGGCCAGGACAGCGACAGCGCGTGCGGGTGCACCCTGGCGAAGTCCAGGTGCCAGCCCTCGGCGTGCTCGACCGGACGCAGGGCCTCCTCGCGGTACTCGGCGATCAGGTCCATCATCCCGGTCGTGCCGGCCAGCGAGGCCGGGTCGAGGAAGGGGTGGAAGAACTTGGCCAGGCCCGGCGCCTCCAGGTCCCAGTCCACGGTGAGGACCCGGTAGCCGTTGGCGGCCAGGATCCAGGCGGTGTTGGCGAGCGCCATGGTGCGCCCGGTACCGCCCTTGTAGGAGTAGAAGGTGATGATCCGGCCATTGCGGTCCTGCTCCACGGACCGTCGCTCGGCCTCCCGCTGGGCGGCCAGTTCGGCCACGGTGAGGCCCCCGACGCGGAAGTTCCTGGTGGGGTTCTCGCTCATCTGGGTCGTCCTCCCAAGGGCGCCATCCCGTCATCGGGGTCATCGCCGTCGTCACGGTCTGGGTGGTCGTCGGGTCCGGAGCCGTCCTGCCCGAGGGGGGCGTCCCGGCCGAACGGGGCCGTGCCAGGGCCGCGCCGGAACGCGTCCCGCAGGTTCGGGCGGGGCGGCGGCGGATCCTCCGGCTCGGCCCTGGTGCGGCCCTCGAAGGCGTACTTGGCCTTCATGGCGGCCCGGGGCAGCGCGTCGTCGAAGTCCTCCAGGGTGTTCAGCCCGGTCGGGCCGCTCACGCCGAGGAAGCTGGGGCGGCTCGCCCGCCGGGTGATGCGCAACGCCTGGTCGCTCAACTCGCCGAGGTCGCCGCCGCGTTCCTCGCACTCGGGGTCCTCGGTGTTCCACGGCTCCAGGACGCTCACCCAGGTGGCGTCCGAGCGGTCGAAGCGGCGGACGAGCTCCCGGCGGTCCGGATCGCGCAGCGCCCACCGGTCGAGCAGGAGCAGGCCGGGGGCGGCCGCCTCCCCCTCGATGATCGACTCGACCTCGTCGTCGAACTCGTGCACGGTCGGCTGGAACCCCAACTGCCGGGCCAGCCGCACCGCGTGCTGGGCGATCGGCGAGCCGGCCGGGCGATAGGGGTGCCAGTCGGTGCGCCGGGTGCCGTAGAAGTCGGGATTGCGGTCGGGCGGCAACTCGCCCTGGTGGTAGGAGAGTACGGAGATCCGCAGCTGCTTGGTCGGCGCGCTCACATTGAAGGCGCTGGGCAGCCCGTTGAAGTCCAGCCGCCGCCCGACCGGGATCACCGTCTCCTCCGCCACCTGCACGATCCGCGCCGCCAGCCGGTGCACGGCCAGCTCGTAGGCGGAGCGGAAGTAGGTGAGCTTCATCAGCGCGTACAGGCCCTCGGTGGCGTAGTCCGGCCCGAAACTGGCGTGGTTGAACTGGAGTTCACTGGCGACCTTGGGCAGCCGGTAGCGGCTCATCGGCGCCCACAGCACCGGCACGATACCGCTGGTGCGCTCCGCGTCGATCGTCGCCGGGTACACCGGGCGGCGGGTGAAGGCGTGCCACTCCTGCCCGCACGGCACGCTGTTGAAGTACCGGGGCGAGTACAGCGGCACGAACACCCGGCACGTCGCCAGCTCCTCCGACAGCCGCTCCGCCCACAACTCCCCCTGGTGCATGGACTCGTCCATGAAGCCGACCGGCACCCCGGCCGGGACCGTGGTCAGTTGCAGCACCGCCTCGCACAGGTCCCGGTACAGCTGGCGGACCCAGTGGTTCGGATCACCGGCGCCGCGCGTGCCGGCCTTCGGGGTGTGCGCGTAGGAGAGGAAGAAGTACGGCCGGGCATCATCCTCGTCCCAGCCACGGTCGTTCACACGCGCCTCCCCCGGGCCCGTCGGCAACCTGGTTCCCGCAGCCCCCGTGCGGCGGGGTCTCAGTGTAGGAACGAGTGAGGACCCAAGGGAATAGCACAACGAGTCGTACGAATTGACATGACCGAAACGACGCGGCTGTGCGCCCGCTTATCGTGGCTCCCGGGGCCTGCTCCAGCGCGCCCGACACGGAGTACAGGGAAGGTAGCCATGGACCACCTCAACTGGCAGAAGCCGAGCTTCAGCGGTGACCAGGCGGACTGCATCGAGATCGCCTCCGAGGGCGACTTCGTCTACCTCCGCGAGTCCGACAATCCCGGCCACATCGTCACCACCACCCGCACCAAGCTCAACGCCTGGCTCCTCGGCGCCAAGGCCGGCGAGTTCGACCACTTCATCGCCTGACCTCCACGGCCCGAAATGGCGTGGGCCCGCCTGGAGAAGGCGGGCCCGCGTGCCATGCATGGCACCTATGTCCGATCCCGTCGATCCCGAAGCCGCTCGGACCGGGCCTGGCAGACACCGCCGACGGCGGCGGCCAGCAGGATCAGGACCAGCATGCCCGTCACGCCCGGCCCCGCCGGCGCTTGAACTCGCGCAGCAGAGCCAGCAGGTTGATCAAGGTGCTGGCCGGGATGTTGCCGATGGAGACCAGGGCGCGGCTGTTCAGATCGGTCTCGCCGGGCTGGGCGGACGGCCAGAGGAGGCCGAACTCCCGGCCTTCCGTGCGGAGATCGACGATCAGTTCGGTGACCTGCCGGCCGGTGAGCTGCCGCAGGGCCGGGTCGGCGGGGTGGATCGGGTGGTGGGCGATCACGCGGCGCCGTCCAGCTCGAACCAGACCCGCTTGCCCAGCTTCTGCGGCTCCGCACCCCAGCGGTGCATGAGCCCCTCCACCAGCATCAACCCCCGCCCGGACTGGGCGAACGGGTCGGGCTTCCGCTGCTCGGGCAGCACGGGACTGCGGTCCGCGACGGTGACGCGGAGCGTCCCGTGGACGACGGCGACCAGGACGACGGGCGCGGCGGTCAACCCGTGCCGCCAGGCGTTCACCACCAGCTCCACGAGCGCGAGTTCGGCATCCCCGATGGAGGAGTTGGGGTACCCGGCGCGCGCCATGGTGTCGCGCAACGCCTCGCGAGAGACGGTGAGGGAGGGGGAGTTGAGGTTGGGGTCACACATGGGGAATCTCCCAGCGGTGCAGAGGGGCTACGCACAGACGCAACTGACGACCCGTCTGATGCGCGGTTGTGATTGGACTGTAAGGGGACAAGGTCCAACGATGCAACACTAACTGTAATTTCCCCCGCACTGCGAGTAGCGTGAGCGCGCAAGGAGGCATGCCCGTGGGACTCAGGACCGAGATCAGTGAACGACAGCGCCGCTTCGGTGAGGAACTGCGCCGTCTACGCGACACCGCAGGCGTGTCGGCACCGGAGATCGGCGCGCTGATGGGCATGAAGGGGCCAGCCGTCAGCCACACCGAGGCCGGGAGGCTGAGTCTCAACCTCGACCGCCTGCACATCTGGCTCGACGCCTGCCATGCCAACGATCCCGAGTACCGCGCTGCTCTTCTCGCCATAGGCCAGAGCAACGGCAAGGGCTGGTGGACCGACTACCGTGGCTACGTTCACCCCTCAGCCCTCGACCTCGCCGAGTACGAGGCCGATGCGACCCGCTTGGAAAGCTACGAGACTCTTCTGATCCCAGGGCTGCTCCAGACCAAGGCCTACAGCGAGATCATCCTCGAATACGCCGAGAAGAAGGTCGAGTTTCGCCGCGCCCGCCAGGAGATCCTGAGCGTCGAGAACGGAACACCCTTCCATGCCGTGATCCACGAGGCCGCGCTACACGCGATGTACGGCGGTCCAACCGTCATGCGCGACCAGCTGAACTACCTGATCGACGTCGGCAAGCTGCCCCATGTGACCATCCAGATCCTGCCGTTCGGCTGCACAGTCTTCGCCTCGACCGACATCCCGTTCATGCTGCTACACGGCCAGCACCCGAAGCTGGACACCGTCTTGATGGAGCAGCCGCACGGCGTCCCGTTCCTGGGCGATCCTGAAGCAGTATCGTCATACCGGCGGAAGTTCGAACGCCTCAGAGGCGCGGCGCTCCCACCCCTGAGCGCCTCTGCGCCCGGACCCTCCCCCGCCTATCGCGACTCATGGGGTTTGCTCCAGCACATTCGTTACGCAGTACAGGGAAGGTAGGCATGGAACGGCTCATCTGGCAGAAGTCCAGTTTCAGTTACGAGACCAACTGCGTCGAAATTGCATCCGCCGGCGCCCTCGTCTACATCCGCGAGTCCGACGACCCCGCCCACATCGTCACCACCACCCGCGCCAAGCTCAACGCCTGGGTCCTCGGCGCCAAGGCCGGCGAGTTCGACCACTTCACCGCCTGACCCACGCAGCGCAGAAGGGCGGCTCCCGCGAACTCGCGGGAGCCGCCCTTCCCCCAGGTGCCGCCGTCACACTGCGGTGGGCCTCGGGACGATCCAGAGCTCGGCCGGGCCGCTTATGATCACGGACTCCAGGCGGGCCGGCGTCGGGCTGGCCGGGTCCAGGACGCTGCCGGGGTAGGCGCCGAAGAGGCCACCCAGGGCCACTTCGGCCTCCAGCCGGGCCAGGGGTGCGCCGAGGCAGAAGTGCGGGCCGTAGCCGAAGGACAGGTGCTCCTTGTCGGGGCGGGTCGGGTCGAAGTCGTCCGGCCGGTCCGGGTGGACCTCCGGGTCCCGGCCGGCCGCGCCGAATCCGAGCAGGATCGGCTCGCCCTGGCGGATGACCACTCCGTCGCCGAGGTCGATGTCCTCCAGCGGGTAGCGGAGCGGGATGTGCATCACCGGGCTCTCGTGGCGCAGGGTCTCCTCGATGACGTCCTCCCACGCGAGGGTGCCCGCCCGGACCTGGGCCAGGTAGCGGGGGTGGGTGAGGAGCGCCTGGACAGCGCTGGTGATGAGGTTGACCGCCGTCTCGTACCCGGCGCCGAGCATCAGGAAGAGTTCGTCGCGGGACTCCTCCTCGGCGCGGCCCGTGTCGCCGCCGGTCCTGACGGCGGCCACGTCGCTGGCGAGGTCGGGCCCGGGGTCGCGCCGTTTGAGCTCCAGCAGTTCGACCAGCACCACGTTGATCTCCGCCCGCGCGACCGTCATCTGTTCGGTCGTCGCCGTCGTCGTCAGCAGGGTGTCCATCGACCGGCCGATCTGCGGCCGCATGTCGGCGGGTACGCCGAAGAGGTCGCAGATCACCGTCATGGTGAGCGGGAGCGAGAGGGCCCGGCGGATGTCCACGGCCTCGCCGGGGGCGAGGTCACGGAACGCGCCGACCAGGGCGGCGGTCGTCGCCTCGATCCCGGGCCGCAGCGAGGACACCCGGCGGGGCGAGAACGAGGGCGCCATCCGTCGTCGCGCCGAGCGGTGTTCGTCGCCGTAGCGGTTGAAGAAGTTCTGCTGGAACGCGATCGGGCCCATCGGCCACCCCTCGGGCACCGAGGCCAGGCCGGGCCAGTGCTTGCGCGGGTCGCGGGAGACCCGCGGATCGCCGGTCAGGGCGCGGATCACCGAGCTGCGGGTCACGGACCAGGCGACGATGCCGCCGGGGAGTTCGACCCGCACTGCGGGCCCGGCGGCGCGGAGCTCCGCGTTCTGCTGGTGCAGGGCCCGGCCGGTCATGTCCAGCACCGGGCAGCCGTTGTCGTCTGGAGCCATGGCATTGCTCCTCAGGATCTCTCGGGGGGCGCCCCCGGCAGTCCGTGTCCGGGGCCTGTGCTCCGTTCTAGAGCGGCACGGAGCGGTCGTCAACGGACCGCGACGGTGCTACCAGGATCATCCAGCCAGACGGACTGTGCCCCGTCTACACCGACGGTCACGCCGAACCGGCCCAGCTCCGGCCTCCCTCCCCCAACCACCACCACCGACCGCGCTTCGATCGCGTAGGAAGTCGGTGGGGCCGACTTCCTACGCACCAGGGCGCTGAACAGGACGGTCAGGGGCGGAGGAGGTGTTCGGCGAGGTCGACGGCTTCGCGGACGGGGACGAGGCGGCAGTCGGTGGTGCCGAGGTGGGTGGTGGTGATGCCGGTGGCGGCGGCGAGGACGCGGGTGCCGAGGTCGGCGAAGTGGAGGTCGTCGAGCTCGGGGGCCCGGAAGGTGAGCCAGCCGTCGGGGCCGACGCAGCGGTATTCGCGCAGGGGGACGTCGGGCATGCGCTGGTCGGCGAGGTGGAAGGCGGTGAAGCGGGCCATCGGGACGCCGAGCATCAGCACCCGGGCGTCGAGGTCGTAGAGGCGTCCGAGCGGGGACTCGGGGCCGAGGTGGGAGGTGAGGGGGTGGTGGGCGGTGATCTCGTGGGCGTGCCGGCCGAGGGCCGTCCAGGAGGTCTGGGGGTGGCGGCTGCGCAGGGCGCCGGGGCGGGTGCGGATCTCCTCGGAGAGGGCGCCCATGGTCGGCGAGCAGGGGGTGGTCGCCGGGTCGAACCGCGGCATCCGGGCCCGGTAAGCGGCGGTCTCGGCCGGGGTGAGGCCGGCGGTGGCGGTCTGGTGGATGCGCGAGGTGGCGGAGTTCTCGGGGGTGGCGGTGTAGGCGACCAGGGTGCCGCCGGGGCCGAGGACGTGGAGCAACGCGTCGGCGACGGTGGCGGCGCCGCCGTCCACCGGGCCGAGGGCGCGCAGGGAGGCCTCGACGTGCACCACCATGCCCGGGAGGACGCCGAGTTGGGCGAACCCGGCGACCAGACCCCCAGCGGTGAGGGCGGTATCGGTGAGAGCAGTGACGGTGAGAGCAGTGACGGTGCGCATGGCCGCTCCTCTGTGGGTCAGACCTCGGCGTGGCGGGCGTGGCCGCGCCCGTGACCGCGCTCGCGGCGGGCCCGTTCGGCGGCCCGTTCGGCGGCGGCGGGCACCGGTACGGCGAGCCACGGTGCGACGCTCTCACGCATGCCGTCGGCGAAGCGCAAGCCGAGCGCCGTGAGGGCGCCGGATCCGGCCAGCCGGTCGACGGCTTCGGCGGTGTACCGGCGCCAGAGCGCGAACTGGGTGCGCGCCCGGTCGGCGGCCTCGCCCGGCAGCCCGTCGTAGGCGAGCGCGCGGGTGCCCCAGTACTCGGTGACGGCGAGGTGCGCGTAGGTGCCCTGGAGCAGGCCTTCGAGCGGGCGCGGGTCGGGCCGCCACGGCGCGAGGTACAGCTGGTCGTCGGCCGGGTCGTGGAGGTCGAACAGGTCCAGTACGGCGCCGAGTTTGACGTGCTGGAACTCGTGCGCGAGCAGCAGTGCGAGCGTCGGCGCGGTCGCGGGCCGGGCGATGCCGACCGCGCCGTGGGCCTGCCGGGCGGCCGAGCTGACGTCCCGCCCGGTGGGGCCCGCCCGTAGCGGGGTGATGGTGGTGAGGCCGGCCCGGAGGCCTTCCGCGTACGCGGGCAGGTCGTGCCCGAGCAGTTCCCAGGCTTCGCGCAACGCGCCTGTCCAGTCGAGCAGTTCGCCGTCGGAGAGCCGGCCGGCCACGGCGTGGTCGTGGCTGTCGCGCAGCGGGTCAACGTCCTCCAGGGTGACCGTCCACCCTCCGGCCAGCCGGACCCGCCGCAGCGGCTGGTCCAGGGCGGCGGACACCGATCCGTCGGACGCCCGCACGCTGAACCCGTCGGCCAGGCCGGTGACGACCGCCTCCCCGTCCGGGGCGGCGGTCCGCCCGAGGGTCGGCAGGTGCAGCCACCCGCCGCGCACCGGCACCGCGACCGTGTCCCCCCGACCGGCGCGGACGGCGGCGGCGGCGGCCAGGGCGGCCAGCGGGCCGAGCCCGACGGTGAGGTCCCCGGCGAGCCGGCGGGCGGCCCAGGCACGGGCGTACGGGTGGGCGAGGACGGCGTCGACGGCGGCGGGTGCGCTCGCGTCGAGTTCGGACAGCAGCGCCCAGGCCGCCGATCCGGGCTGCCCGGAGGCGTCCCAGGCGGCGGCCAGCATGGCCCGGGTGAGGGCGAGTTGGGCGCGGGACAGGGCCCGTACGGTGTCCTGGTCCCCGTACCCGCGGGCGAGCTGGTCGAGCTGCCGCTCGGTGAGGGTGGCCGGCACCACCGGCTCCCCGGCCTGGGCGGGCACGGAAGGACCCATCGCGGCGGCGGAACCAGAGGCGGAACCGACAGCGGAACCGGCGGCGTCGCCGGCGAGTTCGTTGATGAGCTTCATGAGGTCACCGCAGTAGACGGAGGGATTGTCGAAGCCCGTGTCGGCCCGGTACCGGTGGGCGTACAGGCCGCCGCCGCAGCTGCGGACGACCGGGCAGGCCCGGCAGGCGGCGCTCAGCCCGGCCAGCCCCGACTGGCGGGCGGTCATGCCGGGGTGCAGCGCGACCTGGTCGAGGCTGTGCGTGAAGACGTCGTACCCCGTCTCCGGCGCGCCGTCGTAGGCGGTCTTGAGGCTGTCGGCCTGTTCGAAGCTGCCGTCCGTCTCCAGGACGACGAGGTCGGAGGGTTCCAGCCCGAGCGATTCGGTGAGGCTGGAGAGCCCGTGCAACGTCCGGTGGACGGATTCGAAGGTGCGGACGGCGAACGGGCGGCCGTCGGCGTCCCATCTCCGGTACACGGCCAACAGCCAGTCCGCGTACGGCGTTTGCGCACCGTCGGCGGCCGGTTTCGGCCGGTCCTCCCAGGTGGCGTGCGGCAGCAGGAAGTCGACGGCGGGGGGGTCGAGTTCGGCCACGGCGCGGTAGACGGCGTCCGGGTCGTTCTCGATGTCGACGGTGCAGAGCAGCCCGGCGTAGAGGTGCCGGTACGCAGGCCGGCGCAGCCGCTCGACCGCCCGCAGGACGTGCGGGTGGCTGCTGCGGCCGTCGGCGAAGCGGCGGTGGCGGTCGTTGGCGGCGCGGTCGCCGTCGAGTGAGATGCCGACCCTCATGCCGACTTCGGCGAAGAGTTCGCAGTAGGCGTCGTCCAGTTGGACGCCGTTGGTGTGGATGCGCAGGTCGAGTGCGCAGCCGGGCGGCAGGGCCGCCCGGAGCGCCTTGGCCGCGTGGCGTAACCGGTCCGGGCCGGCGAGCAGGGGTTCTCCCCCGTGCAGGACGACCCGGACGGCGGGCAGCCGGTGTGCGGCCGCGTGGTCGCCGATCCGCTCGGCGATCTTGTTCAGGACTTCGTCACCGATGACCTTGGGGCGTCGACGCCAACTGGTGTCGGCGTGCTCGTACACGTAGCAGTGATCGCAGGCAAGATCACACCGGCTGTGCACTTTCACGACGAATTGGGTGAAAGGCAGCGGAGTTGGCGTCATGGTCGATCGGATTCAGCCGGAGCCGACGGTCAGTCGGCCGATCAGATGGAGGAGTTGAAGGCCGCGACCGGCACCGCACCCGCACCGGTGTCGGGCAGGGCTCGTCGGATCCTGGCAGAGAGTTCCTCGGCGCCGAGCTGGGCGAGGTCGGCCAGTGAAGGCCGGATTTCGCCCTGAGGCTCCGTCAGTTCAGTGCGGGGCATGGTGTCCAGTGCGGGTGTCATGTTCGATTCTCTTCCACGATGGGGGTTAGAGAGAAGCAGGGCCGGGTATATACGTCGGCCTAGTCGACCAGGGTACTGCCAGCACGTGGGCTGCGCCGTGCTCTTGCGCGCCCCTAACAGCCCACTACCCCCTTCACGCAGCGAAGTCTCGCCAAAAGTTCACCCACTCGGCGGTCGCGTGACGGCACCTGACCGGCGCACAGGGGCACGGCTTCGCGCCGCCGAACCCACCCCGGCGGCGCCCCTGCGCCAACGTACGGCCGCCGCCCCGGCCCGACCCGCTCCACCGGCGCGGCCGGAGCCCGTTCTCCCGACGCTCACGCCCCACCCGAACCACCGGTCGGCAAAGGCCGGTTGGCGCGATTCGACAGCGCCCCGCACTCCCCCGCCTCCGCACGACGGCGGACCCGACGAACCCGACCAGCCCAACGGCGGACCCGCCGGCGGACCCGCCGGTATTCGAACGCCTCGCAGACCCGCCCGCTACGGGCAGAGCCGCTCCACCCGCCACCCGCCCGCTCCGGCCGGATCGGCGAAGTAGCGCAGCCGGTCGTGCAGTCGGTTCTCCCGCCCCTGCCAGAACTCCACGCTCTCCGGGATCACCCGGTACCCGCCCCAGAACGGCGGCACGGGCACGCCCTCGCCCTCCGGGTAGCGGCGCTCCAGTTCGGCGTAGCGCTGTTCGAGGACGTCGCGCCCGCCGACCGGGCTGGACTGCTCGCTGGCCCAGGCGCCGAGCTGCGAGCCGTGCGGCCGGGTGCGGAAGTAGGCGGCGGTCTCGTCCCGGCCGACCTTCTCCACCCTCCCCTGGACGATCACCTGGCGGGCCAGCGCGATCCACGGGAACAGCAGCGCGGCGTGCGGGTTGGCGGCGAGCTCGGAACCCTTGCGGGAGCCGTAGTTGGTGAAGAAGACGAAGCCGCGCGCGTCGTAGCCCTTGAGCAGGACGGTGCGCGAGCTGGGCCGCCCCTGGGCGTCGGCGGTGGAGAGCACCATCGCGTTGGGCTCGACCACCCCGGCGTCGTCCGCCTCGTGGAACCAGCGGGTGAACTGGGCGATCGGCTCGGGCGCGAGCTGTTCCTCGACCAGGCCCTCGTGGGTGTAGTGCTTGCGCATCACGGTGAGGTCCGGTCCGGGCCGGGCATCGTCGGCCAGGATCCGGGTGGCGGGGCTCAGGGGCGTCGACTGGGCGCGTTCCGGGGTCTGCACGTCAACATCATCCCGTACGACAAGCAACCGGCACCGCTACCTCCGGACAAACCCCGGTGGGAGATAAGGTGTCCCGCCACCGCTCGACCGCCCCCCGTAAGGTGAATTGTCCCGAACCAGGCGTTTGGTTCCGGAGATTCCCGGGCACGACCGACCCTCGGCGGAAAAGTCAAGCGGGCCCAAGCGCAACATCACCATGGTGGTGTATGGCGCAATGCACCCGGTGCCTGTCACTCTGGCACCGAGTGCCAACCACCATTCGGTCACTGGCGCGCCGCCCCACCACGGCGCAGCGCCGATCGCAGAACTGAAGGAGCCGTCGTATGTCCGACTTCGTACCCGGGCTTGAGGGAGTCGTCGCGTTCGAGAGCGAGATCGCCGAACCCGACCGTGAAGGCGGCGCGCTGCGGTACCGCGGTGTCGACATCGACGACCTGGTGGGCCACGTCTCCTTCGGCCACGTCTGGGGCCTGCTGGTGGACGGCAAGTTCAACCCCGGCCTGCCGGCCGCCGAGCCGTTCCCGATCCCGGTGCACTCCGGTGACATCCGGGTCGACGTGCAGTCCGCGCTCGCCATGCTCGCCCCGGTCTGGGGCCTCAAGCCGCTGCTCGACATCTCCGCCGAGCAGGCCCGCGACGACCTCGCCCGCGCCGCCGTGATGGCGCTGTCCTACGTGGCCCAGTCGGCCCGCGGCCAGGGCCTGCCGATGGTCCCGCAGAGCGAGATCGACAAGGCCGAGACGGTCGTCGAGCGGTTCATGATCCGCTGGCGCGGCGAGCCGGACCCGAAGCACGTCAAGGCCATCGACGCCTACTGGACCTCCGCCGCCGAGCACGGCATGAACGCCTCCACCTTCACCGCCCGCGTCATCGCCTCCACCGGCGCCGACGTGGCGGCCGCGCTCTCCGGCGCGGTCGGCGCGATGTCCGGCCCGCTGCACGGCGGTGCGCCGTCCCGCGTGCTCGGCATGATCGAGGAGATCGAGCGCACCGGCGACGCCACCACCTGGGTCAAGAACGCGCTGGACCGCGGCGAGCGCCTGATGGGCTTCGGCCACCGCGTCTACCGCGCCGAGGACCCGCGCGCCCGCGTGCTGCGCCGCACCGCCAAGGAGCTCGGCGCGCCGCGCTTCGAGGTCGCCGAGGCGCTGGAGAAGGCCGCGCTGGAGGAGCTGCACAACCGCCGCCCCGACCGCGTGCTGGCCACCAACGTCGAGTTCTGGGCCGCGATCATGCTGGACTTCGCCGAGGTGCCGGCGCACATGTTCACCTCGATGTTCACCTGTGCGCGCACCGCGGGCTGGTCGGCGCACATCCTGGAGCAGAAGCGCACCGGCCGGCTCGTGCGCCCCGCCGCGCGCTACATCGGCCCCGGCCCGCGCCGCCCCGAGGAGATCGAGGGCTGGGACGCCATCGGCCACTGAGCCCACCGAGCGCCACCGAGCGCCCGCCGAACGCCCCCGGGCGCCCCGGGCGCTCCGCGTCCGCACCACCCCCGAGCAGCGGGTCCGGCCTCCGTCGGGCCCGCTGTTTCCGCAGTTCGGGCCCGCTGTTTCCGCAGCTGGGAGCCGTGAAGATCACAGTCTCAGCGTGCGGACGACCGTACCCCCGGCGGTTCCCCGGCCGGTAGGCTGCGCGCGTGGCTCAGATCCAGATCCCCGCTGACATCAAGCCCGCAGACGGCCGTTTCGGCTGCGGACCGTCCAAGGTGCGCCCCGAGGCCCTGAGTGCCCTCGCCGCCACCCAGACCTCCCTGCTCGGCACCTCGCATCGCCAGGCCCCGGTCAAGAACCTGGTCAAGCGCGTACGCGAGGGCGTGAGCAGCCTCTTCTCGCTCCCCGAGGGCTACCAGGTCGTCCTCGGCAACGGCGGCTCCACCGCCTTCTGGGACATCGCCGCGTTCGGCCTGGTGCGGGAGAAGTCCCAGCACCTGGACTTCGGCGAGTTCTCCTCCAAGTTCGCCTCCTCGGTCAAGGCCGCGCCGTGGCTCGCCGAGCCGAGCGTCATCAAGACCGCCCCGGGCACCCACCCGCTGCCGGTCGCCGAGGCCGGCGTCGACGTCTACGGGCTCACCCACAACGAGACCTCGACCGGCGTCGCGATGCCGATCAAGCGCCCGGTGGGCGCGGACGAGGGCTCGCTGGTCCTGGTGGACGCCACCTCGGGCGCCGGCGGCCTGCCGGTGGACATCACCGAGACCGACGTCTACTACTTCGCCCCGCAGAAGTCCTTCGCCTCCGAGGGCGGCCTGTGGCTGGCCGCGTTCTCCCCGGCCGCCCTGGAGCGCGCCGCCGAGATCGCCGGCTCCGGCCGGTACATCCCGCCGTTCTTCGACCTGCCGACGGCCATCGACAACTCGTCGAAGGACCAGACGTACAACACCCCGGCGATCTCCACCCTGTTCCTGCTGGCCGACCAGCTGGAATGGCTGAACGGCAACGGCGGGCTCGACTGGGCCGTCGCCCGTACGGCTGATTCCTCGTCCCGGCTGTACGCGTGGGCCGAGAAGTCCTCCTACGCCAGCCCGTTCGTGGCGAACCCGGCCGAGCGCTCCCAGGTGGTCGGCACCATCGACTTCGACGAGTCGGTGGACGCCGCCGCCGTCGCCAAGGCACTGCGTGCCAACGGCATCGTGGACACCGAGCCGTACCGCAAGCTGGGCCGCAACCAGCTGCGCGTCGCGATGTTCCCGGCGATCGACCCGGCGGACGTCGAGGCGCTCACCCACTGCATCGACTACGTGGTCGAGCAGCTCTGAGCGATCCCGTGCACGGCTGAGGGCCACCGCCTCCGGGCGGTGGCCCTCAGCCGTTGCGGCGGGGCCGACCAGCTGGGCCGGGTAGGCGGGCCCGCCGGCCGGGCCTACCCGCCGACCATCGAGCTGATCAGCACGACGACCAGCAGCAGCACCAGGGTGCCGGTCACGATACGCATTCGAGTCTTGGGATCCACGGTCAACGAGCGTACCTCCGGCCCACCCGACGACGGACCGGAGCCCCGGGCCCAACGGCCGCTCCGGGCCCAACGGCCACCCCGGGCTCAACGACCACCCGGACCCAAACCGCCGCCCCGGGCCCGACCGCGCCCCGGCTCAGCTCCAGTCGGCGAGCGGCCAGGCGCGCAGCGACGAGTAGTGGGCGAAGCCGCCGTCCAGGTCGCTCTGCATCAGGTGCAGCTCGGCGGCCTCCCACTCGGGCCCCCGGTAGTCGGCCAGCGCGGCCGCCAGGGTGTCCAGCTCGGCCGCCGCGAGCCGCTGGACGGCCCGCCGGTGGCCGCGCGAGGAGCCGGCCCGGGCGAGCGTGAGGTGCGGGTGGAAGGCGAAGGCGTCGACCTCCCCGGTCACCGCGGCGGTGGCCTCGGACACGGCCTCGGCGAGCCGGCGCAGCGCCCAGGTCTGCCCCTCCACCCCGACCCAGAGCACCCGGTCGCCGAACCGGCCGGCGCCGGACAGCCGCAGCCGGTGCACCGGGTGCACCTCGGCGACGGCGGCCAGGCCCGCCTCCAGCTCCGGCAGTTCCTCGGCCGGCACCTCGCCGAGGAAGGCCAGGGTCAGGTGCCAGCCCTCGACGGTGGTCCAGCGCAGCCGGTCCGCCCCGGGCAGCCCGCGCACCGGCGCCACCGCGTCCGACAGCCCCTGCAGCACGTTGACCGGCGGCAGCACCGCCACGAAGAGCCTCATGTGGACATCTTCCCGCGCGAGGCGGTTTGGGCTAGAACGTTTCCTATGAAGATCCGCACCGGGGGACCGGACGACATTCCCGACATCCTCGCCCTGCTCGACAGCGCCGTGGGCTGGCTGGCCGGCCAGGGCCGCACCGGCCAGTGGGGCGACCAGCCCTTCAGCACCATCCCGGCCCGGGTCGAGCAGGTCTCCGAGTACGCCACCGAACCGTTCCTGATCCGCCTCGCCGAGGACGACGAGGGCCGCACCGTCGGCTGCTGCGTGCTGTCCGAGCAGCGGGGGAAGTACATCCCCGCAGTGGACGAGCCCGAGCTGTACGTCCGCATCCTGGTCACCGACCGCAGCCGCAAGGGCTCGGGGATCGGCACCGCGCTGATCGCCGACGCGGTCGAGGAGACCCGCCGGCGCAGCCTCGGCCTGCTGCGGGTGGACTGCTACGCGGGCGCCGACCGCAGGCTGGTCGGCCAGTACCGGGCGCTCGGGTTCACCGAGACCGAGTCCTTCGAGGCCGAGCAGCCGAACGGCATCTGGCCCGGCCAGGTCCTCGCGATCCGGCCCTGACCCTTCGACCCCGCACCGAAGGACCTCCGACCCTGCACCGAAGCCCCGGGGCGGACCACCACCCCGGGGCATGGCGCTTCGTCAGCAGGCGGGCGCCAGCTCCGACTTGGCGGCGGCGATGGTCCGCGGCACGAAGGCCACCACCCGGCCGCCACGGCCGGGGTGCAGGTCGAACCGCACCCGCAGGTCCGCGCTGCGGGCCAGCACCAGGCCCACCACGCCGGCCGCCAGCGCGGACACCAGTCCGCAGGCCAGCAGGCCGAGCCGGGGCCCGTACGAGGCGGTCACCCAGCCGACGATCGGGGCGCCGATCGGCGTGCCGCCGGTGAAGACCAGCACCAGCAGGCCCATCACGCGACCGCGCATCGCGGGGTCGGTGGCCAGCTGCAGCATGGAGTTGACGGAGGTGTTGAAGCTGAGTCCGAACACCCCGATCAGCGTCAGCAGCACCGCGAAGGTCCAGTAGTCGGGTGCGAACGCGGCCACCACCTCCAGCGAGCCGAAGGCCAGCGCCGCCACCACCAGCCGGCGCAGCCTGGGCACGCCCCGGCGGGCCGCGAGCAGCGCGCCGGCCAGCGAGCCGACCGCCATCGCGGTGTTCAGCAGGCCGTACTGCCCGGCGCCGACCTTGAAGGTGTCGTAGGCGAAGCCGGAGAGCAGCGTCGGGAAGTTGAAGCCGAAGGTGCCGATGAACCCGGCCAGGACCATCGGCCAGAGCAGCTCGGGCCGCTCCTTGACGTAGCGCAGGCCCTCCCGCAGCTGGCCCTTCTCGCGGGCGATCGGCTCGGTCGGGCGCAGTTCGCTCTCCCGCATGGCGAGCAGCCCGCCGATCACGGCGGCGAAGGACAGCGCGTTGACGGCGAACGCCCAGCCGCTGCCGACCACGGCGATCAGCAGGCCCGCGACGGCGGGGCCGACCAGCCGGGCGGTCTGGAAGTTGGCGGCGTTCAGGCTGACCGCGTTGGCGAGGTCCTTGGGCCCGACCATCTCGGACACGAAGGCCTGCCGGGTCGGGTTGTCGACCACGGTGACCAGGCCGAGCAGCAGCGCGAAGGCGTACACGTAGTACGGCGTCACGACGCCGCCGATGGTCAGGACGGCCAGGCCGGCGGCCAGCAGGCCCATGGCGCCCTGGGTGTAGATCAGCAGCCGGCGCTTGGGCATCCGGTCGGCGAGCACGCCGCCGAACAGGCCGAGCAGCAGCATCGGCAGGAACTGCATGGCGGTGGTGATGCCGACCGCGAGGGGGCTGCCGGTGAGGCTGAGGACCAGCCAGTCCTGGGCGATCCGCTGCATCCAGGTGCCGGTGTTGGACACCACCTGGCCGGCGAAGTAGTAGCGGTAGTTGCGAACGCGAAGGGAGGAGAACATCCCCCCGGGCCTCGTGAAGCGGGCACCTGTGGGAGACGTGGACGCGTGGGTGCGTCCGGGAGCGGCGGGGTCGTCCGCCGCGGTGCGTTCGTCGGGGTCGTCGTCGCCGCTGCCGGGCAGCCCCGTGGGGGCGGGTGCCTGGAGGTCGGCGGCCGCGGCGCCTGCCGCGGTGGGGTCGGTGGTCTGGTCGTCGGTGCGGATGGCGGCGGCGCTGGCTGCGGCCGGCGGTGTCACGGTGGTCTCCCCTCGCGGCGCGACGGCCCGAACTGCGGCCGTCGCGCTCCTGGTTTCTGTGGTCGGTCCTGCGGTGATGCGGTGCTCCTTCTTCTCCCGGCCGGCGGGCCGGGGTCGGCGTGCCTAGAGGTGTGCGAGCTTGTAGAGCACGGGCGCGGCCTCCCGGAGGACGGCCCATTCCTCCTCGTCGAGCCCCTCGGCGAGCTCGGCGAGCCAGACGTTGCGGCGCCGGCGGCTCTCGGCGAGGATCGCCTCGGCCTGCTCGGTGCTGCTGACGACCACCTGGCGGCGGTCCTCGGGGTGCGGCTCGCGCCGCACCAGCCCCTTCTCCTCCAGCATCGCGACGATCCTGGTCATGGAGGGCGGCTGCACGTGCTCCTTCCGGGCGAGCTCACCCGGTGTCGCCTTTCCGCATCTGGCGAGGGTGCCGA
>NZ_JBFBNR010000069.1:0-30866 GCF_040687675.1 Kitasatospora sp. NPDC056731
GATGCGGTAGCCGGGCTGGAGGATCTGCACGCAGGTGTCCTCGGTGACGTCCGAGGAGTAGCTGTGCATCAGGCCGCGGCGGACGCCCCCCGGCCCGTCGGCCCTGGGGGCGCCGCGCGCCGCGGCCCGCCCCCGGGGGTGGAAATACCGCCGAGGGAGAGAGAAAAGAGCGGGTGAGGATGGCGGGATGGGTGACGGTGGTGTGTGCGCTGCCGTCGTGCGGAGAGGTGTTCAGGCGGCCGGTCAGGGCCGGGCGACCCCGGCTGTACCACCGGGTGGCGTGCCAGAAACAGGCGCAGAGGCTGCGGGACGCGGCCAAGGGAGCGGCGCGCCGCCCCGCCCGGGCGGCCGGGGGCTGGGGGCAACTGGTGGCGGAGGACGTGCACGCGGGTGCCGGCCGGCTGCTGGAGGCGCAGGCGCGCCGGGCGCCGTTGACGGTGAGGCTGGCGTGCGCGCGGGCGCTGCGGGGTGACGCCGACCACTATGTGGCGGCCGTCGTCCGCGATGCACGGGCCGACGGGATGGAGTGGGGGGAGATCGGGTCGGCGCTGGGCGTCCAGCCGGACTCGGCCCGGCGCCGGTGGACCCTGCGGCGGGTGGAACAGCAGCTGAGCCGGCGTTCGAACCGGCAGGCCCCGCCCGCGCCGGGGACCGCTTCGGGCGCGGCACCGGCCGCGCCGGCACCGGCCTCGGCGGGGGAGCCGGAGCCGGATTCGGGACCCCGTGCGGGGCTGCTCGCCGCGGCGCTGACGGCGCTGCAGGAGCGCAGCAGGGTGAGCCCGCAGGCCGCCGCGGAGCTGGCCGGGTGCTCGCCGTCATACGTCTCGCGCATCCTCGCCGGGGACCGGGTGCCGACGTGGCCGGTCCTGCAGACGCTGGCGCGGGCCTTCGGCGGGGTGCCGGAGGAGCTGCGGCTGCTGTGGGAGGTGGCCCAGGGCGCCGAGCGCCCGGGGCGGGTGTCGGTGGCGGGTGCCGCCGACCAGATGCTGCGGGCGATCCGGGGCCTGCACCTGGCGGCCGGGCAGCCCGACGCCGAGGCCGTGTGCGCCCTCGCCCGGGGGGTGCCGGCGGAGCTGGTGCGATCGGTGCTGGCGGGCGAGACCGTGCCGGACTGGCCGATGGTCAGCCAGCTGGCCGCGGCGCTGGGCGGGCACCCGGGCGACCTGCGCCCGTACTGGGAACGCATGCACTACGCGGCGCTCGCGGCCGTCTACTCCGACGAGTTCGGACCGTCCGGGTGCTTCGCGCGCTCGGCGGCGCCGGAAGGGGGCGAGGACCGTGACGGGAGCTGAGGCGGTGGGCCTGGACGCGTTCGTCCAACGCCGCCGCGGCCTGTACCGGGGGTACGCGGTGGCCCGGCTGGGCCGCACGCCCGCGGCCGGCGAGGTCGTCGACCATGTCGTGGAGGCACTGGTGGCGTGCTGGCCTCGGCTGGTGTGCGAGCGCAGCCCTGCGGCCGGAGCGTGGGTGTTGGTGCGCGAGGCGGTGTCCCTGCACTGCCGGATGCCGTACGGCCAGGACGGCGAGGACGTGCTGCACCGCCTGCTGCCCGTCGCGGCGGCCGACGCCGCCGTCCTGCACTACCGGCTGGGGATGCGGCTGACCGAGGCCGCGGACCTGATGGGCGTCGAACCGGCGGCTGCGGCCGGGCTGGTGCTCGCCGCCGAGCGGGGGCTGCCGCGCGCCCTGGTCGGCGAACTCGCCTTCGGCCCCGGAAGGGCGTGACCGAAGGGGGCGGCTCCGGCGGGCGTGGAGTGAAAGGGGTGGCGCGGGATTTCGTACCTGCGCCACCCCTTCGCTCAGGTGCGCCATAACATCCGCCCGGAGTTCAGCCTTACGGGTTCCGAGACCCTTTAACAACCTGGCGCAGTGTCATGTAGCGCTCTAGCATGGGCACTTCGATCAAGGGGCCGAGCCAGGGGTGGTCGCGTTGGAACCGGATGCGGAAATCGTTTCTCCCGTCACCTACGATCCGGCCGTTCCGAGCGTGGCCCGCATGTACGACCTCCTGCTGGGCGGGCACGCGCACTTCCAGTCCGACCGTGACGGGGTGCGCGATCTGCTGAAGGTCGCACCGAGCAGCGTCGAGGTCGCGGCGATCAACCGGGCGTTCCTGGTGCGCACGGTGCAGACGCTGGTGCGTGACTACGGGGTACGGCAGTTCATCGACCACGGCTCGGGCCTGCCGACCCAGCGCAACGTGCACCAGATAGCTCAGGAGATCGACGACAGCTGCCGGGTCGTGTACATCGACAACGACCCGATGGTGATGCACACCGGCCGAACCCTGTTGGCCGGGAACCCGAACACGGCCGTCGTCCACGCCGACATGCGCGACACCGACGAGATCTTCTCCGGCAAGGCCGTGCAGGACCTGATCCTGCCCCGGGTGCCGACGGCGGCGCTGTTCGTCTCCGTGCTGCACTGCATCCCGGAGAAGGGATCCGTCCCGCCCGCGCGGCTCGTGCGCCAGGTCCGTGAGCGGCTGCCCGCCGACGCCCCCGCCTACATGGCCATCTCCCAGCTCGTCAGCCCCCATCTCGACGTCCGCCGGCGGATCACGGACCTGATGGCCGACCTCACCCAGCGCCATTGGGGGGAGGTCCGTACGGAAGAGGACGTGGTCGGCTACTTCGAAGGCATGGAGATCCTCGACCCCGGTGTGGTGGAGGTGTCGCAGTGGCGTCCCGACCCGGCCGCTGCCCGGACGGCGCAGACGAGCGACGAGTGGACGGAGTTCGGCGGCGTCGCCAGGGCTCACTGACCGGGGCGGCGCATCCTGCCCCGGTGGATCCCGATCGCCTCGTCGATGAGCGCCAGGCCGACCTCGTAGTCGGCGACGTGGAACAGAAGGGTGTTCAGCAGGTCCGCGTAACGCTCGACGTCCGGGTCCTTGCTCAGGTAGATGGCCCCGATGCCGGGGCCCTCGACGTAGACGACGTCGCTCGGGCCGCCGTACTCGAAGGCGAGGTGGGTAAAGGCCCCCGACGGCGGGGTCAGGTCCGCGGTGAACGGCAGGATCGCCACATGCACGTTCGGCCGCCGGCTGAGCTCCTTGAGGTGCTCCAACTGCCCGATCATGACCTCGGGGCCTCCGGTGTTGCGGTACAGCACGCTCTCGTCCAGCAGGGCCACGACCGTACGGTCGGCGTCGTCCAGCAGCCGGGTGCGGTCCATGCGCTGGCTCACCCGGCGCTCGATCTCCTCGGCGGGGGCCCGGGGCAGGCCGGCCTTGATCATCCGCCGCGCGTAGGCGCGCGTCTGCAGCGGCCCGGGCACCACGCCGCCCTCCCAGTACTGGATGCGGGCGGACTCGACCTCCAGCCCGATCATGCGCCTGAACCAGCCGGGTGTGATGTCGGCGTACTCGGCCGCGAACGGTCCCGCCACGACTCGCTCCAGAAGCACGTCGACGTGCGCGCGGACCTCGGGGCCGACGCCGTAGATCGTGATCAGGTCGTTGACGTCCCTCTTGGAGGGGGTGCTCTCCCCGCGCTCCATCCGGCTCAGCTTCGACGCCGACGCCCGGATCCGGGGAGCGACGTCCGACAGGCGCAGCCGCCGCTCCTCCCGCAGCGACCGCAGCACCGTGCCCAGGACCTTCGCCGCGCCCACCGGTCCGCTCCAGTGGAGCTTGCGTACCTCGTCGCCGTCCGGGTCGCTCGGCGTGGGACGGTCCGGGTGGGCGGGCATGCGGGACTCCTGAGGGCGCGGTTTCGGGAAAGCACTATCCCACGGCGCCCATCCCGCATACCCGCCGTTCTATAGATCCCACGGAATCGGGCCGATCAGCGGTGGAACACGTGATCGAAAGCCCTGTTCTCCATGGCCCAGGCGAAGGCCTCGGCCTCGCCGCGGTTGAAGACCAGGGCGGGCCCTTCCTTGTCGCGGGAGTTGCGGAAGGCGACGGCGCCGTCCGGCAGCGGTCCGACTTCGACGCAGTTCCCCACCTCGCGACTGCTCGGGCTCTTCACCCATTCCACGTCCAGCGAATCGGCGCGGACCCCGTTCTCCGGCATTTCGACAGTCATTCGATTCTTCCCCTTCCCATCGCACGGACATGCGGACGGCCGAGGCCGTTTGCAATCCCATTTGCAATTGCAAATGCCCGGCCCGGGAATGCTAGCGGCAGCCGATTCGAACGCGGTGTCCTCCAAACGGGTGTCGTTTTTCGGGCCTCGCCACACCACCCCCGGGGCGGTTGCGGCCCGTGACGGGCGGGAAACGTTGCGCAGACACCCGCCGCACCCCAGCACCGGAGGACACCCGTGATCGGGCCCCAGGACCACGCCCATCCGCGCTTCGACCGCGACCTGGCCCTGGGACTGGGAGTGCCCAGAGCAGCGGCGCGACGCCTGCCCGGCACCCCGGACGCCGCCACGGCGGCCCGCGACTTCGCCCGGGCGACCGTCACCCACTGGCGCACGCCCGTCACCGCACAGGAGCTCGACGAAGCCGTCGAGGACCTGCTGCACGGCTTCGACCTGCACGGCTTCGAGCGCGAAGAGGGATGGCTCAGCCTCGTCGAAGCCCCCGACGCCCTCCTGCTCGTCCTCACCCCGGCCCACTCCCCACCCGCCGAAGGAGCTGCCGACGCATTACGGGCCATGCCGGACGCCACCTCCACCGGCACGGCGGCCGAACACTGGACCAGGATCCCCTTCCCCGGCAGCCCCCGCACCCACAGCGCCCCGCCGCCGGGCTGCGGAGGTCGCAGCGGTAGCCGAACATCTTCGACAGGGGCACGAGGGCCCTCACGAAGTCCGAGTTGTTGACGGCATGGCCCTCGACGGCCTTGATGTCGAGCGGGGCGGGCAGGTGGCGCGCGACCGCGTCGAGCAGGGGCTGAACGCCCTGGCCTTTGAACGCGGTCCCGTAGAACCCGGTCGGGGGCCTTTTCTCGCTCGCTCCTGGGGGGGCGGGGGTTCGTGCGGTCGCTAGCGTTCGTCGGTGAGGTCGCGGACGAGGGTGCTGCTCACCTGGGGGAGCTCGCCGTACTCGGGGTCGTCGGCGGCGACGGGGAGTTGGTGGATCACGGCCGCGAGGCGGGGGGGCAGCTTCACGTCGAGGCCGTAGTGGCACCGGGCGAGGATGTCGGTGAGCACCTGGGTCGGCAGCAGGGCGTGAGGAGTGCTCAGGACGCGCTGTGGCGGGCGGGGTTTGGTGGCCAGCGCTTCGGCCTGTTGGCGCCAGACTTCCGCGTCCAGGAACTCCCCGAGGCTGCGGTGCAACAGGCTCAGGAACGATGCGGAGGTGTAGGAACCGCCGCCGGCCGCGAACTGCCACCAGAACTGGGCGCCGTCGCGATGGCCCGCGACGTACAGCAGCGCACCGAGGACGAGGGCGCCCTCGGGGTGGATCTGCGCGCCGTTGACGAGGAGGTCCAGGGAGGCCGCGGCGGACGGCATCGAGAGGACCAGGGACGCGGCGAGGTCGAGTTCGTGGGCCGCCTGCCTGTGCTCGGAGGACAGCGGACTCGGGGCGGTCAGCAGCCGATCCCAGGAGACGCCCGTACCCCCCGGCTGCGGCCGCGGGGCCCGGGTGGGCACGTGGATACCGGCCATGTTCGGGTGCAGGGCCCGGTCGTGTTCGGTGCTCACCGGCTCTCCCCGCGTCGGCCGCCGAGCGCCGCGGCCAGGCGGTCGAGAGCCTGGCTCGCGGTCGAACGGACGTTGGCCTCGGTTGTCCCCAGGCAGTCGGCGATCTGCTCGTCCGGCAGGTCGAGCAGGTACCGCAGCACGATCACGTCGTGCCGCCGTTCGGACAACCTCCGTATCGCGACGTACAGTTGCTCGTGGCTGCCCTCGGTCTCCATCAGGTGCTGCGCCCGCTCGGCGGCGATCCGCACCGCGTAGACCCACCCGGGGACGCTCGCCTGGGTGGGCAGCGGCTCGCCGTTCATCATCAGTTCCGCCAAGGCGGCGCCGATCTCCTCCTTGAGGATCGTCCAGGCGTGGAACGGCGGGATCTGCTCGCGCAGGATGCGCGGCCACTCCTTCCACACGCGGACCTTCGCGATCTCCACCGCTCTGTGCGCGGCGTCGTCGTCGCGAAGGCGTGCGCGGGCGAACCCGCTCCACGCCCCCTCGTGCGTGTCGCAGAACGCGTCGAACGTCAGGCGGTCCCGGCCTCCGACCACCCAGTCGCTCTCGGTCACGTCCCATTCCTCCCCTGCGGCACGCCTGTCGGCTGCCGTCCGGTGCGGGCCGCCGACCGTGGTGGAACCCCATGGCCGTACGGCGGTCACAGTGGGAACTCGCTTCCCTGGTAGGAACATTAAGGCGGATTGGATGCCGAGATGTTAAACCGCGGCAAGGTGTTTCGAGATCAGACACAAGGCGCGGCGGATGATGGAGATACCGTGCTCGAACATGGTCAGAGTGAGTCACTACATGCTCTGATTCGGTCGTCCTGCTGCACGGTCGCGTCGTCACCGGCAACGGCCCTTGATTGGCCGTTCGGGCGTGTGGGCATAGTGGAAGGGGCCGCGCCAGGGTTCGCCACCGCTCGCCACGGTGGCGCGGGCGCGGATCGGTCCTGTCCTGCGCAGGGCGAGTCGATGATGCATCAGGGGGAACGCATGACTCAGGGGGAACGCATGACGGACGGCACCGCCGGGACCGACGACGTAGAGGTCAACCTCGACATACACCTGGCGCACTCCGCGCGGATGTACGACTACTACCTCGGCGGCACGACGAACTTCCCCGCCGACCGTGAGGCCGCCGGCCGGGCCCTGGCGGTCTTCCCCTACGCCCGCTCCGCCGCGCGCGCCAACCGCGCCTTCATGCGCCGGTCGACGCACCTGCTCGCCGAGGCCGGCATCCGGCAGTTCCTCGACATCGGCACCGGGATCCCCACCTCGCCGAACCTGCACGAGGTCGCGCAGTCGGTCGCACCGGACGCCAAGGTCGTCTACGCCGACAACGACCCGATCGTGCTCCTCCACGCCAAGGCGCTTCTGCACGGCACCGAACAGGGCGTCACCGCCTACGTGCAGGCCGATGTGCGTGAGCCCGCAGACCTGTTGGACTCGGCCCGGGCGATCCTGGACTTCACCCAGCCGATAGCGCTCAGCATGAACGCCCTGCTGCACTTCGTGCCGTTCGAGGCCCAGCGGATCACCGAAGGACTCAAGGCACAACTGCCCAACGGTTCCGCGCTGGTGATCAGCCACTTCACGCAGGACTTCGCCGCCGAGGAGACCGCTCGGCTCATCCAGGTCTACACCGCCGCAGGAACCCCCGTCGCCGCCTGCACCCGCGACGAGTTCGCGCAGTTCTTCACCGGGTGGAACCTCATGGAGCCGGGCGTCGCCGCCACTCCGCGCTGGCACCCGGCGCCTGCGGACGACACCGAGCACATCACCGACGCAGCGGCCTCCTGCTACGGAGCCGTCGCCATCCGCCCCTGAGCTGTGCTCCCAGTCCGGCAGCTTCCAGTCTGGCAGCTTCGAAGCCCGGATGTTCAAGCCCGTACATCGGAATTCCGGGACCCGGGCGGCTCACCCGCGCCCGCCGATCGCGTCGACCGGCGCCGGCCGCAGGGCGGACCGGGTGGCCGTCGCGATCGAACCCCAGGAGAGCGCGACGGTGACCGCCACGATCGCGACGAGGCCGACGGGGGAGACGGACGGAACGGGTGACCTCGTCAGCCCGAGGCTGATGCCGACCAGCGGCGGGATCGTCGCCAACAGGCCGAACAGCAGCGCCGAGAAGACCACGATCCTGGCTTCGCCGTTCATCATCGCGCGGACCTGGGCCCGGTCGGCGCCGATGAGTTGCAGCATCGCGAACTCGCGCACCCGCGCCGCCGTCGCCATCACCAGGGTGTTCACCACGGCGATGGCGATGTAGCCCAACAGCACGGTCTGGAACAGCAGGTTGAGCGCCCAGTCCCCCGAACCGCCGCCCCCGGGCGCGCCCTTGAACGCCTCCTGGCCGCCCACCTGGACCGTCGGGTAGCGCCCGACGGCGCCGCGCAGCGCGTCGGCGAGCGCCTTCGGGTCGGTCCCGTCCGCGGATCTGACCAGCACGGCGGTGTCGACCCGCGCGGTGGTGTGCGCGACGACGAGGTCGTTGGGCAGGGTGACGTCCCCGAAGCCCAGGCCCCGCTCGTAGACCGCCACCACCCGCGGCCTGATCGCCGTGCCGTCACCGAGCCGCAGGTCGATCGTCCCACCGCGCCGCGCATGGACGGTGTCCGCGACGACCCGGCTCAACGCCACCGTCTCGCCGCGCAGTTCCGCGGTGTCGCCGTCGACCACCTGGAGGTCCATGGTCTCGGAGAGCCGTTCGGGCGCGACGCCCTGGGTGGCGAAGACCTTGGTCGCGGTGCTGTCCTCGGACGGGAACGTCAGCAGCACCTGCATCCGTGCCACCGGCGTCGCCACGGCGGCGCCGGGCACACCGCGCACGGCGTCCACGACCTCCGGGGACACCCCGGCGCCGGACGACGAGGTCAGCACGTGGTCGGCCCGCAGGCCGGCGTCGAGTTGGTCCCGCGACGCCGCGATCGTCGTGGAGGCGCCGAGCACCTGCACGGCGGCCAAGGTCACGCCCATGGCCAGCGGGGTGACGGCCGAACCGAGCCGCCGCGCATGGGCCCGCGCGTTGGCCTGGGCGAGGAAGCCGGGGGCCGTGGACTGCCGGTTCAGGCGCGAGCCGAACAGCACGACGGCGCCTCTGACCAGCAGCGGGCCGACACAGCCCAGCGCCACGACGAACAACAGGACCGCGCTCGCCGCGGTGTCGGCGGCAGAGTCGCCCGACACCGCCACCCTGCCCGAGGTCAGCAACAGCCCGAGCGGGATCAGCAGGAAGCCGACGGCCAACCGGACCCGGCCGATCCTCCCGGGTTCGACGGCGGCGTCCCCGAGCGCCTCGACCGGGCTGGTCCCGGACACCCGGCGCGCGACCAGCCAGCCGCCGAGCCGGGCGCTGGTCATGCACAGCACCAGCGAGGCGACGAAGGGCAGCCACCCCACGTCCATCCGGAAGTCCGCGGGCATCGCGCCCGCGAGGACGAACGCGCCGCGCATCACGAACGCGATGACGACGCCGGGGACCGCGCCGACCAGGGCGCCCGCCAACGACACCAGGGTCATCTCGGCGCCGATCATCCGGTGGATCTGCCGGGGCGTCGCGCCGATGGCGCGCAGCAGGGCCAGTTCGCGCCTGCGCTGCTGCACCGACAGCGCGAGGGTGCTCGCCACCACGAACACCACGATCAGCACCATGGTGCCGCCGAACGACGCCGACGTCTCGACCACCAGGCTGCGGGCGTCGCCCACGTCCAGGAACTCCACGTCGCCGCGCTCCGCGCCGGTGTGCGCCACCACGCCCGGCACGGCGGCCGTGATCCTGCCGGCCAGTTGCTCCGGGGTGACGTCGGGCCCCGCCCGCACACCGATCGCGTCCACCCGGTCCGGGCGGCCGGACAGCTCGGCCGCCCGGCCGTCGGTGAAGAACACCGCGGACTGGCGGCCCAACCCGCCCCCCGGCGGCGCGGCGACGCCCACCACGCGGTACGACGACGCGACCGAGCCGACCACGAGCCGCACCGTCGCGCCGGGCGACACGTGGGCGCGCGCGGCGAGGCCGGCGTCGAGTACGACCTCGTCGGGCCCGGCGGGCGCGCTGCCCGCACGCACCGCGAACGGCCCGAGCACCGCGGCGGACCAGCCGTGCCCGACCACGGGGAAGCCGTCCGGGCCGCCCACCGCGCGGCCGTCCGGGGCCAGCATGCCGAGCTCGACGTCGACATCGCCGACGGCGGACCGGACACCGGGCACGGCGGCGACGGCGGCGACCATGTCGGCGGGCAGCGTCACGCGCTCGCTGTAGCGGACCTCGGAACTCTCGTCCAGCCAGTACGACTGCTCCGCGCCGAGGACCACCGCCGCGCCCGAGTAGCGCTCGGGGGCCACCCCGGTGCTGAGCCCCGACAGCAGCAGGATCCCGCAGGCGGTGATCACCGCCGAGCCCGCGGCGATCGCGACGAAGGAGCCGACGAACCCGCCCTTGCGCCCCTTGATCGTGCTCCACGCCAGCGACAGGTCCCTGCGCTCCGGCACCACGAGGCGGACCAGCCCCCGGATGCGGCGGATCACCACGCGCCCAGGTGCGTCACGCGCGCCGCGACCTGCCCCGAGGCGGGCCGGCGCAGCCCGCCCGCGAGCCGCAGCGGCGGCGTGACGGTCTCCTCCACGGTCAGCGTGGTCAGCGTGGTCATCGGACTGCACACCCGGGGAAGGCACTTGCCGTACCCCGGCGGATCGACCAGTCGGCGGATGCGGCACGCCACGCAGGTTGAGACATGCTCGGGGAGCCTACCCGAGGCCCCGCCGCGCCCCATCGTCGTGGCCGAGGAGCGCACGGGGCCGGCCGCCTGAAAACCCCACGGACGAGATCGTGGCGCCGCATCAATCACTGACAAGATTTCAGCACGGCATCCTGCTGCTGGAGATGCCGCCGAACCGACCGTGGCTCGACGCACGCCAGGAGGCCGCATGGCACGGGTGAACCTGAGGGCTGCATTCATGAGCGGCCTTTCGTCCACCGTCACGGCTCAGCAGGTCTTCACCCAACCGGGTCGACGAAGTGGCCGCGTTCGCCCGGTCGGTCGACGAGCTCCACCGGATGCTGGACGAGGCCGAGGTCTCGCCGGTCGTGGACCGCGGGCAGGGACGCCGCAATGTGCTGACCTTCTACGGCGTGGGTGGGACGGTGAGCCCGCGATGTCGGCGGAGATCCGGGAACGCGTCATCTCTGGCGGCCAGGGGCTTCCCCTGTACCTGGACCTGTCGGTCTCCCACTGCGCCGCCCTGCTGGCACGCGGCGGGCAACGCTCCGTGGCGGACTTCGGCGGCTCGTTCACGGCCGTCGCGACCAGGTCGATTGGTCCGGGGACACGGCAGCCGTCGCCGACGCGGCGGGCCGGGCCCGGGAACTGCTCGACCTGGTGCCCAACCCCGTCGAACTGGTCAAGCTCCGGTCCGCCGAGGCGGTGGCCCACGCCATGGCCGACGACGTCGGCACTGCCCGGTCCGCAGCGGGAGACACCCGGTACCTTGCGGACGGGATCGCCTACCGGGGCGGCCACAACCTGGCGGACGTGGCCGATATCCTCCTCAGCGTGCTCGCCGGTGACCACGAAGGTGCTCGTCGCACACGATCCGAGCTCGATGCGCGCACCCGTACGTCCGGCGGCAACACCTACTGGGTTCCCATCGCGACCTCCTGGATCGACGGCTCCCTCGCCGCCGCGGAGCACCTGCCTGCCGTCGGCTGGGTGGACGGCCCCGTCGCGTCGTTGGGCCGCTGGGCAGCGGTGGTGACACGTCGATGACGCTCCCCGGCCCCCGCACCTCGGCCGAGTCGTCCGGAGAAAGCAGAGTTTGATGACTGACCTCGTAAGCGTCGGCCTTGTCGGCGTCGGCACCATCGCGCAGACCCATCTCGCGGTCCTGGCCGAACGGGACGATGTGCTGGTCGAGTTCACGGTCGATCCGAACCGGCCGGAACCGCCCTCGTTCCGTGGAACCACCCCGCGTCACTACGCCGGCCTGGACGACGCGCTCGCGGAGCACCGACCCGATCTGCTCGTGCTCGCCACTCCCACGCACACGCACGCGGAGCTGGCGGCCCAGGCTCTCCGGCTCTCCACGGCCAAGGTGCTGGTCGAGAAACCCCTCGTCCACGACCTCGCCTCGCTCGGGCGGCTTCGCGCGCTGGACGAAGCGGTCGACGTGCGGGGCCGGTTGTTCACCGCGCACCACTTCGCCTTCTCGCCGGAGGTCGGCTGGGCGGCGGAGCTGCTCGCCGAGCACCCCGAGTGGGGGCCCGTCACGGCCGTCACCTCCGCGTTCTACGACCCCTACGTCCTCAAGGGCGCCGGTGCCTACGAGTCCTACGGCTCCAGCTGGATGGACTCCGGGGTGAACCAGCTCAGCATGCTCACCCGCCTGGTCGACCTCACGGCGCTCACCTCCGCCCGGCAGCTGGACGGCGGCGCCAGCGCGTGGTGCACCGCCGAGTACCGGTCCCGGGGCGAGTCGGGCACCGCACGTCTGCGCAGCAGCTGGCTCACGGGCTCCAGCAGCAAGGAGAGCAGCCTGGTCCTCGGCCGGGCGGGTGTGGAGGTGTGGATCGACCACACCTCCATGACCGGCTTCGCAGCCCGGGACGGCGACCTGCTCGCCGCCTTCGGGACGGACGGTCGGACGGCCCGGAAGGTGGCCCATTACCGGCCGCTGTACGAGAGCCTGCTCTCCGACCGCCCCGACCCGGTCCTCGGGTTCGACGCGGCTGCGAGGATCACCGAGATCCATCACGCGGCGCCCGGCGCGGAGTAGTCCCCGGGGCGGGCGGGGCGCTGCGACGAGCACCCGCGGGCGCTACCAGGGGGTCAACTCGCCGGCCTGGTCGACGGCTGGCACCCCGACCTCGCCGGCCTGGTCCGTGAAGCGGACGTCGTCAACAGCTCGCCCCTGACCGTCCGTTACGCCAAGCCCGTGCCGCACTGGGGCGCCTGCCGGACTTTGCCCCCCGTGTGTCGGTGTCCTGAGCCCCGCCGATGCGCACCGGGTCCGCCACCTGCGGGGTGGGTCCGGTGCGCATCGGGATGGCCTGGTGTCAGCTGAAGGAGAGGTCGGCGGTCAGGGTCGAGTCGGCGATGGGCTGGCCGGTTCCGAGCAGGACGTCGACGCAGTTGTCCACGAGCGGCTGGGCGCTGGTGACGTCCACGAGCGCGGACAGCTTCTCCCCGGCCAGGCGGGTGGAGGAGGCGGTGACGGTGCCGGTGAGGCTCCCGGACCCGTCGACCTCGACGATGGCGATGTCGGTGACGGTGCTGGTCGCCTGCGTGCCGTCCTTCAGGTTCCAGGTGAAGGTCGCCGAGGAGCCCGGCGCGAGTACGGGCGGCGTCGCCGGGCTGCAGCTGATCGTGCCGAACTTGAGCGTCGCGGTGACGGTGCCGCCCGTCACGGCCGTCGGGCCGTCCAGCGAGTCCTTGCACCTGCTCGCCGTGCCGCCGATCGCCATGGTGGTGGCCTGCGGGTCGGCCGAGAGCGGCGGGCTGAAGGTGACGGCGGCCGTCAAGGCACAGTCCAGGCGCTCCGGGGCAGCCGGCGGGGCTGCATCGGCGGCCGGGGTCACGCCGGTGGACAGCGCGGCGAGGACGGCGGACACGGTCACAACGCTTCGGCGTACGGACACGTGGGTTCCCTTTCTTTCGTCGGACCGGAGGGGGGCGGCCCGCACGCGGGGCGAGGCGGGCCGAAGGGCGCCGAAGGGTGAGGTCGAAGGGCGACGCCGAAGGGTGACGGTGACACGGCGCGACGGATCCCGGCCGTCGCCATCCCGGGAACCCCGCCGATGGGCCTCGAATGGTCCAGAACCGGGGCCCGGCCTCGCGGGCCCGTGGGCGGCCGGCACGGAAGACCGCCCGGTCGGTCGTCTGGGCTTGCGGGACGGGGCATCGGCGGACACCGTGAGTACGCGATCAGTCGCGCGTGCCCCTGCTGAACGGCCCGGTCCCTCTCCCGCCAGGAGGCTTGTGATGTCCCCTCTCGTCCTTGTGCGCGGCCGCGTGGCGGCCATGGTGTGTGCGTCGGCCGTCGCTCTCGGCGCCCTGGCGGCGGTCTGCGCCCCGGCGTGGGCGGACAGCGGGCGGGCGGACACCATGACCGCCACGCGGCCGGCGGAGGCCCGGCGCGCCTTGATCAACTTCGGCACCGTGAAGTGGTTCAACGCCCAGAAGGGGTACGGCTTCATCGCGCCGGACGTCCCCGGCCCGGACCTCTTCGTCCACGTCTCGTCCATCGTCGGGCTCGGGTACCGGACCCTGGAGGAGGGCCAGCGGGTCGAGTTCCAGATCGAGCAGGGCCGCAAGGGCCCGCAGGCCGTCGACGTCGTCGGCCTCTGAGGGCGCGCGGGGCCCGTCAGGCCGCGTGGTCGAGGGCCGGCGCGGCCGCCGGCTGCGCCGTGGCCCCGGCGCTCTCGGCCTGCGCGCCCCAGCGGCGGGCCAGGACGGCGCAGACCATCAGTTGCAGCTGGTGGAAGAGCATCAGCGGCAGCACCATCAGCCCGGCCGCCGGGCCCGGGAAGAGGACGGCGGCCATCGGGACGCCGCTGGCCAGGCTCTTCTTGGAGCCGCAGAAGATGATCGCGACCAGGTCGCCCCGGCCGAACCCGAGCCGACGGCCGACCAGCAGCGTCGCGGTCAGGACCAGCGCCAGCAGCGCCGCCTCCGCCCCCAGTAGTGCCGCCAGTCGGGGCAGGGAGAGGGCGCCCCACACCCCGCCCACCACGGCGGCGCTGAAGGCGCTGTAGACGACCAGCAGGATCGAGCCGCGGTCGACCAGGCCGAGGACGGCGCGGTGGCGGGCCATCCAGGCGGCGATCCAGCGGCGCAGCACCTGGCCGGCGGCGAAGGGGAGGAGGAGTTGCTCGGCGATCTCCAGCATGGTGCCCGGCGAGACGCCGCCCTTGGTGTGCAGGAGCACGGCGGCGAGCAGCGGGGTCAGGACGATGCCGAAGAGGCTGGAGAAGGTCGCGCTGCAGACGGCCGCGGCCGTGTTGCCGCGGGCGATGGAGGTGAAGGCGATCGAGGACTGCACGGTGGAGGGCAGCAGGGTCAGGAACAGCAGGCCCTGGTAGAGCTGCGGCGACAGCACCGCCGGCACCAGCAGGTGGGCGGCCACCCCGAGCAGCGGGAAGAGGCCGAAGGTGACCGCGAGCACGGTGCCGTGCAGCCGCCACTGCTTGAGCCCCTCCCAGGCCTCGCGGGCGGAGAGCCGGGCGCCGTAGAGGAAGAACAGGACGGCGACGGCGCCGGTGGCGGCGTCGGAGAAGGCCGGTGCGGCGGCGCCGCGGGCGGGGAGCAGGGCGGCCACAGCCACGGTGCCCAGCAGGGCGGCGATGAACGGGTCGACCCGGAGGCGGGAGGGGCGCCGGGGCAGGTGGGAGCGGAGCGGACGGTTCGGGCGAGGCATGGTTCTCCGCGGTGGCGGTTCGGGTGGGATGGCCTCAGCCTGCCGCCCGCCGGGGTGATTGTGAATCCCGCTGGCGGCACTCACTGTCATCATGATCCGTGATATCAGCGGATAAAATGGCCAGGTGTTCGATCCGGTGCAGTTGAGGTCCTTCCTCGCGGTGGCCCAGACCGGCGGCTTCACCCGGGCCGCCCAGCGACTGGGGCTGCGGCAGTCGACGGTCAGCCAGCACGTGCGGCGGCTGGAGACGGCCGCCGACCGGCAGCTCTTCCTGCGCGACACCCACTCCGTGCAGCTCACCAGCGAGGGCGAGGCCATGCTCGGCTTCGCCCGGACGATCCTGGAGGCGCACGAGCAGGCGCTCGGCTACTTCGCGCAGACGCAGGTGCGCGGGCGGGTGCGGTTCGGCGCCTCGGAGGACTTCGTCCACACCGAGCTGCCGCAGATCCTGCGGAGCTTCCGGCGGAGCAACCCCCAGGTCGACCTCGAACTCACCGTCGGCCTCAGCGCCGTGCTCTACGAGCAACTGGCCGACGGACGGCTCGACCTGGTGCTCGGCAAACGCCCGCCCGGCGGTGGCTCACAGGGTCAACTGGTGTGGCAGGACAAGCTGGTGTGGATCGCGGCGGAGGACTTCCGGACGGACCCGGCCGAGCCGCTGCCGCTGATCGTCTACCCGCCGCCCAGCTTCACCCGGGTCCGCGCCCTGGAGGTCTGCGAGCGCGACGGGCGGCCCTGGCGGATCGCCTGCACCAGCACCAGCCTCTCCGGGGTCCGGGCCGCCGCGCTGGCCGGCCTCGGGGTGGTGCCGCACGCCCGCAGCCTGATCCCGTCGGGCCTGCGGGTGCTGCCCGACCAGCCGGGCCTGCCCAACCTCGGTACCACCGAGTTCGCCCTCACCACGGGGCGCACCACGGCGCGCGGCCCGGCCCGGGTGCTGGCCCAGGCGGTCCTCGCGGACGCGTTCCGCCTGCAACGCGCACCGGAGCGGGCGGAGCCGTGACGGGGGGCGACGGTCGGGGGTCGCCCCGGCGGTGGGTGAGCGCACGGCAGTGGCGGGGCGGCGGACCGGCGGGTTCCTTCCGTCGATGGTGACAGAGAGTCAAGGGCAGTGGCCGAAGCCGGACTTCGCTCCTGTTGGCCGTTGAACCCGACGGTTCTCCGGTCGCGTTACGAAGGCTGGAGCAGCCTGCTGACGCGGACAGGGAAAGGTCGGGAAAGATGCGATTTGGCGACATGCTGCACGGGCACCGGAAGCACCGGGGCCTGACCCAGCAGCAACTGGCCGATCTCGCCACGCTGAGTGTTCGCGCGGTGCGCAATCTGGAGCGGGGCGGGGCGCTGCGGCCCCGGCGGGAGACGGTGCGGCTGCTCGTGGACGTGCTGCGGCTGGACGCCGACCAGCGGGCGCAGTTCGAGTCGGCGGCGTTCCCCGAGGCGCCGGGCGGGGCGCCCCGTGATCGCGGCCCCGGCTTGCGGGTGCCCGGGGCGCGCGTTTGAGTGGGAAGGTACCGGCGGAATCGGGGGCGAGGAGGCGCCATGTCGCACCACAAGTCCAACAAGGACGTCGAAGGCGACCCGGACACCGGGCACGGGCGCGGTCTGCCCCGGCGGCCCGACGAGGAGGAGCTCGACGAGCGCACCGAGGAGGACCGCGAGGAGGTGGGCCTGCCCCCGGAGCCGGATCCGGAGGACACACCCTGAGGCGTGTCTGACACACCCCTAGGGTCGGGGCTCCTGCCGAGCCCGGTCGAACGCCGCGCTACGGGCCGGTGGGGTCGCCCGCCGCCCCGCCCCTGGCCGGCCGGGTGTGGACCTTGGCGACGCAGGCCGGGAGGGCGGCGGCGTGGTCGTGGTCCCGGGCCCGGTACGCGCTGGGGGTCTCGCCGACCAGCTGCGTGAACCGCGAGCTGAACGAGCCCAGCGAGGTGCAGCCGACCGCCATGCAGACCTCCGTCACGCTCAGGTCGCCGCGCCGCAGCAGTGCCTTGGCCCGCTCGATCCGGCGGGTCATGAGGTAGCCGTACGGGGTCTCGCCGAAGGCGGCGCGGAAGCTGCGGGAGAAGTGGCCCGGCGACATCAGCGCGGTGTGTGCCAGCGCCGACACGTCCAGTGGCTGGGCGTAGTCGCGGTCCATCCGGTCGCGGGCCCGCCGCAGCCGGACGAGGTCGGGTAGGGGGATTCGGGACACCTGGGGCACGTCTGCCACGCTACCCGCCCGGTCCGACAGGGTCGCGCGCTGGCGTGCTCCGGCCGATGCCCCGGGCCGCCTCGCCTCGCCCCACCCGCTCCCGCACCCCCGTCCCTGCGTTCTGGGCTGTCCCTGCGCCCCACCGTCTTGTTCGGACGAAATCGGGCTGAAGGTGCTGTTTTCGAGCATGGCGGCCGGTATCGGACGAACGGGTCCGGATTCGAACTGGTGGTGGAGTGAGTGTGCCGCTCTTGTCACGCGTGCACATGAAGTTTCGTCAATTCCCTTGCGGAGAGCTAAGATTGCCGATCTGCTGATGACTCCTGATCAGCCCGGGTGTGATAACCCGTCGATGATGAGAGCGGGACATTGGGAAGAACGAGGCAGCGAACGAGGTGCGTCGCGCAGGTCGCGGCGCTGACGGTGGGATTGTCCGCTGCGGCGCTGGTGACGGCGCCGGCGGCCTTTCCACAGCCCGGCGACGGGACGGTGACCGTCCGGGTGATCCGGGCGGTGGACACCAGTGGAGTGTGGACACCGGCCCTGGAGCCAGGGCTCGCGGGCGTGAAAGTGACGCTCACGGATGACGCCGGGCTGGCGATCGAGGGGGTGACGGCGGCCGACGGGACGGTCACCCTGGCCCCGGCGGCGGCCAAGCCGTCCGGGGGCAAGTACCGGGTGCAGGTGGTGAATCCGAAGCCCGGGGTGCTGTTCCCGGCGTTCGCCTCGCGGCAGGGGCTGGACGGCGCGCCGACCCAGCTGAGCAGCAACGAGGAGTTCGTCGACCTCTCGGGCGGCAAGAACGTGGCGTACACCACCGGGCTCTGGAACCCCGGTGACTACTGCCAGAAGAACGCCCCGCTGGTCACGGCCTGCCAGCCGATGGACCGTGAGGGCGGGGCCCAGCGCACGCTGGTCTCCTTCCCGTACAGCGCGCGCGGTCAGGACGGCGAGGGCGTGACCGCCACGAACCTCGCCACCAACGCCGATACCGGCACGCTGTACGGCATCGCCTGGAACAAGGCCGACCGGCGGTTGTTCTCCTCGGCGGTGGCCAAGCGCACCACCGACTACGGTCCGGGCGGTGCCGGGGCGATCTACGTCACCGACATCGCGCAGAAGAAGACGACGCTGTTCACCACCGTCCCGAACGCGGGCTCGACGGCCCACGGCGGCGGCGCCGACGACGCCTTCCTCGACACGCCGGGCAAGGAGAGCCTCGGCGGCATCAAGATCACCGACGACGGCAAGGACCTGTTCGTCGTCAACCTCAACGACCGCAAGCTCTACCGCTACAACGCCACCGTGGCGGCCGCCGGAAGCCCGACGGCCTCCTACCCGATCCCCGACCCGGGCTGCCCGGCGGCGGGGGACTGGCGTCCGTTCGGCCTCGGCCTCCAGGACGGCACCGGCTACCTCGGCGGAGTGTGCTCCGGCGAGTCCACCGGCAAGCTCACCGACCTGCGCGCGGTGGTCCTGCCCTTCGACCTCGCCACCGGCGTGTTCGCCAAGCCGGTGCTGGACCAGCCGCTGGACTACCCGCGCCAGTCCACCGTCGGCTCGGGCCCGTGCGACGGTGCGAGCTGGTTCCCGTGGACGAGCACCTACCCGACCACGCAGAACGGCCGCCCGTGCGGCAACTACACCATCGCCCAACCCGAACCCGAGCTGGGCGAGATCACGTTCGAGACCGACGGCTCGATGCTGCTGGCCTTCCGCGACCGCTTCGGCGACCGCGCGCCGGGAGCCCCGGCGCCGAGCTCCGTCGCCGTCGTCATGTCCGGCGGTGACCTGAACAAGGCCTGCCGGGCGAACGGCACGTACGTGATGGACACCAACAACGGCTGCGGGCTCGCTCCCCGGGGCACCCGGTTCTTCGACACGACCTGGGGCGGCCACCGCAACACGGCGTTCGCCGGCATGGCGCTCTCCAAGGTCGAGAGCACCGTCGCCGTCTCCGCCTTCGACCCCAACCACACCGCCCTCGGCTACGGCACGTCGTTCCTCCAGCGGGCGAACGGCCAGCAGGACCCGCAGTTCGGCTTCCGGCTCAACCCGGCCGGGACCATCGCGCCGTTCGGCAAGGGCGCCTCGATGGGCGACCTGGAGGTGCTCTGCGACCAGGCGCCGCTGCAGATCGGCAACCGGGTCTGGTACGACCCCGAGCGCAAGGGCATCCAGAACCCGGGGCAGCGCCCCGTCGAGGGCGCGACCGTCCACCTCTACGACGAGTCGGGCAAGCTGGTCGGCACGACGAAGACGACGAAGCGCGGAGAGTACTACTTCGACGACTCGAACGTCACCGGAGGCCTCAAGCCGAGGACCAAGTACACGATCCGGCTCGACAACCCGGCGGACTACGCCAAGGGCGGGCCGCTCTACCAGTGGGTGCCCACCGACGCGGACGTCGGCGACAACCACTTCATCGATTCCAAGGGCCTGGTGCCGCCCGGCGCGAAGTTCCCCGAACGGGCGCTGAGCACCGGCGGGCCGGGCGAGAACGACCACACCTTCGACTTCGGGTTCCGGCAGCAGGAGGGCGCGCTGCGCCTGGTCAAGCACGACCAGGACGGCAAGCCGCTGGCGGGGGCGAAGTTCCAGCTGTGGCACGACACCAACGGCACCGACGGGTTGCAGACCGGCGGTGACAAGCCCGACACGGCGGTGGGCGGGCCCTGCACGACCGGCGCCGACGGCCTCTGCCAGGGTGCCGGGGTGCCGGGGACGTACTACTGGCAGGAGCTCAGCCCGCCCGACGGCTACGCGGCCCCGGACACCACCGTGTTCGGCCCGCTGGCGCTGACCTCCGACAACCTCGCGGACGGTGTCTCGGTGACGGCGGTCAACAAGCTGCTGCCCACCCCGACGCCGACCCCGACGCCGACCAACTCGTCGAGCCCGTCGAGCCCGTCGAGCCCGTCGAGTTCGCCGAGCGCGCCGGAGCCGACCACGCCGCCGGGGCCGACGGAGTCGCCGAGCCCGTCGACGGTGAACCCGCTGCCCCCGCCCGGGGGACAGCTGCCCAGCACCGGGGCCAACGCCCTGGTGCCGCTGGGGATCGTCGGCGGCGCGGTGCTGGTGGCGTCCGGCGGTGCGCTGGTCCTGGTCGCCCGTAGGCGCAGGGCACGGCACCAGTAGGAAGCGGTGAGGAGGGGCGGGCCCGTGGCGAGATTCATGCCACGGGCCCGCCCGCCGCTCGTTCACACGACGGTGATGACAAGCACGACGGTGATGACACGGAGGAGGGCTGCCAGATGGCCCGCAGGAAGATCGGGAAGAAGGCGCGGTTGCGCCTGCTCGTCGGGGTGGTCGGCGCGGTCGTGATTGCCGGGGCCACGGCCCTCGGGGTGACGGCCTGGGGCGAACCGGAGGAACGGGCGGTGACCATGGACGAGGCGTCCCGGCTGGCGCTGTCCCGGCTGACGCTGTACCAGGCCAGCCCGGCGGCGGTGGCGCTCACCGCGGCGGAGGGCGGCGGCGTGCAGATCCGGGTGGAGGGGGTGGTGGACTACCGCACCCGCCGGGGGGTGGGCCGCTACCAGGTCTCCGGGGCCTCGGGCCAGCTCGACCACGGCCTGATCATCTGGGACGGCGACGGCCTCGGGCTGGCCCCGGAGCCGGCCGGATCCGGCCCCGCCTGGGAGCAGGCCGAGCACGTCCCCCGCTCCGGCTGGTCGCCGCGCTCCTACACGGCCGACCCGCTGGACGCCGGGCTCGGCCTGCTGGTCCGCCTCGGCGCCGACCGGCCCGACAACCCGCTGCTGCTCGCCCAGTCCGGGGCGCGCCTGCTCGGCCGGGACCGCATCGACGGCCGCGACTACGACCGCTTCTCCGGCCCGCGCGCCCAGGGCGCCGCCCCGGACGGCGGGCCGTCGCCGCTCACCTACTGGGTCGACGGCGACGGCTCGCTGCGCCGGGTCACCATGCGGATGCCCGGCCTGGGCACCCCGACGACCGTCGACCTCACCGGGCGGCAGGACGGCGTGCGGATGCCGGAGGCGCCGTGGGCCGCCGGGTGAGGCCCTAGGGCCGCCGGGGCTGCGGCTCACCGGGGCCCGGGCTCACCGGGGTTGCGGCACGGCGGCGGCGTCCGTGGGCAGGGCGTAGCGGTCCGGGTCGACGGGCCCCGGCAGGTCCGTCGCCGGCCGGCCCGGCGCCGCCGGGTCGGGCAGGGAGGGCTGCGCGGCCGGGGCCTGCACCTGGTGGAACGGCACGCCGGGCGGCGCCATGACGGTGGCGGGTCGCCCGCCGGGGAGCGGGCCGCGGCCCTGCGCCCCGCACGCCGCCTGGCCCTCCAACCGGTCCGGGCTCTGGGTGTCGGGCGTGTTGCCGGTGAAGCAGTTGCCGGGGTCGGTGGAGGCCAGCACGAGGTCGACGCCGTTGCCCGTGGCGCGGTTGCCCTCGACGCGGTTGCCGCTCGCCGGGTGTCCGGGCGGGTCGGTGACGATGATCCCGGCGGCGCGGTTCCCCTGGACGAGGTTGCGCAGCACCTGGTTCGCGGTGCCGCCGCCGATCCCGAGGCCGATGCCGAAGCCGCCGTCCGCCTGCTCCGGGGTGTCGGCGGCGTTGTTGTCGGCGATCACGTTTCCGGCGATCACCGCGCCGTGCTGCGGGGCGAGGGACTCCAGGTCGTTGGAGTTCACCGTCACGCCGACCCGGTTGCCGACCACCCGGTTGCCGAGGATGCTGAGCCCGTCGGAGGCGTTGGTCAGCTCGATGCCGACCGCGTTGCGCTCCACGGTGTTGCCGTGCACGAGGGTGTCGCAGGGCTTGCACTGGCCGACGTAGATCCCGGAGTCGGCCTGCCCGGAGGCGTAGGAGTCCTCGATCACGCCGCCGCGCGCGTCGAAGGCGTAGATGCCGTACAGGCCGTTGTCGTACGCCGTCACCCGGGAGGCCCGGAAGCCCTGGACGGGCGGGAAGCGGTTGGTGTCCAGCGGGTCGTACGCGGAGCCGCCGGCGCCGTGCCGTTGCAGGTGCTCGTCGGTGACGCCGGTGAACAGGACGCCGTTGGCGAGGTAGCCGTGCACGGTGAGGTTCTCCACCACCGAGCCGGCGCCGGTGACGGTGATGCCGTTGACGAGCCGCACCCCGCCGTTGAGGACGACGGTGTTGCGGTCCGTCCCGCGCAGGACGATGCGCGGCTTGGTGATCCGGACGCTCTCCGGGTACACGCCCGGGTGGACCAGCACGGTTTCGCCCTCGCGCGCGACGTCCACGGCCTGCTGCACGGTGGGGAAGTCCTCCGGGACCTGGATGACCGTACCGGCCGGATGGCGGGCCTCGTCGGAGGAGGAACCCGATGCCGCGCAGCCGGCCAGCGCCAAGGTGGTGGCGAGCAGCGCCGCGGACAGCCGTCGCAGGGGTCTCGTGGCACGTGCAGGTGAGGGCCGCTGGGTGGGGTGACGCATCATCAGGATTTGCATGAGAGGTGTTCTATCGTCTCCAATGTCGCCCATGCATGCCGAAACCGGAAAAGTGCGGAAACAGACGGAAGCCGCCAGGACCGGTGTCGAGCGGAGGGCGCTGCTCGCGGCCGGGGCGGTGCTCGCCGCCGGACTCGGCGCCGGCGTCCAGGCGTTGGCGCACGGCGGCCACGAAGGCGCCGCGCAGCACCCGGCGGCTCCGCCGCCCGACCCGGCGCCCCTCTTCCACGGCCCCCGCCAGGCCGGCGTGACCACACCCCCGCAGCCCGCCACCCAGCTGCTGGCCTTCGACCTCGCACCCGCCACCACCGCCGGCGGCCGGGACGCCCTGCGCGGCCTGCTCGCGGACCTCACCCGGCTGCTGGCCGCCGCGACCGCCGGGACGTCGCCGGACCTGCGGCTCCAGGGCGCCGAACCGGCCCGGCTCACCAGCCTGGTGGGTGTCGGCCCCGACCTCGCCGCCCGGCTCGGCCTGAACGTCCCGACCGCGCTCGCCGACCTGCCGGCCTTCGCCGGCGACCGCCTCGACCCGGCGCGCGGCGGCGGCGACGTCCTCGTCCAACTCTGCGGTGCCGACCGCTGGACGCTGACCATCGTCGCCGAACTCGCCGCCACCGCCGCCCGCGCCGCCGGGGCCACGCCCCGCTGGACCCAGTCCGGCTTCCTGCCCGCCACCGCCCCGGGCACCACCGCCCGCAACCTGTTCGGCTTCAAGGACGGCACCGCCAACCCCGACGAGCCGACCGCCCGGCAGTGGGTCTGGGGCCCGGCGGGCGCGCACGAGAACGGCACCGTCCTGGTCTACCGGCGGATCCGGATGGACGTCGCCGCCTTCGCGGCCCTCCCCGGGGACCGGCGCGACCTGGTCATCGGCCGCCGCGCGGGCGACGGCGCCCCGCTCACCGGCAGCGCCGAACACGACGAACCGGACGTCTACGCCAAGAACCCGGACGGCTCCTACGTCATCCCCGCCACCGCCCACGTCCGGCTCAGCAGCCCCCGCCTCGACGGCGGCGCACGCATGCTCCGCCGCGGCTACAGCTACGACGACGGCCCGGACGACCGCGGCCTGCTCTTCTGCGCCTTCATGCGCGACCCCGCCCAGTTCACCCGCGTCCAGACCCGCCTCGCCACCCGCGACGCCCTCAACCCGTTCGTCCAGCACCAGGCCTCCGCCGTCGCCTACGTCCTGCCCGGCGCTCCCGAGGGCGCCACCCTGGGCGAGCAGCTCTGGGGCTGACGGGGGAGAAGAAGGGGGTTTGCCCGCGACGGCCCGGGGGCCGGCGCGGGCTGCGGGCTGCTCGCCGCAGGCGGCCCGGAGCCCCCGGCTACCAGGTGACCGGAAGCTGGGCGGGGCTGCGGGTGGTGGTGCCGAGCTGCCAGGTGAGCCGGTCGACGGGGGTGGCGAGGCGCAGGCCCGGGAGGGCGGTGGCGAGGCGGCGGAGGGATTCGCGCATTTCCAGGCGCATCCGCCAGGCGCCGAGGCAGTAGTGGGGGCCCGCGCTGAAGGCGAGGGTCGGGGCGGGCAGGGGGTGGTCGAGGCCGGCGTCGAGGCCGTCGGGGAAGACGGCGGCGTCGCGGTTGGCGCTGCCGAGGCTGACGGCGAGGACGGCGCCGGCGGGGATGTGGACGCCGCCGAGGTCGACCGGTTCGGTGACGCGCCGGGTGGTGGCCTCGTCGTCGCCGAGCGGGATGAAGTGCAGGAGGCGTTCGGTGACGCGTTCGGTGGTGTCGGGATCGGCGAGGCGGGGCCAGTCCTCGGGGCGTTCGCCGAGCAGGTAGACGAGGGCGTTGCCGAGGGCGCCGGTGACGCTCTCGTTGCCGCTGGCGGTGAGCCCGCAGACCAGGTAGACGAGTGATTCCTCGGGGACGCCGCCGTCCTGGTCGGCGGCCTGGACGAGGCGACTGACCAGGTCCTCGCCGGGGTGGTGGCGGCGGCGGGCGATCAACTCGCCGGTGTAGGCGGCGCATTCGGCGAGCGCCTCGGCCGGGTCCAGGGCGCCGTCGGCCGCGTCGCCGCCGTCGGCCGGGGTGCCGTCGGCGAGGATCGCCCTGGTCCAGCGGCGGAGCCGTTGCTCGTCGAGGTGGTCCGGGCCGTCGCCGTCGAGCCCCATCAGGCGGCTGGTGACGGCGAAGGGCACCGGCCGGGTGAAGGCGGTGACCAGGTCGGCGGGGGTGCCGCCGGCCGCGAGGGCGTCGACGGCCTGCTGGACGCCCTCCGCGACCCAGGGCTGCCAGCCGGCGATGGCGCGTGCGGTGAAGGCCCGTTGGACGGTGCTGCGCAGCCGGCGGTGTTCCGGCCCGTCCTGGTTGAACATCGACGCCGGGTTGCTGGAGACGTCGGCGCCGCCGCCGGGGGTGCCGACGGTGGCCAGGTCGCCGCGGGTGAAGCGGGGGTCGGTGAGGGTCTGGCGGACGTCGTGGTAGCGGGTGACCAGCCAGGCGGGGGTGCCGTCGGGGAGGGTGGTGGGGTGGGGCGGCTGGGCGGGGGTGACGGGGAGTCGGTGCAACGGGGGGAGGGCGGGTGCGGCGGTGGACATGGGTCCCTTCGGGGTCGGCGGTCCGGCGCGGGATGAGAATCCAACTGTCGTATTTACGTAGATCGTTGGATTCCGCTGCTGCTTGTCCCGTTGGTCCCGATGGTAGCGATTTCACCTCCCCCGGTCAGGGTTTCACCGGGGCCTGTCCGGCGCGTATCCCGCCGGGCGCATCCCGCCGGGCATACCCCCGCCCTGTAAGTCGAGCGCTCCCGACGGTCCTGCCGTCGGGGGCGCTCGGCCTGCGCGTTCTAGCCGTCGAGGCGGCCGACCAGGTCGTAGCCGGCCTCGTCGATGGCGGCGGCGACGGCCTCGTCGGCGAGCGGCAGGGTGCTGTCGATGGTGACCTTGCCGGTGGCGAGGTCCACGGCGACGTCGGTGATGCCGTCGATCTTCCGCAGTTCGGCGGTCACCGAGGTGACGCAGTGGCCGCAGGTCATGCCCTTGACCTGGAAGACGGCCCGCCCGGCGGTCCCGGCGGCGGGGGCCTCGGTGGCGCCGGTGCCGCAGGAGCCGCAGCAGGAGGCGGTGGTCTCGGCGGCGGTCTCGGCGGCGGGGGACTCGACGGTGACGGTGGTCTCGGACATGGGGGTGCTCCTGTCATCAGTGCCCGGCGCCGGCCGCGGGTGCGGTCGGCCGCTTCTCCTGGAGAACGTACCATACCCCCCAGGGGTAATTGAGGGCGTCGCTCGCGATGGCCGTGAAACGGACTCGACCGATCGTCAACTGATCCTTGTGGCAGTCTCGTTGCGCCCTTCCGGCAGGGTGGGAGCGGCCGCCCGCATCCCGGCGGCCGGCCCCGGCAGGCGGCCGACCCCCATCACCCGAGGTGACACCCCATGGACCACACCACCCGACCCGGAGCGCGCGGCCCGCGCGGACTGCGCGAGATCCTGGCGGCCGGCGAGCGGACGTACTCCTTCGAGTTCTTCCCCGCCAAGGACGACGCCGGTGAGCGCTCCCTGTGGGCCGCGATCCGGCGGGTGGAGGCGGTCGCGCCGACCTTCGTCTCCGTCACCTACGGCGCCGGCGGCTCCTCGCGCGACCGCACCATCGAGACCACCGAGCGGATCGCCGCCCAGACCACGCTGCGGCCGGTGGCCCACCTGACCGCCGTCGGCCACTCCACCGCCGAGCTCCAGGCCGTCCTGCGGCGCTACGCGGACGTCGGGATCCGCGACGTCCTCGCCCTGCGCGGCGACCCGCCCGGCAACCCGAACGGCGCCTGGGAGCCGCACCCCCGGGGCCTGCGGCACGCCGCCGAACTGGTCGAACTGGTCAAGGGCTGCGGCGCGTTCACGGTCGGGGTGGCGGCCTTCCCGGAGCGCCACCCGCGCTCGGCGGACTGGGCGGACGACATCCGGCACTTCGTCGCCAAGTGCCGGGCGGGCGCCGACTACGCCGTCACCCAGATGTTCTTCGACGTCGAGCACTACCTGCGGCTGCGCGACCGGCTCGCCGAGGCCGGCTGCGACACCCCGGTCATCCCGGAGATCATGCCGGCCACCGACGTCCGCCAGATCGCCCGCTTCGCCGAACTCAGCGGCGCCTCCTTCCCGGCGGGCCTGGCCGCACGGCTGGAGGCGGCCCGCGGCGACCGGCCGACCGCGCACCGCATCGGCGTCGACCACGCCACCCGGATGGCCGAGCGCCTGCTCCGCGAGGGTGCGCCCGGCCTGCACTTCATCACGCTGAACCGCTCCACCGCCGCCCTGGAGATCCACCGCAACCTCGGGCTGGACCGGGCGGCGCAGTCGTCGGCCCCGCTGGCGGCGGCCTGACGGAGGTCTGACAGGGGTCTGGCGGGGGTCTGGCGGGGGAGCGGCCGGGCCCCCGGCGAGGTGCGAGGGATGATACCCGGTACGGGTATATGGTGCTCGGCGCTGGCGAACCCGGGGCACCAGGGAAGGCGGACCCACCATGCACGCGATCCTGCACGCGCTGTCCATCGCCGGATCGATGACCTGGGAGATCGCCTGGGCGCTGATCCTCGGCTTCCTGCTCTCCGCCGTCGTCCAGGCCGTCGTCCACAAGTCCACCGTCGTCCGGCTGCTCGGCGACGACCGCCCCCGCACCCTCGGCGTCGCCGCCCTCCTCGGCGCGGCCTCCTCCTCCTGCTCGTACGCGGCCGTCGCCCTCGCCCGCTCGCTGTTCCGCAAGGGCGCGGACTTCACCGCCGCGATGGCCTTCGAGATCGCCTCGACCAATCTGGTCGTCGAACTCGGCGTCATCCTGGCCCTGTTGCTCGGCTGGCAGTTCACGGCGGCCGAGTTCGTCGGCGGGCCGGTGATGATCCTCGTCCTCGCCCTGCTCTTCCGGCTGCTGCTGCGCGACCGGCTGCTGCGTGAGGCCCGCGCCCAGGCCGAACGCGGCCTGGCCGGCTCGATGGAGGGCCACGCGGCGATGGACATGTCCGTCGCGGGGGAGGGTTCCTTCGCCCGGCGGCTGCTGTCCCGGCAGGGCGTCACGGCCGTGTCGCACGTGTTCGTGATGGAGTGGGCGGCGATCCTCAAGGACCTCGTCCTCGGGCTGCTCATCGCCGGTGCCATCGCCGCCTGGGTGCCGGACTCCTTCTGGCAGGCCTTCTTCTTCGCCGACCACCCGCTCGCCGGCCGGCTGTGGGGCCCGCTGGTCGGCCCGCTGGTGGCGATGGCGTCCTTCGTCTGCTCGATCGGCAACGTGCCGCTCGCAGTGGTGCTGTGGAAGGGCGGGATCAGCTTCGGCGGGGTCGTCGCGTTCATCTTCGCGGACCTGCTGATCCTGCCGATCCTCAACATCTACCGGAAGTACTACGGGCGTCGGACGGCCCTGTTCCTGCTCGGGACCTTCTACGCGGCGATGGTGGTGGCCGGCTACACCGTCGAGTTCCTCTTCGGCGCGCTCGGCCTGGTCCCCGACCAGCGCGAGGCCGAGATCCCGATGGCGGGCATCGAGTGGAACTACACGACCTGGTTGAACATCGCCTTCCTGCTCCTCGCCGCCGCCCTGCTCGTCCGCTTCCTGCGTACCGGCGGCCGCGCCATGCTCCGGATGATGGGCGGCGAGCCCGCAGTCGGGGACGGGCACCGGCACGACCGGCACTGACGCCCGGCGGTGGGTACCTCCCTGGGGTTTCGGGCGGGGCGGACCGCCGACCCCGGAAGATACCTGCCGGGGGTATCCGCTTGTTCTGAGTACCCCTAGGGGGTATAAAGGAACTCGACGCCGACCGATACCCCCCGAGGGTATGGAGGTCGGACCGGAGACGCTCAGCACGTCCCCGGAACGACGACTGTCACGAGGAGCAACGATGACCACCCAGGCACCCGCCTCCACGGAGGTGGAACTCTCGATCGGCGGCATGACCTGCGCCTCGTGCGCGGCCCGCATCGAGAAGAAGCTCAACCGGATGGACGGCGTCTCGGCGAGCGTCAACTACGCCACCGAGAAGGCGAAGGTCGCCTTCCCCGCGGGCGTCGACGTCGCCGACCTGATCGCCACCGTCGAGGCCACCGGCTACAGCGCCGCGCTGCCGAAGCCGCCGGCCGCCGAAGGCCCGGCCGGGCAGGCCGAGCCGGTCGACGAACTCGCGCCGCTGCGCCAGCGGCTGGTCACGGCCGTGGCGCTCGCGGTGCCGGTGATCGCGATGGCGATGGTGCCGGCCCTGCAGTTCGACAACTGGCAGTGGCTGTCGCTGGTGCTGGCCGCGCCGGTGGTCACCTACGCCGCCTGGCCGTTCCACCGCGCCGCCTGGACCAACCTCAAGCACGGCGCCGCGACCATGGACACCCTGGTCTCGCTCGGCACCGGCGCCGCGTTCCTCTGGTCCCTGTGGGCGCTGTTCCTCGGCGACGCCGGGATGCCGGGCATGCGGCACGGCTTCGAGCTGACCATCGCCCGCAGCGACGGCCCGTCGAACATCTACCTGGAGGCGGCGGCCGGCGTCACCGCCTTCATCCTGGCCGGCCGCTACTTCGAGGCCCGCTCCAAGCGGACCGCGGGCGCCGCGCTCAGGGCGCTGCTGGAACTGGGCGCCAAGGACGTCACCGTGCTGCGCGGCGGGGCCGAGGTCCGGATCCCGGTCGGCGGCCTGGCCGTGGGCGACCGGTTCGTGGTCCGGCCGGGCGAGAAGATCGCCACCGACGGCGTGGTGGTCGAGGGGGCCTCGGCGGTGGACGCCTCGATGCTCACCGGCGAGTCCGTGCCGGTCGAGGTCGCCGTCGGCGACCAGGTCACCGGCGCCACCGTCAACGCGGGCGGCCGGCTGGTGGTCGAGGCCACCCGGATCGGCGCGGACACCCAGCTGTCCCGGATGGCCCGGCTGGTCGAGGACGCGCAGAACGGCAAGGCCGCCGCCCAGCGCCTCGCCGACCGGATCTCCGCCGTCTTCGTCCCGATCGTGATCGTCCTGGCGGTGGCCACCCTCGGCTACTGGCTGGGCACCGGCGAGGGCTGGACCGCCGCCTTCACGGCAGCGGTCGCGCTGCTGATCATCGCCTGCCCGTGCGCCCTGGGCCTGGCCACCCCGACCGCGCTGCTGGTCGGCACCGGCCGCGGCGCCCAACTGGGCGTCCTGATCAAGGGCCCGGAGGTGCTGGAGTCCACCCGCAAGGTCGACACCATCGTCCTGGACAAGACCGGCACCGTCACCACCGGCCGGATGACCCTGCTCGCCGTGCACACCGCCGAGGGCGTCGACGAGACCGAGGCGCTGCGCCTGGCCGGCGCCCTGGAGCACGCCTCCGAGCACCCGATCGCCCGGGCGATCGCCACCGCCGCCGCCGAGGCCGGTGAGCTGCCCGCGGTCGAGGGCTTCGAGAACGTGCCGGGCCTGGGCGTCCAGGGCGTGGTCGACGGCCACGCGGTGGTCGCCGGCCGGGAGGCGCTGCTGAACGACTGGTCGCAGTACCTGCCGGAGGGCCTGGCCGCGGCCAAGCGCGCCGCCGAGGCGGCCGGGCGGACCGCGATCGCGGTGGGCTGGGACGGCGAGGCCCGGGCCGTCCTGGAGGTCGCCGACGCGGTCAAGCCGACCAGCTCCGAGGCGATCGCCCGGCTGCGCGGCCTGGGCCTGACCCCCTTGCTGCTGACCGGCGACAACCGGGCGGTCGCCGAGGCCGTCGCCGCCGAGGTCGGCATCGCCCCGGAACACGTCATCGCCGAGGTCATGCCGCAGGACAAGGTCGCCACCGTCAAGCGGCTCCAGGCCGAGGGCAAGGTCGTGGCGATGGTCGGCGACGGCGTCAACGACGCGGCCGCCCTCGCCCAGGCCGACCTGGGCCTGGCCATGGGCACCGGCACCGACGCCGCGATCGAGGCCGGCGACCTCACCCTGGTCCGCGGCGACCTGCTGGCGGCGGCCGACGCCATCCGGCTCTCCCGCAAGACCCTGGCCACCATCAAGAGCAACCTGTTCTGGGCCTTCGGCTACAACGTCGCCGCCCTGCCGCTGGCCGCGGCCGGGATGCTCAACCCGATGATCGCGGGGGCCGCGATGGCCTTCTCCTCGGTCTTCGTGGTCGGCAACAGCCTGCGGCTGCGCCGCTTCCGCTGAGCCCGCCCGAACGCTGACCGCCCACTCCGCTGAGCCCGCCCACTCTGCCGGACCCGCCCGAGCCGCCGTGGCCCCGGAACCGCACCTGGTTCCGGGCCAGTGCCTGGACGCCGACAAGGGCGCCTCGATCTGGGTCTGCTGGGCCGGCCCCAACCAGGTCTGGGACATCCAGACCGCCGGCACCGCC
>NZ_JBFBNR010000070.1:0-11318 GCF_040687675.1 Kitasatospora sp. NPDC056731
GGACGCGCGCCCGAATCGCCCAAGTACGTCCAGTACGAGGACGATTCGGGCGCACGCCCAGCCGGGCGCCCACCGCCGCGGGCTGATCCGCCAAGATCGACCGGACAGGACCTAGACAAGTGGGCGAGGGCGTTCGGGAGTTGTGGCCCGGGTGCCCCTGTTCGGGGCGGGCTGGGCCCGCCCGGCCGGCCTGGTCCGCCTGGCCCGCCCGGCGCCGTCGGGCAGTGGCTGGTCAGAGGTCGGTCGGGCGGGGGAGGGCGCCACGGGCGCCCAGGGCGGTGACGGCGAACGCGCCGGCGGCCACGGCGGTGGCGGCCGCGGCGGGGAGGGAGGCGCCGCGGGCGAGTCCGGCGGCGAGGGCGCCGCAGAAGACGTCGCCGGCACCGGTGGTGTCGACGACCTGGACGGCGGGGGCGGGGAGTCGGGCCGACCGTCCCTCGGTGGCGACCAGCGCGCCCTCGCCGCCGAGGGTGAGCACGACGCCGTCGGCGCGGCGGGCGAGGGCCCGGGCCGCCTCCTCGACGGTGGGGGCGCCGGTCAGCTGGCGGGCCTCGACGGCGTTGGCGACGACCAGGGGGCGGCGTCCGGTCGGACCGGTGTCGGGGAGCGAGCCGGCCGGGGCGGCGTTGTGCACCCAGTGGGTGCCGTCGGCCGGCAGGGCGGCGGCGGTCGCGCGGATGCACTCCTCGGGGACCTCGCCGCTGGTGAGGAGCACGTCGACGGGGAGCAGGTGCAGGCGGGCGAGTGCGGCGGTGACCTCGGCGGCGGTCAGGTGGGCGTTGGCGCCGGGGACGACGACGATGCTGTTCTCGCCGGCGGGGTCGACCATGACGATCGCCTGCCCGGTCGGCGCGTAGGGGTGGGTGAGCACGGAGCCCGTCTCGACCTCCGCGCCGCGCAGGACGGTGAGCGCGGCTTCGCCGTCGGCGTCGCGCCCGACCTTCGCGACCAGGTGGGCGGCGGCGCCCATGCGTGCCGCCGCCACCGCCTGGTTCGCGCCCTTGCCGCCGAACCCCTGGGTGGCGGCGGTGGCGAGGACGGTCTCGCCGGGGGCGGGGAGGACGGGGCAGCGGAGGATGCGGTCGGTGTTGACCGAGCCGATGACGATGACGCGGCCGACTGGGAGCAGCTTCATCGTTCCTCTGTACGTGCTGGGGTGCGCGCGGCGCAAGCGGGCGCCGGGGGGCGCGCGAGGGGCGCGGGGAAGAATATGTCGACCGGTCTACTGAATTATGCAGACCGGTCTAGAGATTGCCGGGAGAAATCTGTCGGTCGGTCTACATAGTCGGGTGGAGGGGGTGATGCGAGGTGATCTGGGGTGATGATGGCGCACAGGAAGTCGGGCAGGCCGACTTTCTGTGCGCGCAGGGTGTGAGCAGGGTGCAACTTTGATGTAGACCGGTCTACATATTTCTCCCGGAAGGCGGCTGGCCTGGGCACATGCCCCTGTCAAGGGGCGGGGTGGGGCGCAACGGCGGGCGCGGCGGGGAGGTATGGGGAGCGGCGTGGCGCGGGTACCACCACGGGTGGCGCTGGTTCGGCCGACGGGGGCGCTGCCCGGTGCGAACGGCATCGGGGCAAGTCGAGGGCAGGGGACGTTGTGATCGTCTGGGTCAATGGCACATTCGGGGCGGGCAAGACGAGTGCCTGCCGCGAGCTGGTGGAACTGCTGCCCGGGAGCGTGCTCTTCGATCCCGAGCTGGTGGGCTTCGGCCTGCGCCGGATGCTCCCGGCCGACCGGCTGGCGACGGTGTCCGACTTCCAGGACCTGGCGGCCTGGCGCCGGCTCGTCCCCGAGACGGCGGCCGCGCTGCTCAGTGAGGTCGCGGGCCCGCTGGTGGTCCCGATGACCCTGCTCAGGGAGGACTACCGGGACGAGATCTTCGGCGACCTCGCCTCCCATGGCATAGCGGTGCACCACTTCGTCCTGGACCCAGAAGAAACGATCCTGCGTCACCGCATCGCCCACCGCGACGAGTGCCCGGGAGATCCGGAGGCCAGCGAGCGGGTCCGCATGTGGTGCTTCGAGCACGTGGCCCGCTACCGGGCCGCCCGGCGCTGGCTGGTCGAGGACGCCCGGATGCTCGACACCAGCGAGCTCACCCCCCGCGAGACCGCCCACCGGATCGCCGAACTGGTCCGCGTCGGCGCCGCCCGCTGCCCGATCGTCCAGACCCCCGACCCGACCGGGGACACGGTGGCCTCCGCGGTCCTGTTCTTCGACGAACAGGACCGCGTCCTGCTGGTCGACCCGGTCTACAAACCCGACTGGGACTTCCCCGGAGGCGTGGTCGAACGCGGTGAGGCCCCCACCGACGCGGCCCTGCGCGAGACCGCCGAGGAACTGGGCCTGCGGCTCGACCCGACCGGGCTGCGCCTGCTCGCCGTCGACTGGGAGCCGCGCACCGGCCCGCGCCGCGGCGGCCTGCGCCTGATGTACGACGGCGGCCAACTGGACGCCGCCGCCCGCCAGAACCTGCTGCTCCAGGCGGAGGAGCTGCGCGACTGGCGCTTCGTCACCCTGGACGAGGCCGCCGACCTGCTGCCCCCGAGCCGCTACCGCCGCCTCGCCGCCGCCCTGGACGCCCGCCGCAGCGGCGAGTTGCGCTACCTGGAGGCGGGCCGCCGGGTCGCGCTCGGCCTGGCCAGCACGGCGGACGCGGCGTAGCCGCCCGGGGCGCCTGACGAGCCCGGGCGCCGGGCGGTCCAGAGGTGTTGGCCGCCGCCCCCGGGTGTTGGCTGATGGCCCGGCAGGGGCGGGAGGATGGGGGCATGCCGTTCACACTGAGCCACCCCGCCGCCGTCCTGCCCCTGCTGCGCGCCGCCGGGGAGCGCGGGCCGCTGGTCGCCTCGGCGCTGGTCGCCGGATCGATGGCGCCCGACGTCCCGTTCTTCGCCGAGTCGCTGCTGCCCGGGGTGTACGGCCACGGCGGTCTGACGCACCGCTGGTGGGCCGTGCCGACGCTGGACGTGGCGATCGCGGGCGCGCTGGTGGCCGGTTGGCACGGTCTGCTGCGCGCGCCGCTGGTGGCGCTGCTGCCCGACCGGTGGGCGGGCGCGGCCGAGGCACTGACGGTCCGGCGGCCCGCCGGAGGTGGGGCGGGTACGGGGGCGGCGTGGTTCGCGGCGTCGGCGGCGATCGGTGCGGCCACCCACGTCGGCTGGGACGCGTTCACCCACGAGGGCCGGCTGGGTGTCCGGCTGCTGCCGGTGCTGGACCGGGAGGTGGCCGGGGTTCCGCTCTACTCGGCGCTGCAGTACGGCAGTTCGGCGCTGGCCCTGGCCGCGATGGCGGGCTGGGCGGTGCGGGCGGTGCGGGGCGTGGAGCCGGTCCGCCCGGCCGTGGCACTCGCTCCCCGGGCGCGCCGGGCCGCCGTCACGGCCCTGGGCGCGGCGACGGCGGCCGGAGTGCTGCACCGGCTGGCCCCGCTGCGGCGGAACCTGATCCCGGAGTTCTGCTTCGGCGCCGGGGCCGGGCTCGCAGTGGGCGCGGTCGGTTACGCGGTGGTGACGGGTGCCGCCCGCAGGATCCGGGGCGGGCGGCCGGTGCCGGGGACCGCCGACGGCGGCCCCCGCACCAACGCGCGTCAGACCGAGCGCAGTTCGGCGTAGCGGCGGAGGAACAGGGCCTCGGAGAGGGCCATCCGCTCCAGCTCCTGCGGGTCGACGCTCTCGTTGACCGCGTGGATCTGGGTGGTCGGCTCCTCGACGCCGATCAGCACGATCTCGGCCTTCGGGTAGAGCGAGCGCAGCGTGTTGCAGAGCGGGATCGAGCCGCCCTCGCCGGAGGCGACCATCTCGGTGCCGAAGGCCTCGGCCATGGCCTCGCCCATCGCCTCGTACGCCGGGCCGGTGGTGTCGGCGTTGAACGGGGCGCCGGTGCCCTGACGTTCGACGGTCAGACGGGCGCCGAGCGGGACCTGTGCCTCCAGGTGGGCGACCAGCGCGTCCTGGGCGGCGGTCGGGTCGCTGCCCGGCGGGACGCGCAGGCTGACCAGGGCCTTGGCGGCGGCCTGGACGGAGGAGGTGGCGCCGATCACCGGCGGGGCGTCGATGCCGAGGACGGTGATCGCGGGGCGGGCCCACAGGCGGTCGGCGATGGTGCCGGTGCCGGTCAGGGCGACGCCGTCGAGCACCTTGGCGTCGGAGCGGAACTGTTCCTCCGGGTACTGGACACCGCTCCAGGTCTGGCCGCCGGTCAGTCCGGCCACCGCGACGTCGCCGTGCTCGTCGTGCAGCGAGGCGAGCATCCGGACCAGCGACTGCAGCGCGTCCGGGGCGGCGCCGCCGAAGGCGCCGGAGTGCAGGTTGCCGGCCAGGGTGGTGACCGCGACCTCGACGACCGTCATGCCGCGCAGCGAGGCGGTCACGGTGGGCAGGCCGGCGGCGAAGTTGCCGGTGTCGCCGATGATGATGGCGTCGGCGGCGAGCAGTTCGGGGTGGGCCTCGGCGTAGCGCTCCAGGCCGCCGGTGCCCTGCTCCTCCGAGCCCTCGACGATGATCTTCAGTCCGACCGGGTAGCTGTCGCCGTACGCCTGCCGCAGCGCCCGCAGGGCGGTCAGGTGCATCAGGATGTTGCCCTTGCAGTCGGCGGCGCCGCGCCCGTACCAGCGGCCGTCACGCTCGGTCAGTTCGAAGGCGGGGCTGAGCCAGGCGTTCTCGTCGAGCGGGGGCTGGACGTCGTAGTGCGAGTAGAGCAGCACGGTCGGCGCGCCCTGGGGGCCGGGCAGTTCGGCGTAGACGGACTGGGTGCCGTCCGGGGTGTCCAGCAGTTGGACGTTGGTCAGGCCTTCGGCGGCGAAGGCGTCGGCGACCCAGCGGGCGGCCTTCTCGCACTCCTCGACCGGGAACTGGCGCGGGTCGGCGACCGAGGGGAAGGCGACCAGTTCGGCGAGGTCGGTGCGGGCACGGTCCATCAGGGACCGGACGGCGTCGGCCAGCGGCTGTGACATCGGGGCTCCGAGGGGAAGGCTTCGCCCGAGGGGTGGTGCGGGCGGAGGGGGCGGTTTGGGTACCGCCGATCATAGGCGGACTCGAACAGTCCGATCGGGTGGTTTTACCCGGCGGTCCCGCCCGGCGCACCGTCTGGTGGATCGGTCCGATGGATCGCCCCGGGTTCGGTCCGGGTTCGGTCCGGTTTCGGTCTGGCGTTCGGGGCGGCGCGGCCAGCGGCGGGTCCGGCGGACGCATAGGATTGCTCGACGTGACTGACTCCGGAAGCTCCGATTCCCGCAGCCCACTCGACACCGAGGCCTCGCCGCTCGACGCCGAGGTGCCCGGACGGCCGTCAGGCCGGTCGTCAGGTCAGCCGTCAGGTCGGCCGTCAGGCGAGGCGTCCGAGGGGGCGCCCGAGACGGTGTCCGAGACCGGGACGGTGCCCGAGGCCGGGACCGAGACGGTGTTCGAAGCTGCGACCGAGGCTGGGACCGAGGCCGAAGCCGCGACCGAAGCCGAGACCGCGCCGAGGGCCGGTCGGTCGGCGCCCGAGCCGCTCGACGGCGTCTGGGACGTCGTGGTGGTCGGCGCCGGACCGGCCGGAGCCTCGGCCGCGCACGCCGCCGCCGTCCAGGGCCGGCGGGTGCTGCTCCTCGACAAGGCCGAGCACCCCCGTTACAAGACCTGCGGCGGCGGCATCATCGGCCCGTCCCGGGACAGCCTGCCGCCCGACTTCCGGCTGCCGTTGCAGGACCGCGTGCACGCCGTCACCTTCGCCTACGACGGGCGGTTCACCCGGACGCGTCGGTCCCGGCGGATGCTGTTCGGCCTGGTCAACCGGGACGAGTTCGACCTGCGCCTGGTGCAGGCGGCCAAGCAGGCCGGGGCGGTGCTGGTCACCGGAGTGACCGTCACCGGCGTCGAGCAGCGCGGCGGTGAGCACCGGACGGCGCTGGTGACGGCCGCCGACGGGCGCACCTTCGAGGCGCGCGCGGTGGTCGGCGCGGACGGCAGCGCGAGCCGGATCGCCCGGCACGTCGGCGTCACCTTCGACCAGATCGACCTCGGCCTGGAGGCGGAGATCCCCGTCCCTCCGCAGGTCGCCGCGGACTGGTCGGGCCGGATCCACCTCGACTGGGGCCCGCTGCCCGGCAGTTACGGCTGGGTGTTCCCGAAGACCGAGTCGAGCAGCCTGACCGTCGGCGTCATCTCGGCGCGCGGCGACGGCGAGCGGACCAAGCAGTATCTCGCCGACTACATCCGGCGGTTGGGGCTGTCCGGCTTCACCCCGAGCGTGGAGTCCGGGCACCTGACCCGCTGCCGGGCCGAGGACTCGCCGCTCTCCCGCGGCCGGGTGCTGGTCGCCGGGGACGCGGCCGGACTGCTGGAGCCGTGGACCCGTGAGGGCATCTCGTACGCGCTGCGCTCGGGCCGGCTGGCCGGCGAGTGGGCGGTGAAGGTCGCGGAGGCGGGCAAGGCGGCGGACGTGCGGCGCGAGGCGCTGAACTACGCGTTCGCCATCAAGGCCGGGCTGGGCGTGGAGATGCGCGCCGGCAAGCAGCTGCTGGGCGCCTTCGAGCGGCGCCCGTACCTGTTCCACGCGGCGGTCTGCCTGGTGGCGCCGGCCTGGCGGGCCTTCGCCCGGACCACCCAGGGGTACACCACCTTCGCGCAGGTGCTCCGGCAGTACCGGGCGGCCAGGAAGCTGGCGGCGATGGCGTCCCGGTGACGGGATGCCCTGAAAGCGGGTGCGGCCCTGGAGGCCCGTCAGGCACCTGGGGCACCTGGGGCACCTGCGGCACCTGAGGCGCGGGCCGGCGCTCCGTTGTTCTCGGAGCGCCGGCCCTTGCTGCCCCACCGGCCCAACGGGCCGTGCCCTCCGGCTATTTGAGCCCGGAGTCGAGTGCGTTGATGAGCGTGCCGGAGGGAGTGTCGCCGGACATCTCCCAGATCATGCCGCCGAGCAGGTTCTTCGACTTGAGGTAGGCCGTCTTCTGGGCGATCGACCAGGCGTCGTCGAAGGTCCACCACTGGCCGCCGGCTCCGGTGTAGCCGTACGTCGCAATGGACTTGGGGTCGTGGTACACGGTCAGGTTGGGGACGCCGGTGATGAGGTTGTTGTAGCCGCGGGTGCCGGCCTCCTCGCTGAACTGGCCCGGGGCCGCGCCGTTCGCGGACTGCCACACGCCGGAGGCGCCGCCGTCCGCCACGCCCTGCCAGCCACGCCCGTAGAACGGGAAGCCGATGGTGAGCTTGCGCGGGTTGACCCCGACGCCGAGGTAGGTCTGGACCGCCGCGTCCACGCTGAAGTGGAAGTTGTACGGGTCGTTCGGGTCGGCGTAGAGGTTGGCCTGGGGGCCGGTGCGGTTGGGCTCCCAGGAGTTGTCGCTGCCGGAGCCGTGGAAGTCGTAGCCCTGGACGTTGGCGATGTCCAGCGAGCTGAAGATCTTCGTGAGGTCCCAGCCCGCGGCGACCTTCGCCGGGTCGGCCGGGGTGAAGGCGGTGAGCAGCTTGTGCGAGCCGCCCAACGCGTCGAGCTGCTTGCGGAATTCGGCCAGCAGCAGAGTCAGATTGCCCTTGTCGTTGGCGCTCCAGTGGTTGCCGGCGTGGCCGTCCGCGGAGCCGGGCCACTCCCAGTCGAGGTCGATGCCGTCGAAGATCCCGGCCGCCACGCCGTCGCCGCCGGCGCCGTTGTAGACCGGCAGGTTGCCCTTGATCCACACGTCGAGGCAGGACTTGACGAACTTCTGGCGGGAGGCGTCGGTGGCGGCGACGTCCGAGAAGTACTTGGAGTACGTCCAGCCGCCGAGTGAGACGACCACCTTCAGGTTCGGGTACTTGGCCTTCAGCTTCTTCACCTGGTTGAGGTTGCCGCGGAGTTTGCCCCAGCCGTCGTCGGCCACGCCGTCCACCGACTGGTCGGCGCTCATCGGGCGGGCGTAGTCGGCGTCGGCGTCACCGGCGCCGGTGCCCTGGTCCGGGTCCTGCGGGTTGGCGGTGGTGCCCTTGGTGACGCCCGCCAGGCAGGTCAGGTTGACCGGATCGATGTTCTCGAAGGCGTAGTTGACGACGTCGAGCTTGGCCGCGCTGCCGGAGGTGTCGAGGTTCTTGACGAAGTACTGGCGGCCGTAGATGCCCCACTGGACGAAGTAGCCGACCCGGGCGTACTTTCCGGCGCCGACCAGGTCCGAGGTGGTGGCGGTGAGCGGGGTGGAGGCGGGCGAGGCGTTGTCGGCGGGGTCGCGGGCCTTCACGGTGAACGTGTAGGTGGTGGACGGGGACAGGCTGCCGACCGTCGCGGTCAGGGTGCCGCCGCCGACCGTCGCCACCAGCGTGCCGCCCTGGTAGACGTCGTACGCGGCGACCCGGACGTTGTCGGTCGCGGCGTTCCAGGCGAGCGTGACGTCCGACGAACTGACCGCCGTGGTGCGGAGGTTGGTCGGCGCGGTGGGCGGGACCGGGTCGGTCGACGGGTCGAAGGTGGCGGCGGTGACGGGCGCGCTGAGTGGTCCGGTGTTGCCGCGGCTGTCCTTGGCCCGGACGGTCAGCGTGTACGTGGTGGCCGGGGTGAGCCCGGTGAGCAGGGCGCTGGTGGTGGTGCTGGAGCCGACCGCGGTGGCGCCGTTGAGCACGTCGTAGGAGGCGACCGGGAAGTCCCCGCCGGTGGCGACCGGCCAGGTCAGGGCGAGCGTGTGCGCGGTGGACTCGGTGACCGCCGGGGTGCCCGGCGCGGACGGCGGGACGTCGGCGGTGCCGTCGCACTTGTCGCCGTTGATGCGGCAGTTGGTGGGGGTGGCGACCGGGCCGTTGCCGACGAACCAGAAGCTGTACGGCTCGGTGGTGCTGTGGGCGTTGACGGTGGCGTTGTAGAACGCGTTGGTCGCGGTGACGTGCTGGCCGTTGACGGTGGCGGTGCCGTTGTAGCTGTTGCCGATGGTGACGCCGGCCGGCAGGTCGAACTCCAGGGTCCAGCCGGTCACGGCGGTGGCGTTGTCGTTGTGGACGATGTAGGTGCCCTGCCACCAGGAGCCGTTGTTGGCGGTGGTGAAGGCGGCGGTGAGCTTTCCGGCGGCGTTCGCCGGGGCGGCCAGCGCGGTGAGCGCGGCGAGGGGCAGGAGCAGGACGGAGAGCAGTGCCAGCAGTCTGCTGCGCACGCGCGGGCGCCTGGCCCGGGATCGAGCGGACATGGTTCTCCCTGTGACTGTGGGGGTTGGACAGGGTGACGTAGAACCGCTGTGCTTGGTGCGTGTGCGATGGGTGCCCGCGCCGTGGGGAGGCGGGGCATGGGCACTGTAGGAGGACTGGACCAATGCGTCAACAGGTCTGTACCACTGGGTAGTTGGGGGATTCGTCGGGGTGGTGCGGGCCGGTCGGGGGCTGCGGGGCGAACAGGTGACAACTTTCAGATAACAGATAACAGATGTTGAAATCTGTTATCTGTTACTTGTCACCTGTTCGCCCCCGTCAGCTCGTCCCCGAGCGGGCTGCGCAGGTACAGCACCGAGCGGCCGTGCCGGGCCCGGGTGACCAGGCCGGTGGCGGCGAGGACGGACAGGTGCTGGCTGACCGCGCCGGGGGTGACGCCCAGCCGGTAGGCGAGGTCGGTGGTGGAGGCGGGTTCGGCGAGCAGGGCCAGCAGTCGGGCCTTCGGCGCGCCGACCAGCGCCTCCAGCGCCCGCGGCGGCACCGGCGTCCCCGGGCCGGCCATGCCCGCCTGGCCGCGCGCCGGGTAACTGATCTGCGGCGCACGCTCGTTGCTGATCATCGTGATCGCGCCGCGGGCGAAGAAGGTCGGGATGAGGACGAGGCCGCGGCCGTCCACGGCGGTCTCCGCGTCCCAGTCCGTCCACCGGCGGTTGATCGACAGGACGCCGTCCTCCCAGTGCAGCCGGTGGTCCAGGTCGGCGAAGAGCGCCGCCGCGCCGTGCTGGGAGAGCAGCCGGGCCCGGTAGACCAGGTCGGCGTCCAGGACCGCACGGGCCTGCGGCCACCAGGACGGCGCGAGGCAGACCTCCCAGTACTCCTCCAGCGCGTCGGCGATCCGCTGCAACAGTCGCGCCGGGTCGGCCAGTCCGGCGGCGAGCGTGGCGGGCAGGGGCCGCCCGTGCGGCAGGAAGACCTGCTCCAGTTCGGGGCGCAGCTGCTCCGGCGGCAGCGCGCGGACGGTGGCCAGCTCGGTGCGGAAGTCGGCGGCGGGCGAGGCCGGGCGGGGCGTCAGGAAGTCGGGGATCCAGCGGTTCCCGGCGATGAGTGACAGCAGCAGCGTGGAGTCCAGCCGTTCGAAGGCGGGCCGGAGCCGTTCGAAGGCCGGGGTCTGGAGCTGGTAGACGCCGGGGTGGGTCCACATGCGCAGGCTGAGCGAGGCCTCCTGGATCGGGGAGACGGCGAACCAGGTGGTGGCGAGGTCGGCCAGGCCGAGCGTGAAGCGGTGCACGGGGGTGCTCTCCTGCGGCGCGGCGCATGGGCGCCGGGGCTGGGGCGCGTGGGGCGCGTGGTTTTAGCCAGAGCCTAAAGGAGTACCGGACCGGGCCGTCGGGCGGTGTGATCAGCACATGACCACCACCTCGCCGGCGGAGACGTCCGGACCCGACCCCGCCATGCCCGGAGGCGCCGCCATCACGGTAAGCACCGCAAGCACCGCAGACACCGCAGACACCGCAACGATCGCAAACCCCGGAGACACCGCAGACCCGCAGGCCGGCGGCGGGCTCGTCAGCGTCGTGCGACGGCGGCTGCACCCCGACCCGATGGTCCGGCGGCTGGCCGGGATCACTCTGGTCAACACGATCGGCAGCGGCCTGTCCCTGTCCGTCGCGGTGCTGTTCTTCACCCGGGTGCTCGGTCTGAGCCCCGCCCAGCTGGGGCTCGGGCTGACCGCCGCCGGCCTGTGCGGCGTCGTCGCGAGCGTGCCGGCCGGGCGGGCCGCCGACCGTTGGGGCGCCCGGCCGGTGCTGGTCGCGCTGGTCGCAGTGCAGGCGGTCGGCACCGCCGGGTACACGCTCGTGCACAGCTATCCGGCCTTCGTGGTGCTGGCCTGCGGGGTCGCGGCCGTCGACCGCGGGTCCGCCGCCGTGCGGAATGCGCTCTACGCCGAGGTGCTGCCGCCCGACCGCCGGGTGGCGGGCCGGGCCTACCTGCGGGTGGTGACCAACGTGGGCATCTGCCTGGGGACGGCCGTCGGCGCGATCGCGCTCCAGGTGGACACCAAGCCGGCCTATCTGACGGCGATTCTGGCCGACGCCGCTTCCTTCGTGGTCGTCGCCGTGCTGTTCCACCGCCTCCCCGCCCACCGCCTCCCCGCCCACCGCCTCCCCGCCCACCGCCTCCCCGCCCACCGCCTCCCCGCCCACCGCCTCCCCGCCCACCGCCTCCCCGCCCACCGC
>NZ_JBFBNR010000070.1:11414-30728 GCF_040687675.1 Kitasatospora sp. NPDC056731
GTCCCACCGCCTCCCCGCCCACCGCCTCCCCGCCCACCGCCTCCCCGCCCACCGCCTCCCCGCCCACCGCCTCCCCGCCCACCGCCTCCCCGCCCACGCGCACCCGGCCCCGGTCGCGCCGTCCGCGGAACCGGGGGACGGCGGTGCCCGGCGGGGCAAGCGGCGCAATCCGGCGCTGCGGGACGGCCCGTTCCTGGTCGTGACGGTGCTGAACGCGGTCCTCGCCCTGCAGTTCGCCGTCCTGGAGGTCGGCGTGCCGCTGTGGATCGTCCATGACACCGAGGCGCCCCGGATCACCGTCGCGGGCACCCTGATCGTCAACACCCTGCTGGTGATCGCCCTTCAGGTGCGGGCCACCCGGGGGACGGAGGACCGGGCGACGGCCGCTCGGCTCTGCGGCCGCGGGGGGCTGCTGCTCGCCGCCTCGTGCCTGGTCGTCGGCCTCGCACACGGCCTGCCCGCGATCGTCGCCGCCGTGGTGGTGCTCGGCGGCGTCGCGCTGCAGTCGCTGGGCGAGGTGTTCGGCCAGGCCGGCGGCTGGGCGCTCAGCTACGACCTCGCGGGGGAGCGCGACCACGGCGCCTATCAGGGCGTGTACAACGCGGGTTCGGCGGCGTCGATGATGGCCGGTCCGGCCTTGGTCAGCACCGCCGTGATCGGGTTCGGTCTGGCCGGCTGGGCCGTCCTGGGCGCGGTGCTGGCGGCGGCGGGCCTGGCGATGGGCCCCGCCGTCCGGTGGGCCGGGCGACGGGAAGGGGATGCCGAGGCTCGGTGACGCGGCCACTCCCGGACGAGCGCGAGGGCCTCGATCCCGATCAGCACCTCGGGCCGGATTGGCTCTGGCCGAGGGGCGGGTGGGCGTGCCAGAGTCGTCCGGGCGTCGCCCGGGCACCCGGGGCGGCGCGGCAGTCCGACCCACCCTCAGCCGGAAGGCAGGCCCCGCCGATGACCAGCGCAGAGCCCCTCGTCCGCGTCACCACCGCCGACGCCGTCACCACGATCACCCTCGACTCGCCGCACAACCGCAACGCACTCTCCACCCGGCTGATGGCCGAGCTGCACGCCGGTCTGGCGGTCGCCGCGGCCGACCCGGAGGTCCGGGCCGTGGTGCTCGGGCACACCGGCAAGGTGTTCTGCGCGGGTGCGGACCTGTCCGAGGCGACCGGCGCGGACCCGACGGTCGGCCCGCGCGGCCTGGTCGAGCTGCAGCGGGCGATCGTCGACTGCACCAAGCCGGTGATCGCCGTGATCGACGGGCACGTCCGGGCCGGCGGCCTCGGCCTGATCGGCGCGGCGGACCTCGCCCTCGCCGGGCCGGCCGCGACCTTCGCGTTCACCGAGGTCCGGCTCGGCCTCGCGCCCGCCGTGATCTCGCTGCCGCTGCGCCCCAAGCTGGACCCGCGTGCCGCCTCCCGCTACTACCTCACCGGCGAGGTCTTCGACGCCGCCGAGGCCGCCCGGATCGGCCTGATCACCCGCGCCACCGAGTCCGCCGAGGACACCGGGGTCGCGTTGAAGGGCCTGCTGGACGCGCTGCGCCAGGGCTCCCCGCAGGGGCTGGCGGAGTCCAAGCGGCTGGCCAACGCCGAGGTGGTGCGGTCCTTCGAGCGGGACGCGGAGCGGCTGGTGGAGCTGTCGGCGCGGCTGTTCGGGTCGGCGGAGGCGCAGGAGGGGATGCGGGCGTTCCTGGAGAAGCGGCCCGCGCGCTGGGTGCGCTGACCTCGGGCCGCTCCACCCCCGGGCCACTCCATCTCCAGACCGCCCCGGCCCCCGGCCCCCGTTCCCAGCGCGCGGCGCGCTACCCGCGGCGCTCTACACGTGGTGCGCTACGTGCAGCGCGGCCTCAGCCGATGACCGCGCTGGTCCGCCAGAGTTCGAGCAGCGCCTCGTCGCCGGCGAGTTCGACCTGCGCGGACCCGACCGGGAGCCGGTTCCACAGCAGCAGGTACAGGTCGTGGGCGGGGCCGGTGAGGGTGAGGTCGGCCGGTTCGGCGGCGCCGCCCGTGCCGACGGTCGGCGGCTCCTGGGTGATGGTCAGCTGCCAGGAGCCGGGGCCGTCGGTGGTCCGGACCCCGACGGTGCGGGTCCGTTCGCTGCGCAGCCGGGAGCGGCTGCTGGCCACGAAGCCGCTCAGCAGTTCGTCGATGCCGTCGAGGGCGAGGGCGGTGTCCACCCGGGGGCCCTCGGTGCCGGCCGCCGCGTCGGCGTCGGCGCGGTGGACGGCGGTCTCGTGCGCCTGGCGGCGGGCCCAGAACCCGAGCGGGCTGGGCGACGGCAGGAAGCTCCAGCACTCGACGTCGGCCGGGGTCCGGGTGAGCGTGTCCACCAGGGCGGCGTGGCCTTCGCGGAACCAGTCGAGCAGTGCCGCGTCGGACGGCGCCGGCCCGATCGCGGCCCGCCTGCCGTCCTCGTCGAGGGGCGCGGGCAGGCCCTGGGAGGGGTAGGCGGCGGCCCAGCGGTGGACGTTTCCGACGTGCCTCAGCAGGTCGTTGAGGCTCCAGTCCGGGCAGGTCGGTACGGGGGCGGCGAGGTCGGTCCGGGCGGCCGCTTCGGCGAGCAGGGTGCCCTCGCGGCGCAGGGCGTCAATGTGTTCGGTGATCTCCATGGGGGGAGTGTTGCACCGGAGCCCGCCGGCTGGTTGCGGTTTTCGGACCCGCCCGGGCGGCGGGCCGGGCCTGGCCGTGGGAGGCCGCAGGCCAGGGCGGGTGCGGGGCCGGTGTGATGTTGACCGCCCGGCGGCCGGCCGGACCCTACGGGCCGGTAACGTGAGGGCATGCCGATAACCCGTTCGCTGCTCTCCGCGGTCCGAGCCGGTGGCCGCCGTGCCGCCGGCCGCCTCGTCCACCGGGGCTGGCGCTGGGTGCAGCGGACCGGTGCGGTCACCCGGCAGAGCCCGGGGCCGTACCGGTTCGGCGAGTTGGGCGACGGTACGACGCTGGCGTTCCCGCTCGGCGCGGTCTTCAACGAGCAGTGGATCACCATCGGGCCGTTCTCGATCATCGGCGAGCGGGTCACCATCAGCGCCGGTTTCCTGCCCGGCCTCGACCTCGGGCCCGAGCCGATCGTACGGATCGGCGGCGGCTGTGTGATCGGCCGGGACAGCCACATCGTGGGCCACCAGTCGATCGTCCTCGGCGACGACGTGTGGACCGGGCCCGGTGTCTACATCTCCGACCAGGCGCACGAGTACCGGTCCACCGACCTGCCGATCGGCAAGCAGTGGCCGCGCAACGAACCGGTGGAGATCGGTGCCGGGAGCTGGATCGGCACCGGCGCGGTGATCCTGCCGGGGGCCCGGATCGGCCGCAACGTGGTGGTCGCGGCGGGCGCGGTGGTGCGCGGCGAGGTGCCCGACCACAGCGTGGTGGCCGGGGCGCCGGCCAAGGTGGTCCGCCGTTGGACGGCCGAGGAGGGCTGGCAGCCGCCGCTGCGCCACGACGCACCCCAGCCGGTGCCGGACGGCGTGACGGCGGAGCAACTGCGGGCCCTGGTGGGGTGGGACCTGCGGTTGCCGGGGGAGTAGGGCTGATGCACCCGCGCCGCCGTTCCCGGTGGGGCGGGTGCCGGTACGTCGCTATCGGACTGCGGGGGCCTGTTCGGCGGCGCGGGCGGCGATGGCGGCGGTGATCCGCAGGACGTCGGCGGGGCGGGCGGGGTCGAGGCCGGTGAGGGCGGCGATCCGGCGCAGCCGGTAGTCGACGGTGTTCGGGTGCAGGTGCAGGGCGCCCGCGGTGTGTCGCCGGTTGAGCCCGCCGGCCAGGTGGGTGCGCAGGGTGGTGAGCAACTCGCCGCCGTCGGCCAGTGGTTCGAGCAGTGCGGCGAGCCGGGAGCGGGCCTGGCTGGGGCGGGTGAGCTGGTATTCGAGCAGGACGTCGTCGAGCCGGTACAGGCCGGGCGGACGGTCGAACGCGCGGGCCACGTCCAGGACTTCGTACGCGAGCGCGGCCGCGCCCGGCACCTCGTCGGGTGCGGCGGCCGCCGCCGCGGCCAGGACGGGGACGCCTCCGGCCCGGGCGGCCGCGGCGACGGTGGCGGCGAGGTGCTGCCACGGGAGTTCGGCGGGCATGCCGGGGCGCCCGGACGCTCGCTCCGGCCGGGCCTCCGGGGGCGGCCCGAGCGGGACGAGTACGAGGCCGCCCGAGGGGGTGAGCGCGGTGATCGCCGACTGCCGCGTCCGGTGGTCGAGTTCGGCGACGAGCCGGCGGAGCTTGCGGCGGCCGGCGATGCCCGGGTCGACGCCGGGGGCGCGCTCGTCGGGGTGGTCGGCGACGGACAGGCACAGGACGGCGTACCGGGGCGGCAGTTGGAGCCCGGCCCGGGCGGCGGCCTCGTCCGCCGGGGTGCCGGCGAGCAGCGCGGTGAGCAGCGACTGCCGGGCGGCGCCGCGCCGGTCGCCGGTCGGGTGGCGTTCGTCGAGGTAGCCGGCACCGGCGGCGGTGGTGGCCTGGCGGAGCTGGTCGAGCAGCAGCCGGTTGAGGACGAGCAGGTCGGCGGCGTCGCCGTCGCGGGCGTGCCGGGTGACGAACTCCCAGCAGACCTCCAGCCCGAGGTGGTGGGCGAGCAGGACGGCGTCCAGCGGCAGGCCCTCCTCGGCGCGGCGGGCGGCGGCCTCCCGGACGGCGGCGAACTCCTCGTCGGGGGCGGGGAGTCCGGTGCGGACGGCGTGGGCCAGGGCGCGGATCCGGCGCTCGGTGTCGCGGGTGATTTCGCCGGTGAGTTGTTCGCGGGGCAGGCGGTGGTACACCGGCACGCGGTCCAGCAGGGCGGCGACCACGCTCTCGGCCAACTCGCGTACACCGCCCAGGAGTCGCTGGTCGGCCGGTCGGCCGCCGATCACCGGGACGCGCCAGCTGGGCGCACGGACGGGTGTGCGGTCGGCGGTGTGGTTGGCGGTGTGGTCGGGCGCGCGGTCGGCGGTGTGGTTGGGGACGGCGGTGGGCTCGGGCGTACGGACGGGCGTGCGGTCGGCTGCGGAGGGGGGCGCTGAGGCGGGCGCGGAGTGCGGCTCGGAGGGGGGTGTGGCGTCGGGTGAGCGGCCGGGCGAGGCGGCGGGTGCGTTGTGACCGGTCACAGAGAACACCGTCCAGGTCTGGGGAACGCCCAAGGGCCGGGCCGGAGGGGCGACCGCATGATGGAGCCACTCGGGTTACCTGTTGGTAACAAACTTCCGCCGTGGAGGCAACAGTTGAGAACCCCACTTCTCCGCTTCTCCGCAACTCCCGTGCGCCGCAGGCTCGGCGGGGCCATCGGCGCGACCGTGCTGGCGGGCGCGCTGCTGGCCGGCGCGTCGGCCGCCCCGGTGAGCGCCGCGACGTCCCCCTCCGCCGCCATCACTGCGGCCGCCGAACTGCCGCCCGACGGTGACTCGGTGGCCTCGCCGCCCGGCGCCAACGACTGGAACTGCCGCCCGAGCGCCGCCCACCCCGATCCGGTGGTCCTCGTGCACGGCACCTTCGCCAACCGCTACGAGAACTGGCTCGCGCTCTCCCCGCTGCTGAAGGGCCTCGGGTACTGCGTCTTCGCGCTCGACTACGGCACCATCCCGGGCGTCACCTCCAGCGGCAGCGGCCTGCTGCTGCCGATCGGCGGCCTGGGCCCGGTGCCCGAGTCGGCCGCCCAACTCGGGCGGTTCGTCGACCTGGTGCTGAAGGCGACCGGCGCGGCCAAGGTCGACATCGTCGGGCACTCGCAGGGCGGCATGCTGCCGAACTACTACCTGAAGTTCCTCGGCGGCGCCGCGAAGGTCGGCCGGATGGTCGGCCTGGCGCCGTCCAACCACGGCACGACGCTCGACGGGATCACCAAGCTCGTGCCGTACTTCCCCGGCGTCGCGGACCTGATCTTCACCGTCTGCCAGGCCTGCCGCGACCAGGCGGTGGGCTCCGACTTCAACCGCACGATGGCCTCCCGCCCGGACACCGTGCCGGGCGTGAGCTACACGGTGATCTCGACCGTGTACGACGAGGTCGTCACCCCGTGGCGGACCCAGTTCCTGACCGGCCCGGCCGTCGACAACGAGGTGCTGCAGAACCACTGCCCGATCACGCTCGCCGAGCACGTGGCGATCGCGTTCTCGCCGACGGCGCTGCACCTGGTGACCAACGCCCTGGATCCGGCGCACGCCACACCGGTGTTCTGCGGCTGAGCCGCACCCACCGGAACGCTGCGGCCCGGGAGGCCTCCCTCCCGGGCCGCGGCGTTCCGGTGTCCGTGCGCCCGTGCGCCCCGGTTCCTCGGCGTCAGCGCGACGGGCGGAGCGTGACCACGGCGGTGACCCCGCCGGCCCGGACCAGCACCTCGCGCGGACCGGCCCCCTCCAGCAGTGCGGCGTCGTAGCGGTCGAGCACCGTGTCACCGTCGACGGCGGCCGAACCGGCGAGGCAGACCAGCAGGACGGTCGCCCCCGGCGGGACGTCCACGACGGCCGGTGCGGTCAGCACGTCCACGGCGGCGGCGACCCGGCCGCGACGGGTCATCACGTTGAAGTCGACCACCGGGCCGGCCGACAGTCGACAGTCCGTCACGGCGTCACCGGGGAAGGCGAAGGGGCGGAAGGGCGCGTCGACCAGCTGCTCGGCGCCGTCGACGGTGAGCGTCATGCCGGGGCCCTCGACCAGGGTGATCACCCGGTCGACGCCGGGGAACGGCGAGAACGGCCCGGCCGACGCGACGTCCGCGAGGCTGACCCGCCAGTCGAAGGCGTCCAGCCCGGCCCCGACCGGGAAACCGGCGACCTCCCTGGTCACCCCGCCCCCGTTGAGCCACGTCGTGGCCGGGCGCTCGGCCGCCCGCAGTATCTGGATCCGTCCGCTGCTCGTCATGGCCCGCATCCTGCCACCACGTCCGCGCGCGGACGCGTCGGGCGTCGCCCGGGGCCGTCGGCGGTGGGGTCGGTCGGACCGGCCGTGCCGACGACCCGGGTGCTCCCGTCAGCGCCGACAGACAGTCAGCGCCGACGGACGGCCAACGCCGACGGACGGTCAGCGCCGACGGACGGCCAGCGGCAGGAGCGCCCCCGCCGTGGCCGCCACCGCGACGGTGGTCAGGGCCATCGGCAGCCCCGCCGCGTCGGCGAGGAAGCCGATCACCACCGGACCGATCAGCATGCCGCCGTACCCGAGCGTCGAGGCGAACGCGACGCCCTGCGGACCGCCCGCCGCACCGGCCCGGGCGATCGCGAGGGGGAAGAGGTTGGCGAGGCCGAGGCCGACCAGGACGAACCCGCAGACGGCCAGCGGCACCACCGGGGCGAGGGCGGCGACCAGCATGCCGGCCGCCGCGGTCAGGCCGCCGAGCAGCATCAGCCGGGTCTGGCCGAGCCGGATGGACAGCCAGGTGCCGCCGACCCGTCCGCTGGTCATGGCGAAGGCGTACGCGGCGTACCCGGCGGCGGCCGTCCCGGGGCTGGCGTGGACGTCGTCGGTGAGGTGGAGGGTGGTCCAGTCGGCGATCGCGCCCTCGCCGTACGCGGTGCACAGTGCGGTGAGGCCGAGCAGCAGGACGAGCAGCCGCAGGTGCGGGGCGGCGCGGCCGGCCGTGGTGCGGGTGCCGTGGCCGTCTGTGTCGTTGCCGATGGCGTCGCCGTCGCCCGTGCGGCCGGGCGCGACCAGCGGCGCGGCCGGGCTGCGCAGCAGGACGACGCCTGCGGCGGCGGTGACGGCGAGGCCGAGCAGACCGCCGAGCGCGAGCGCCCAGGCGGTGCTCAGCGCACCGGCGAGGAGCCCGCCGAGGCCCGCGCCGAGCAGACCGCCGAGGCTGTACCCGGCGTGGAAGCTCGGCATGACGGGCCGTCGCAGCTGCGCCACCAGGTCGACGGCGGCGCTGTTCATCGCGACGTTGGCGCCGCCGTACCCGGCGCCGAAGAGCAGCAGCACGCCGCCGAGCGCGGTGACCGAGTGGGCGTGTGCGGGCAGCGGGACGGCGAGGCTGAGCAGGGCGAGCGAGCCGACGGTCACCGGGCGCGAGCCGTACCGCAGGCACAGCCGCCCGACGAGCGGCATGGTGAGGACGGCGCCGATCGACAGGCAGAGCAGGGCCAGCCCGAGGGCGCTGTGCGAGGCGTTGACCTGGCTGCGGATGTCCGGGATGCGGACCACCCAGGCGGCGAAGAGGAAGCCGTCGACGGCGAAGAACGCGGTGAGTGCGAGCCGTGCAGAGCCCCAGGGGCTGTCCGTGCCGGGGGGTGTGCTGCGAGACTGGGGGGAGGTCTGGTCGGGTCGAGGACGCGGGCGGATTTTGTTTCGAAGCGGCACAAAGTCACAATAGGGGCGTGCAGCTCTCACCTTCAAGTCCGCGACCAGGTTCCGGAACCGACCTCGAAGCGCAGCGCGACGCCCACCGCCGCGCGGCCCCCGATCGCGGTCGGACGCTGCTCGGCCCCGCGCTCTCGCTCATCCACACCGGACAGACGCCCACCCGCTCCGCGCTCACCCGCGCGCTGGACGTCACCCGGGCCACCGCCGGGGCCGTCACGGCCGAACTGGAGGCGCTCGGGCTGATCACCGTCGACTCGCGCCCGGCCGGCGGCGGACGCGGACGCCCCTCGCACCGGCTCGCGATCGACCCGCAGGGCCCGGTCGTGGTCGCCGGGCAGATCCACGCCGACGGACTGAGCGTCACCCTGGCCGGCCTCGGCGGCCTGCTCGACCCGCCCGTCCACCTGCCGCTGCCCGCCGCCACCGACCCGGTCCGGATGCTGCGCGCCGTCGCCGAGGCGGGCGCCGAACTCGCCCGCGCGACCAGCCGGCGCTGCCTCGGCGCCGCGCTCGCCCTGCCCAACCCGGTCACCGAACCCGACGGCGCCGCGCTCGCCGCACTGCACTTCGCCTGGCCCAGCGGCACCCCGGTCGCCGACCTGTACGACGTCGAGGTGGGCCGCGCCGACCACGGCCCCGGCGCCCGTCGGCCACTGCCCACCGCCCTCGCCAACGACGCCAACCTCGCCGCGCTCGCCGAGTACCGGCACGGTGCCGGGCGCGGTGCCCGGCACCTGCTCCTCGTCACCTCCGGCCACCGCGGCGTCGGCGGCGCGCTGGTGATCGACGGCCACCTGCACACCGGCAGCGCCGGGCTGGCCCTGGAGGTCGGCCACCTCACCGTCGACCCGCAGGGCCGGCTCTGCCCGTGCGGCAACCGGGGCTGCCTGAACTCCGAGACCGACCCCGACGCACTGTTCGCCGCCGCCGGGCTCACCCCCGAACCGGGGCGCCCGCTGCTCGACCAGGCGCGCGAACTGTGCCGGGCGGCCGCCACCGACGATCGCGCGCGGGCCGCCGTGGAACACGTCATCGACCGGCTCGGGCTCGGACTCGCGGGCGTCGCCAACATCCTCAACCCGGACCGGGTGGTCCTCAGCGGGCTCCACCTCGACCTGCTGGAGGCCGCGCCCGAGCGGCTGCGCGCGGTGGTCGCCGAGCGCAGCCTGTGGGGGCGCAGCGGGCGGGTGCCGATCGTCGGCGCGGAGCTGGCGCACGGCGCGCTCGCGGGTGCGGCGGAGCTGGGCTGGGGGCCGTACCTGGCGGACCCGCAGTCGGTGACGGCGGGCTGAACCCGGGGCCGGGCATCGGGCTGGGGGCGACGGGTCGGACCGGGGGCGATAAGCGGAAGCTGGGACTGCGGAAACGGTCACTTATCGTGACTCTCCTACACTCGTAGTGAGCAGTGGGGGGTCGTAACGAGGGAGAGTGGCCATGAGCACCCAACCCGGCGGGACCCAGTCCGGCGGAGCGAGCGGCATCGAGCCGACCGCGAGCATCGAGCCGACCGTCGACGTCGCGCCGACCACCGGCATCGAACCGACCGTCGACGTCGACCGGACCGACCCGCAGTACCGCGCCTGGCTCAAGGAGGCGGTGCGCAAGGTCCAGGCCGACGCCAACCGCTCCGCCGACACCCACCTGCTGCGCTTCCCGCTGCCGGGCGAGTGGGGGATCGACCTCTACCTCAAGGACGAGTCCACCCACCCGACCGGCTCGCTCAAGCACCGCCTCGCCCGCTCGCTCTTCCTCCACGGGCTCTGCAACGGCTGGATCCGCCCCGGCAAGCCGGTGATCGAGGCCTCCAGCGGCTCCACCGCCGTCTCGGAGGCGTACTTCGCGCAGCTCGTCGGGGTGCCGTTCATCGCGGTCATGGCCAAGAGCACCAGCCAGTCCAAGATCGACCTGATCGAGTTCCACGGCGGCGAGTGCCACCTGGTCGACCGCTCGGACGAGGTGTACGAGGCCTCCGCCCGGCTCGCCGAGAGCACCGGCGGGCACTACATGGACCAGTTCACCTACGCCGAGCGGGCCACCGACTGGCGCGGCAACAACAACATCGCCGAGTCGGTCTTCGCCCAGCTGCGCCTGGAGCCGCACCCCGAGCCGGCCTGGATCGTCGCCACCGCCGGGACGGGCGGCACCTCGGCGACCATCGCCCGGTACGTGCACTACATGCAGTACGACACCCGGATCTGCGTCGCCGATCCGGAGAACTCCTGTTTCTTCGACGGCTGGGTGCACCATGACCCGGACGCCGTCTGCGAGCGGGGCTCGCGGATCGAGGGCATCGGACGGCCCCGGATGGAGCCGAGCTTCGTCCCGGGGGCGATCGACCGGATGATGAAGGTGCCGGACGCCGCCTCCATCGCCGCCGTGCGGGTGCTGGAGCAGGTGCTCGGGAAGAAGGCGGGGGCGTCCACCGGGACGGGGCTGTGGAGCGCGCTGAAGATCGTCGCCGAGATGAGGGCGGCGGGGCGGCGGGGCAGCGTGGTCGGTCTGATCTGCGACCCGGGCGACCGCTACCTGGACAAGTACTACTCGGACGACTGGCTGGCCGGCGAGCGGATCGACATCGCGCCGTACCGGGCCGTGCTGGAGTCCTTCCTCGCCGGCGGCGCCTGGACGGGCTGACGCCGAGGTCGCCGGCCCCGCCCGCTCGCCTGCCCGCCCACTCGCGTTGGCGGCGGCGGCGAACAAATGACAGCGAACAGATAACAGATAACAGATTTCAGACTCTGTTATCTGTTCGCGGCCCTCCCCGCCCGACGCCACAGCGCCGAGCCCCCGGGGTCAGGGCAGCGGCGCGCCCGGCAGGTCGGCCGGGACGAGGAGTTGGAGCTCCTCCGTCGAGGGGTCCGCGAGGTGGGCGACCCGCATCGCGTGCCGCTCGACCATGGTCTCGAAGACCTGCCGCGCGGTGCGCCCGTTGCCGAAGTTGGGGCCGCGCTCCAGCCGGGCGAAGTGGTCCAGCAGCACGCCCTCGGTCGCCTCGGCGAGCGCGTACTCGTGCTCGGCGCACTGGGCCCGGGCGATCTCCAGCAGCTCGTCCGCCGTGTAGTCGGGAAAGGTGACGGTTCGTGAGAAGCGGGACGAGACACCGGGGTTGGCGGAGAGGAAGCGCTCCATCTCCAGGGTGTAGCCGGCCACGATGACGACCACTTCGTCCCGGTGGTCCTCCATCAGCTTGACCAGGGTGTCGATGGCCTCCCGCCCGAAGTCGCGCGCGCCGTCCTCGGGGGCGAGCGCGTACGCCTCGTCGATGAAGAGCACCCCGCCGCGCGCGCGGTCGAAGGCGGCGGCGGTGCGGATCGCGGTGGAGCCGATGTGCTCACCGACCAGGTCGACCCGGGCCACCTCGACCAGGTGTCCGCGCTGGAGCACCCCGAGTGAGGCGAGGATCTCGCCGTAGAGCCGGGCGACGGTGGTCTTGCCGGTGCCGGGGGCGCCGGTGAAGACCAGGTGCCGGCGCAGCGAGGGCGCCTTGAGCCCGGCCTGGCGGCGGCGCTTGCCGACCGAGATCAGGTCGATGAGCGTGCGCACCTCCTGCTTGACGGTGGCCAGCCCGACCAGCGCGTCCAGTTCGGCGAGCGCCTCGTCGGCGGGCCGACAGTCCGGGATCGGGGCGATCGCCGAGGTGGCGGCCGACGCGGCGGACGTGGCGACGGCGGTGCCCGCCCCCCCGGCCCTCCCGGCCAACGGGGCACTGGCGGAGGCCAGTTGGGCGGCCCGCGGGCCCGGCACCTCGGCCGCGCCGGCGGCCGGTCCGACGTCGTCCGAGGTGCAGCCCTCGGCGACCGGCCCGGGCTCGGAGAACTCGAAGCCGGCCCGCTCGTTCTGCTCGGCCCGGCAGCGGGTCAGCTGGGTGCGGCAGCCGTCGATGATGTGGAAGCCGAAGCCCTTGCCGTGCGAGACCCGGCAGTCCTCGAAGGTGCCCCGCCCCTGCGCCGAGACGTATACGCCGGCGTCGGTGCTGGCCCGGACGGTGCAGTCGCGCAGCACCGGGTCGGCGCCCTTGGTGACGATCACCCCGGTGGCCACGTCGGAGATCTCGCAGCCGGTGAGCAGGCCGCCGCTGCCGTGGTCGCGGAACCACAGGCCGGTGCCGGCCTCCTGGACCCGGCAGCCGGTGAGGGTCACCGCCGCGCCGCCGCTGACCGAGACCGCCGAGCTGCGGATCCGGCTGAAGGAGCAGTCCGCGGCGGTGGCGGCGGAGTCCCGGTCGAGGACGAACAGCGCGTCCGGCAGGTCGTACAGCGAGCAGTCGGTGAGGGTGAGCCGGGCGCCGTCGCTGACCCACAGCGCCGGGTACTCGCCGGTGGAGCCGTGGATCTGGCAGGACTCGGCGACGGCCTCGGTGCCTTGGTCCCAGACCGAGAGCGCTCCGCGCCCGAAGTCCCGGACGGTGCTGTGGTTGAGGCTGAGCCGGGAGCGGCCGCGCAGGTCGGCGCCGTTCTCCGGCAGGTCGTGCACCCGGCAGCCGGTGAGAACGAGTTCGGCCTCGCCGTCCAGGGTCAGGCCGTTGCCGGTGACCCGGTGGATCTCGCAGTCGACGAGCCGCCCGCGGGCCTGCGATTCGGCCTGGACGCCGCTGCCGCGGATCTCGTAGATCTCGCAGCCGGTCAGTTCGGCGGCGCTGCCCGGGTCGGAGAGCAGGACGCCGGCGCCGACGGCGTGGTGGACCCGGCAGCGGTCGAGGGCGGCGGTGGCGCCGCCGAGGACGGCGAGTCCGGCCTGCCCGGCGGCGGCGACCTCGCAGTCCTCCAGGGCGGCGGCGGTGCCGGGGCCGCGCAGGCGCAGCCCGAGTCCGGCCGGGTTGGCGACGACGCAGCCGCGCAGGGTGGGCCGGGCACCGTCGGTGATCTCGATGCCGGTGGCGGAGCGGGTCTCGATCCGGCAGCCGCTGAGCGAGGGTGCGGTCTGCGGCCCGGTGATCAGGACGGCCGGGGTGGAGCTGTCGCCGCCTTCGACGACGAGGTCGCGGACGATGGCGTCGGCGGTGACGGTCAGCGCCACTCCGGACGGCGGGTCGATCCGGACGGTGCCCGGGCCCTGGGCCGGGACGATCGTCACGGGCTTGTCCAGCAGTACGTTCTCCCGGAACGTCCCCGGCCGGACGGTCACGGTGTCGCCCGGTTCGGCGGCCGCGAGGGCCTCCGCGAGGGTGTCGTACTCGCCTGCGCGGCGGCGCCAGCGGGATGCGCTGTCCTGGGTGACCCGGACCCTGTGCTCTGCCATGACGGTCTGTCGTCCCCACCTTCGTCGAGCCGGCGTTCAACGGGCCGTACGCGCGGGCCGCCCGCCCACCGTAGCGCGCCTCCATGGGTGGTCCGGTCGGCCGCGGTCGCGCGGGCACCGGGGGCTCGCGCCTTCGCCACAGGTTCCGACCACATGTTCAACGAGCGCGCACACCTGTGGTTCCGAGACGGGGACGCGCCGCGGGGGCGGCGGGGGGAGCCGGTGAACCGGAGCGCCGCCGGTTCACCCCCGCGCGTCGGCGGGCCACTGCGCCCCGTCCTCCAGGACCTCGACCCGGTCGCCGACGCGCAGCGTGCCGAGCACGTCGCCGGTGGTGCCGGCCGGCCGCTCCGGGATCAGGTTCTGCCCGAACGCGGCCTTCTTCAGCAGCCGGTGGTGCCGGGCCAGGGTGCGCAGCGGTTCGGGGCCGCGCCGCTCGCCGCTCTCCTGGTCGGTGGTGGTGATGACGCAGCGGCCGCAGGGCTTGACGACCTTGAAGGTGAGGTCGCCGATCCGGATCCGGCGCCAGCCGTCCTCGGCCCACGGCTCGGCGCCGCCCACCACGACGTTGGGGCGGAAGCGCTCCATCGGCAGCGGCTCGTGGCCGTCGGGGTGCTCGGCGGCGATCAGTTCGTTGAGCCGCTCCAGGGAGGCGGTGGTGGTGAGCAGCAGGGGGAAGCCGTCGGCCATCGAGACGGTGGTGCCGGGCTCGGCGTAGTCGGGGTCGGCCGGCCGGGCGTGCGGGTCGTCCAGGTGGACCAGGCGGTAGTCGCCGAGGTGTTCGGCGATCCACCGGTGCGCTTCCTTGGCGGCCTCGGCGGCGCGGAAGCGGGTGCCCCAGACCTCGACCTCGGCGAGCGGGTCGCCGGCTGCCACGGCGGGCGCGGGGACCTCGATCCGGGAGCCGTCGGGGGCGGTGAGGGAGAGCGCGCCGTCGGGGAGCAGGTCGGGCCTGATCTGGCCGAGGGCGGCGTTCTCGCGCTGGCTGACGAAGCGTCCGGTGGTGTCGGCGAGCATCCAGCGGCGGTCTCCGGCCAGGCCCCAGGGTTCGACGGCGGCGGTGTCGGGGCTCAGACGGTACATGGACTTGACGGGGTAGACGTGGAGTCCGGTGAGCTGCATTCCCCCATCCTGCCAGCCGGTTCCCGGCGGTCCGCAGGACCCCCGTACGCGCACGGACCGCCCGGGACGCCGTGGGGGGCGTTCCGGGCGGTCCGTGGATGACCCGTTTCTCCGTACGCCCGGCGCGGGGAGCGCGCCGGGTGGTGCTCAGGTGGTGCGGGTGCGGGCCGGGTGGGGTCCGGCCCTGGAGGTCAGTGGCTCAGTAGCCCTGGCCCTGCTGCTGGTAGCCGCCCTGCTGGCCCCCCGCGTTGTAGGCGTTGTGGCCGGGCTCGCCGTACGGGCCCGGGCGCTGCGGCTGCATCGGGCGGACCGGCGCCATGGCCGGGCGCAGCTGGGCGCCGCCGAAGCCCTGGTCGCCGCCCTGGCCCTGGAAGCCGGGGCCGGCCTGGCCGGGGCCGCCGAAGGACTGCTGGCCGCCGAGGCTCTGCGGACCGCCCTGCGGCTGGCCGCCCGGCTGCCCGGGGCCGAACGCGCCCGGACCGCCGATCGGCTGCGCGCCGAAGGACTGCTGGCCGCCCTGGCCGCCGATGAAGGTGTTCTGGCCGCCGAAGCTCTGGCCGCCGGTCGGCTGGTAGCCGCCGCTGGCGGTCTGCGCGAAGGCCGGTGCGGCGGGCTGCGGCCGCTGGTACTGCTGGGGGGCGCCGTAGCCGGGGACGGGCGGCTGGGGCGCGGAGGCGTACGCCGGCGCGGGCTGCGCGGGGATGTACGCCGTGGCGGGACCGGCGGAGGGGCCGCTGCTCGGGCCGGGGCCCAGGGCGAGGCGGGCGGGCGGCAGCGCGGGGAGGTTGCTGCCGGCGCTCTCGTACCCGTTGCCGTACCGGTTCTCGTAGGACGGGCCGGCGCTGGCCCCGTAACCGGACGACATGGCCGGCGGAAGGGCCGCCGGCACGTTGATGGGTGCGATCTGGGGGACGCCGCGCTCAGCCACGAGGCTGTCGTAGATCGGCGTGCCGGAGGAGAAGGACGGAGAGGGGTAGCCGACTCCGTCGTAGGAGCGGGGCGAGGTCATGGGGCATACGGTAAGCCCACAACGCGCCTGCTGAGGAGAGCGGGAGGGGGAGCAGTTCGACTGTTTACACAGTCTTCGCTCGCACAAAGGTTTCGAAAGTAGGAAGAACGGACATACCGGCGTTCAGTTCCGGACAACCTTGGCGTGCCGTCAGTGATCGAACAGTACCCGGACGGCGGCGCGGCGAACCCTTGCGGTGACCGGGCGGTGGACGGTTCGGGGCCCGCCGGAGAAACTTTTGCGGACAGGGCGTGCGCCGGCGCATTCGAGCCCCCGCCGACGGTCCGACGAGGGCTCGTGAATGTTTCGGGAATAAAGTCCCCGTCAGCGGCCTCGGGCCCGTGGTCAGCTCGCCTGCAACGCCTGCGCCTGCGCCGGGAGGCCCGGCCGGCCCGCGACCTCCGAGGTGCAGAAGGAACAGCGGGTCGCCGCGGCCGGAATCGGGCTCAGGCACTCCGGGCAGTCGACCTTCACGACCGGCGCCGGCTTGGCCGACTCGAAGCGCGCCTGCAGCCTGCCGACCGGAAGCACCACGGCGAAGTAGATCACCGCGGCGACCAGCACGAACCCGATCAGCGCGTTGACGAAGACCCCGTACGGGAACCGGGTGCCGGCCACCTCGAAGGTCTTCTGGGTGAAGTCGCCGACGGCGCCGGTGGCGACCCCGATGAGCGGGGTGAGGAAGGCGGTGACGAACCCGGTGACCACGGCGGTGAAGGCCGCGCCGATCACGATGCCGACTGCGAGGTCCACCACGTTTCCGCGCAGCAGGAAGCTGCGGAATCCCTTGAACACCGGGTGACTCCAAATCCGTACGGGGAAGGGGGAGATGAGGCAGCGCGACGGTCGCCCCGGCCGGACATCCTGCCGACCGGGCCGGGCCGAGGTCCAACCGCGTTCACCCGATCCGCGTAACCGGCCGCAGGACACGCCGGCCGGGTCCGGGCGCAGCCCGGGCGCTCCGCGTACGGGTCGATCCGGCCGCCGCCGGGTCGCAGGGGTCAGAGCGGCCGCACCCGCAGCGCGCGCTCGTAGAACTCGACCATGTGCGCGGACACCTGGGACAGCGTGAACGAGGCCAGGAACCGTGCCCGCGCGGCCTTCGCCCGCACCCGCGCCGCCGCCCGGTCGTCCAGCGTGTCGACGACCGCCGCCGCCAGTTCGGCCGGCCGCTCCGGCGCCACCAGCCGGGCGTAGTCCTCCGAGCCAACCGTCTCGCGCAACGCCGGCACGTCCGCGCAGACCAGCGGCACCCCGACGCCCATCGCCTCGATCGCCGTGCCGCCCTGGCCCGCCCAGCGGGACGGCACGGCGAGCACGTCGGCAGCGGCCATCAGGTCGGCCACGTCCTCGCGCGGCCCGAGCAGGCGGACGCTCCCGGCGGACTCGGCGAGCGCCCGCAGCCGTGCGCTCTCCGGGCCCGCCGCGCCGGCGAGCAGCAGGACGGCCCCGGGCTGCGCGCGCCGGATCGCCGGCCAGGCCGTCAACAGCACGTCCAGGCCCTTCCGGTGGTGCTGGCCGGCGGCGGCCAGCACCACCGGCACGTCCTGCGCCAGCTCCAGCGCACCGCGCACGGCGGCCCGCCGCTCCGGGGTGGCCGTGCCCAGCAGCTCCGGGTCGAGCCCGCGCGGCACCACGTCGATCCGCCGCCGGGGGATGCGCAGCCGCCGTGCCATCGTGCCGGCCACGTGCCGGGTGAGCGCGTGGAAGCGGCGGGCGCCCTGGGCGGTGGCCGCGTCCAGGGCCTGCGCGGTGCGCATCCGCCAGGGGCTCGCCCCGTGCGCCGCCGACTGCTCCGGTCCGTACGCCGGGTCGAGGAGGCTGGAAACCACCGGGGTGCGGGCGGCCAGGGCGGCGGCGCGGCCGAGCACGTCCGAGGCGTGGCGGGCGGTGTGGACGAGATCGGGCCGGCGTTCGCGGATCAGCCGGCGCAGCGCGGCGGCGGTGGCGGCCCCGGTCGGTCGGCCGATGCCGAACACGGCGGCGCCCGCCGCGGTCAGCTCCGGCTGCCAGCCGCCGGGGGAGTCGTAGAGATAGGCGACGTCCAACGTGACGCCGGCGCGCACCAGTTGGGGAGCCATCGAGACCAGGGCGCGCTCCGCCCCGCCGGTCCGGTTCACGCTGTCGACCACCAGAAGCACCTGCACCGGCCACCCCCGCCCGCTGCGGGCGCGTCCGTTCTCCCGTGCCGGACGCCCCCTGACTGGTGATCAGCATCGCAGGTGGCCGTCGGGCCCGCCAGCCGTACGGCGGCCGGGGTCGGACGCCGGGGTGCGGCGAGGCGAGGCAGAGCGAGGCAGGGCGAGAGGGGGCGGAACAGGGCGCACGACGGGAGCAACCGGCGCACGGCCGCAGTCGACCAGCGCACATCAGGTGTATTCACGCGGGCGCACGGGCCACCACCAGGTTGCGCGAAGGGGCTGTACGGCGCGAGGCGCTGTGCCAAGGTCGGTCCATGCCCGACCATACGTCGGCCGACCCGGCCGGAACCCGTCCCCGCGTCCTGCACCTGATCAGTGATCCACGCCGCGGCGGCGCCCAGAACTTCGCCCGTGACCTCCACCGGGAACTGCGCCGCCGGGGCCAGGCCTCCGCCCTGTGCGCCCTCGCCCCGCACCCGTCCCCCGGGCCCACCGGGCCCGCCCTCCCCGGGCCCCGCGCCGCGGCCCGCACCGGAGTTCGCGCCGGGGCCGGTCCGGGCGCCAGCCCCGACGGGCCCGACCGGCAGCCCGACCCGCACCCCGGCGCCTGCACCGACGAGGAGGACTTACGCGCCGCCGTCCTCGGCTCCGGCCGCCTGCGCCCCGGCACCCTGCGGGCGCTGCGCGCGGCCGCCCGCGGCGCCGACGTGGTGCTCGCCCACGGCTCCGACACCCTGGCGGCCTGCGCCCTCGCCCTGGCCGGCACCCGCACCCCCTTCGTCTACGTCTCCGTCGGCCACCCCCGCTACTGGACGGCGAACCGGCTGCGCCGGGTGCGCGGCGGCGCGCTGATGCACCGCGCGGCCGCCGTCACCACGCTCACCGACGAGGCCCGCGCCGTCCTGGAGGGGCAGTTCCGGCTGCCCGACGGCAAGGTGCACGTGATCTCCAACTCCCGGGCCGCCGAGAGCTATCCGCCCGCCGACGGCCGGGCCGACCGGCGTGCCGCCCGGCACGCGCTAGGCCTGCCCGCCGACGTCCTGCTGGTCGCCTGGATCGGCGCGATCGCCCCGGAGAAGCGGCTCGATCTCGCCCTCGACGTCCTCGACCGGCTGCCGGACGTCCGGCTGGCCATCGCCGGGGACGGCCCGCTGCGCGAGACGCTGGCCCGCCACCCGGCCGCCGCCCGCGCCCACTTCCTCGGCGCCCTGCCCGATCCGGCGCCGCTCTACCGGGCCGCCGACGCGCTGCTGCTCACCAGCGACAGCGAGGGCGTGCCCGGCGCGCTGATCGAGGCGGCGCTGGCCGGCGTGCCCGCCGTCGCCACCGACGTCGGGTGGGTGCGCGAGGTGGTCCGGGACGGCGCGACCGGCGCGCTGGTCGCCCCCGGGAACCCGCTCGCCCTCGCCGAGGCGCTGGCCAAGGTGCTGGCGTGCAACCGTGCGGGCCTCGGCGCGGCCGCCCGGGCGCACGCGTTGGAGCACTTCGAGCTCGGCGCCGTGGTGGACGCCTGGCAGGGGCTGGTCGCCGAGGTGTGGGCGGGGGGTGG
>NZ_JBFBNR010000071.1:0-30332 GCF_040687675.1 Kitasatospora sp. NPDC056731
GCATGGACTCCCTCCTCCGCCTTGCGATGCACGCACCCCAACGCCGCCACGCCCGCCCTCCGGGCGGACGACGGGAGTTTGAAGACACGCCCTAGGCGTGCCGGCCGCCGCGCTGTTCGTCGGGGAAGCGAGGCCCGCCGATCAGGAAGAGCAGCGCGGCGGTCGGAAAGCCGGTCGAGGCGGCCACTAGCACGATGAACTCCCAGAACATCTCCTGCTCCTCGTCAGTCCCGGGCCGCCCGGACACCCGAAGGTGATCCCAAACCTGACAGGCCCTGATTGGCCGAATTGTCCGGTCGTTATTCGACGGTATGACCGGATTGCCCCGGCTGCCACCGGGCGGCGGCGACCGGCCCGCGCCACACCGGCGCAGGGGTCTGGGCGCGGGCCGGGGGCGGCGGCCACACTGTCGGGATGCAGCTACAGCTCGCAGGGGAAGCACGGCGGCCGGACCGCGAGAGCGAGGACTTCGCGGCGGCCTCGCCGGAGGCGCTGGTACTGCTGGACGGTGCGAGTTCGCCGACCGGCCTGGAGTCCGGGTGCCGGCACGGAACCGCCTGGTACGTCCGCCGGTTGGGCGTGCACCTGCTCGCCCGGCTCACCGACCGGGTGGACCGCTCGATCGCCGAGTGCCTGGCCGACGCCATCGTGGAGACGGCCGCGCTGCACGGTGGCCGCTGCGACCTGGGCCACCCCAACACCCCCGCGGCGATGGTGGTGGCGGCCCGCCGGCACGGCGAGTCGCTGGAGTACCTGGTGCTCGGCGACTCGTTGCTGGTGCTGGAGTACAAGGACGGCCCGCCGAAGGTGATCGGGGACAACCAGCGCTTCCCCGGCGGGGAGGAACTGCGCCGGCAGGTCTGGGCGACCGTCCCCGGCTCGGCCGAGCGGGCCGCGCTGCACCTGGAGTACGCGCTGGCCGTCCGGTCCGCCCGCAACCGGGGCAACGGTCCGTGGATCGCCGCGGCCAGCCCGAAGGCGGCCGGGCACGCGGAGACCGGCTTCGTCCGGCTGGAGCGGCTGCACGCGCTGGCCGCGCTCACCGACGGTGCCTCGCGCTTCACCGAGCGCTTCGGGCTGGGGAGTTGGGCGGACGCGCTGCGACTGCTCGCCGAGTCCGGTCCGGGTGAACTGATCGCGCAGGTCCGCGAGGTCGAGCGGGCGGACGCCGCCTGCGAGCGCTGGCCGCGCGGCAAGGCGCACGACGACGCCTCGGCCGTCTACGCGCTCCTGTAGCGCGTAGACGGCCGAGGCGGTGCGGTCACCGCCGGGGCAGTGCCGTCAGTCGATCGGGTGGCCGAACCGGCCGGACTGGAAGTCCCGCATGGCCTGCTCCAGTTCGCGGTGGCTGTTCATCACGAACGGCCCGTACCAGGCGACCGGTTCGCGGATCGGCTGCCCGCCGAGCAGGATCACGTCCAGGTTGGGGTGGCGGGAGTCCTGCTTGGTGTCGGCGGTGATGGTGATGGTGTCGCCCTCGCCGAACACGGCCGCCTGCCCGGTGTGGATCGGGCGGCCCTCGGCGCCTACGGTGCCGTCGCCGTTGAGGACGTAGGCGAGCGCGTTGAAGTCCGGCCGCCACGGCAGGGTGACCTGCGCGCCCGGGGTGATGCTGGCGTGCAGCAGGGTTATCGGGGTGTGGGTGACGCCCGGGCCCCGGTGGCCGTCCAGCTCGCCCGCGATCAGCCGCAGGATCGCGCCGCCGTCCGGGGTGGAGAGCAGCTTGACGTGGCCGCCGTGGATGTCCTGGTAGCGCGGGGCGGCCATCTTGTCGGAGGCCGGGAGGTTGACCCACAGCTGGATGCCGTGGAACAGGCCGCCGGTGGCCACCAGCGACTCCGGCGGGGTCTCGATGTGCAGGATGCCCGAGCCGGCCGTCATCCACTGGGTGTCGCCGCCGCCGAGGTGGCCGCCGCCGCCGTGCGAGTCCTTGTGGATGAACTCGCCGTCGATCAGGTAGGTGACCGTCTCGAAGCCGCGGTGCGGGTGCCAGGGCGTGCCCTTGGGCTCGCCGGCGGCGTACTCCACCTCGCCCATCTGGTCCATCATGATGAACGGGTCGAGGTGCTTGGTGTTGATCTTGGCGAAGGCGCGGCGGACGGGGAAGCCCTCGCCTTCGAAGCCCTCGGGTGCGGTCGCGATGGTGAGGACCGGCCGGGCGCTGGTGGCGGCGGGGTCCGGGGTGGCGACGCGCGGCAGGGTCAGCGGGTTGTCGACGGTCACGGCGGGCATGTCGGCCTCCTTCGGGGGGTTCCTCTGGCCTACGTCCACGAGGTTAGTTCAATTCTCAACAACAAGCAAGTTGAAAGTTGAACCATATGGTGACGAAGGAGCGCGGGGCTCCTCCTCCAGGATGGGTCAGCCGTACATGCGGCGCATGGTGAAGTCGACCATCTGCTCGACCGCCTTGGCGTCGAACACCATCCGGTGCTCGCCCTCCATGTCCAGCGCGAAGCCGTAGCCGGTCGGCAGCAGGTCCAGGACCTCGGCGCCGGTGACGGTGAAGTGCTTGGAGTCCTTGCCGGCGTAGCGGCGCAGCTCCTTCAGCGAGCTGAACATCGGGATCACCGGCGTCGGCGTGTTGTGCAGCGCCAGGAAGCCGGGCCGCTCGCCGCGCGGGCAGTGCACCTTCGAGGTGATGAAGATGGCCTGGAAGTCCTCGACCGCCATCGAGCCCGTGGTGAACGCCCGGACGGCGTCCGCCAGCGACGGCGGGGAGGGCTCGGGGTAGAGGGACTGCTGGGACGCCTGCGACTGCGCGCCGTAGGCGTCGGGGCCGGGCATGCCGTTCATGCCCGGCTGCGGACCCGCCTGCTGCTGGTAGGGGTCGCCCGGGTATGCGTTCTGGTCATATCCGTACACACGGACAGGCTATCGGGAGCGCACCCGCCCGTGCGGGCGTCGATCCTGACAAGGACTGGTCGTCCCGCCTTGTGGGACGTGACCACGTTCATAGCGGATTCACCGCCAGGGGCTTGCCCAAGTTACCGCTGGGTAGCATCATGATGCGTACTGGTGGGTACGGGGCGCCCGAACGCGGCGGTCTCCCGGAAGCGACGAACCGGAGAAAACGGCCATGGGTCACTACAAGTCCAACCTGCGGGACGTGGAGTTCAACCTCTTCGAGGTGTTCGGTCGCGAGCAGGTCTACGGCTCCGGACCGTTCGCGGACATGGACGTCGAGACCGCGAAGAACATCCTGAGCGAGATCTCGCGCCTCGCCGAGAACGACCTCGCCGCGTCCTTCGTCGACAGCGACCGCAACCCGCCGGTCTTCGACCCCGAGACCAACACCGCGCCGGTCCCGGCCACCTTCAAGAAGAGCTACCAGACCTACATGGACGCCGAGTGGTGGCGTCTGGGCATCCCGGAGGCGATCGGCGGCCAGGTCACCCCGTCCTCCCTGATCTGGGCCTACGCCGAGCAGGTCCTGGGCTCCAACCCGGCCATCTGGATGTACTCCTCCGGCCCCGCCTTCGCCGGCGTCGTCCACGACGAGGGCACCGAGGAGCAGAAGAAGGTCGCCCAGCGGATGACCGACCGCCTCTGGGGCGCCACCATGGTCCTCACCGAGCCCGACGCGGGCTCGGACGTGGGCGCCGGCCGCACCAAGGCGATCAAGCAGGAGGACGGCTCCTGGCACATCGAGGGTGTGAAGCGCTTCATCACCTCGGGCGAGCACGACATGTCCGAGAACATCATCCACCTGGTGCTGGCCCGCCCCGAGGGCGGCAAGCCCGGCACCAAGGGCCTGGGCCTGTACATCGTCCCCAAGTTCGACTTCGACTGGGAGACCGGCGAGCTGGGCGAGCGCAACGGCGCCTACGCCACCAACGTCGAGCACAAGATGGGCCTCAAGGCCTCGAACACCTGCGAGATGACCTTCGGTGCCAAGCACCCGGCCAAGGGCTGGCTGCTCGGCGAGAAGGTCGACGGCATCCGCCAGATGTTCAAGATCATCGAGTTCGCCCGGATGATGGTCGGCACGAAGGCCATCGCCACCCTCTCCACCGGCTACCTGAACGCCCTGGAGTACGCCAAGGAGCGCGTGCAGGGCGCCGACATCTCGCAGTTCCTGGACAAGACCGCCCCGCGCGTCACCATCACCCACCACCCGGACGTGCGCCGCTCGCTGCTCACCCAGAAGGCCTACGCCGAGGGCATGCGCGCGCTGGTCCTGTTCACCGCGTCCGTCCAGGACGACATGGTGGCCGCCGGCCTGCGCGGCGAGCGCGACGAGGCCGCCGAGCGCCTCAACGACCTGCTGCTGCCGATCGTCAAGGGCTACGGCTCCGAGAAGTCCTACGAGCAGCTCGCCCAGTCCCTGCAGACCTTCGGTGGCTCCGGCTACCTGCAGGAGTACCCGATCGAGCAGTACATCCGGGACGCCAAGATCGACACCCTCTACGAGGGCACCACCGCGATCCAGGGCCAGGACTTCTTCTTCCGCAAGATCGTCAAGGACGGCGGCCAGGCGCTCACCGCGCTGTCCGAGCAGATCCAGAAGTTCCTCGGCGCGGCCGAGGGCGGCGACGCCCTGGCCGCCGAGCGCGAGCTGCTCGCCAAGGCCGTCGGCGACCTGGACGCCATCGTGGGCAAGCTGCTGGCCGACCTCACCTCGGTCGAGCAGGACGTCAAGAACATGTACAAGGTGGGCCTCAACACCACCCGCCTGCTGCTCGTCTCCGGCGACGTCGTCGTCGGCTGGCTGCTGCTGCGTCAGGCCGCGGTGGCCCTGGCCAAGCTGGAGGCCGGCGCCTCGGAGAAGGACGTCCCGTTCTACCAGGGCAAGGTCGCGGCGGCCCGCTTCTTCGCCAAGAACGTCCTGCCGACCGTCGCCCCGCAGCGGCTGATCGCCGAGGGCATCGACAACGAGATCATGGACCTGGCGGAGGAGGCCTTCTGAGGCCCTCGCCCCACCCGTCACCCGCCGCCGCGCCCCCAGGGGCGCCGCGAGGGGCGTGACACCTCTCCGACCGCCTGACACCACCCTCACGTCGAAGGGCCCGGCTCCCGCCGGGCCCTTCGACGTTGCCGCCCGTTCGCCGCCCCGCACGCCGCCCGTTCGCGGTCCCGCGCGCTGCCCGTTCGCCGCCCCGCACCCGTCGCCGAGTTCGCCCGTTTCGCACCTGTTGCACGGGGCCGGCGGCACGGGGCCGGGAGTGGCGATGACCGTCCGCGACCGGGGCGGATCTCTGGGTGTACGGAGTTCGGCACGGCGTCACTTCACGGTTGTGTCCTCGTTCTGCATCCGTTGGGAGGTTCCGAATTCCCTGTCCGTGTACGGGCATATGCTCAAGGTGCGAAGCCGACTCCCCATCCGGCTTCAGCCCTCCCTCGACTCAGGAGCAGTATGTCGACCGCCGCCGCCCGCCAGGCATTCTTCGACCGGACGCACAGCGACGATCTGATCGCGTTCCTCGGCACCTCGCCGTCCCCGTACCACGCGGTCGCGAGCGCCGCCGAGCGGCTGGAGAAGGCAGGCTTCCGGCAGGTCGCCGAGACCGACGTCTGGGACGGCGCCGCCGGCGGCCGTTACCTGATCCGGGGCGGCGCCCTGATCGCCTGGTACCTGCCGGAGAGCGCCCGCCCCGAGACCCCGTTCCGGGTGGTCGGTACCCACACCGACTCGCCGAACCTGCGGGTCAAGCCGGTGCCGGACACCGGCTCGGCCGGCTGGCGCCAGGTCGCCGTGGAGATTTACGGCGGCGTCCCGCTGAACACCTGGCTGGACCGTGACCTCGGGCTCTCCGGCCGCCTCGCGCTGAAGGACGGCAGCTCGCGGCTCGTCCAGCTGGACGAGCCGCTGCTGCGGGTGCCGCAGCTCGCGATCCACCTGGACCGCCAGGTCAACGACGGCATGAAGCTCGACAAGCAGCGCCACCTCACCCCGATCTGGGGCCTCGGCCCGGTCGACGAGGGCTCGCTGATCTCCTACGTCGCCGAGCGCGCCGGCGTGGACGCCGCCGACGTGGCGGGCTGGGACCTGATGACGCACGACGTCCAGCCGGCCGCCTACCTGGGCCGCGACCGCGAGCTGCTGGCCGGCCCGCGCCTGGACAACCTGCTGTCCGTCCACGCCGCCACCGCCGCACTGGCCGCCGTCGCCTCCGCCGAGGGCGCCGCCGACCTCCCGTACATCCCGGTGCTGGCCGCCTTCGACCACGAGGAGACCGGCAGCGAGTCGGACACCGGCGCGCAGAGCCCGCTGCTCGGCAACGTCCTCGACCGCACCGTCCACGCGCGCGGCGGCACCCCGGAGGACCGCGCCCGGGCGCTCGCCGGGACGATCTGCCTCTCCTCCGACATGGGCCACGCCGTCCACCCCAACTACGCCGAGCGGCACGAGCCGGGCCACCACCCGCTGCCGAACGGCGGGCCGATCCTCAAGGTCAACGTCAACAACCGCTACGCGACCGACGGCGTCGGCCGGGCGGTGTTCGCGGCCGCCTGCGAGAAGGCCGGCGTGCCGTGGCAGTCCTTCGTGTCCAACAACGCGATGCCCTGCGGCACCACCATCGGCCCGATCACCGCGGCGCGCCTCGGCATCAAGACGGTGGACTGCGGCATCGCGGCGCTGTCCATGCACTCGGCGCGCGAACTGTGCGGCGCCGAGGACCCGTACCTGCTGGCCAGCGCGATCAAGGCGTTCCTGGAGGGCTGATCCCGGGCTGATCCCCCCTCAACGGCGAAGGGGCCCGGCGGAGTACGCTCCGCCGGGCCCCTTCCGCACTGGACGGGCCACTCCAGGGCTACTCCAGGCCGGCGAGCACCAGCGGCAGCCGGCGCGCGCCGTCGGCGACCAGCTTCACCGGCACGCCCCAGTCCTGCTGGTGCACATGGCAGGCCGGGAACTCGATCTCCGGATCGTCGTCGCAGGACGCGGCCATCGCCGAGACGTGCAGCACGCCCTCGGCGACCTCCTCGGAGAGGACCAGCTCGCGCGACAGGTCGCTGTCCGCGCCCGCGCCGGAGACCAGCAGCTCGGGCGGGGTCGCGCTGACCAGCAGCCGGGTGGACGGGCCGTACCGCTCGTCCAGCTTCTGGCCGCTCGGCGCCGAGAACACCACGTCCAGCCGGAACGCGCCCGGCGCGACCTCGGTGGCCGCCCGCCGGGTGCGGTGCGCGACCGACTCGACCCGCACCGCCTCCTCCGGCAGCCGCAGCCTGGTCAGCCGGTGCCGGGCCGACTCGACCACCACGATGTCCCCGTCCACCAGGACGGCGCCGGACGGCTCGCGCAGATCGGTGGCCAGCGTGGTGACCTCGCCGCTCGCCGGGTCGAAGCGGCGCAGCGCGTGGTTGTAGGTGTCGCTGATCGCCACCGAGCCGTCCGGCAGCACGGTGACGCCCAGCGGGTGCTGGAGCAGCGCCTGCTCGGCCGCGCCGTCCCGGTGGCCGAAGTCGAAGAGGCCGGTGCCGACGGCGGTGTGGACCGTCCCGGTTTCACGTGCCCCCTCCGATCGACTGATCCACCGGATCGCGGACGTCTCCGAGTCGGCCACCCACAGCCGCTCGCCGTCCGCCGAGACCGCCAGACCGGACGGCTGGGCGAACCAGGCCTCGCCGACGGGCCCGTCCACCAGGCCCTCGTTGGTGGTGCCGGCCGCGACGCCGACCGTGCCGGCGGCCGGGTCGTACGCCCACAGCTGGTGCACGCCGGCCATCGCGATCCACACCCGGCCGTCGAACCAGGCGACGTCCCACGGCGAGGAGAGGTCCACCTCGCGGGCCGGGCCCTCGGTCGCCGAACCCTGCCACCACTGGCGGCCGGTGCCCGCCAGCGTGGTCACGGAGCCGTCCGCCAGCCGCACCCCGCGCAGCGCGTGGTTGACGGTGTCGGCCACGATCACGTCGTAGTCCGAGCCCTCCGGCAGCAGCGCCAGCCCCTGCGGCTCGCTGAACCGGGGGCTGGTGCCGTCCACCAGGCCGCGCTGCCCGTCGCCGATCCGGCGGACCACCGTCTCGCCGTCCTCGGCCAGCTCCACCAGCGAGTGGTGGCCGGAGTCGGCGACCAGGAAGTGCCCGCCGGGCAGCCGGACCGCCTTGCCCGGGAACTTGAGATCCCCCGCGGTCGGCTCCGGCGCCACGTACGGGCCGTCGCCGCGGCGCAGCGTGCCCTTCGCCGCGTGCTCGGCCTCCAACTCCTCCACCAGCCGCGCGATCGCGTGCGCGTGGCCCTCGCCCGCGTGCTGGGCGACCACGTACCCCTCCGGGTCGATCACCACCAGCGTCGGCCAGGCCCGCACGGCGTACTGCTTCCACGTCGCCAGCGCCGGATCGTCCAGCACCGGGTGGTGCACCTCGTACCGGGCGACCGCGTCCACCACGGCCTGGTGGTCCGCCTCGTGCACGAACTTCGGCGAGTGCACCCCGACGATCACCACGGTGTCCCGGTGCTTCTCCTCCAACTCCCGCAGCTCGTCCAGGACGTGCAGACAGTTGACGCAGCAGAACGTCCAGAAGTCCAGGATGGTGATCTTGCCCCGGAAGTCGGCGAGCGTCAGCTCCTTGCCACCGGTGTTCAGCCAACCGCCTGCCCCGACCAGCTCGGGGGCGCGTACACGTGCACGAGATGCCATGCCTCAATCAAACCGCACTGCGCCTGCTTGCATTCCGGGGCCGGGTGTCATGCCGTGGAACGCGGCCTGCGCTGATGTTTGGCGGCCTTGTAGGCGGCAACGGATTTACGTGACGAGCGCCAGACTCCGTCGGAGCCCTGTACGGCGTTCAGGCGGCCACGCTGTGCCGCCTGCCGGAGTGCTGCGAGGGACAGCTCTTCATCGACGAGCGCCGCGAGCGGGACCATCCTCGCGGGGCCGGCCACGTTGGGGACGATGAAACGGTTGAGATTGTCTTCCATCGCCCTGGCGATCAGCTCGCCGAGGGTGCCGCAGTCTCCGGTGTCCGCCCTGCGCAGCGCGGCCAGATAGGCGTCGCGCTGTCGCTTGAAGATGATGATCGGCGGATACCCGAGGCGGACGAGGACCAGGTTCATGACGATTCGCCCGGTTCGGCCGTTGCCGTCGAGGAACGGGTGAATTCGTTCGAACTGGTTGTGGATGCGGGCCAGTTCCTCGGGAAGCGGGCGGTCGAGCTCCGCGCTCTTCTCGATCAGCTGGCCAAGAGCGCAGACCTCGGTGACCCACTGCTCGACCTGCGCCGGCACCAGCGGCCAGCGTGGCGGCGTCATTCCCTCGGCGAAGGGGGCGATGTCGTGTTCGCGGAAGTTGCCGGGGCCTTCGCGGTCGCCCGCCTCCGGGTGGGGGGAGACGTTCCACACCGGGGTCATCGCCGTGTGGTGGATATGGCGGATCTCACCGAGGGTGATGAGGCGGCCGTCATGCCAGGCGTCGGGTTCCAGCGCCTGGCCGTAGACCCAGCGGGCGGCGTCGGCGTACCCCTGGACCTCGTTGTACTCGCTGAGCGGCTTCGCTCCGACGGCTCGACCTTGATCCAGGAGTGCTTGCACCTCGCGCAGGACCAGCGTGTTGCCCTCAAGCGCGGTGGAGTGGTGTGCTTCCTGGTGCCAGATGTCGTCCCAGATCTCCTGGGCTTCTCTGGGGCTGGGGAGTCCGCCGAAGCGCTCGTTCAGCTCGGTCAGCGCGCCGGCGAGTCGGTTGTAGACGGTACTGCGGCTGGGCCTGCCTCGTCCGGCCAACGTCGCTCTCCCCAGAGTTGATACACATCGTGAGTGGCTAATTGAACTTATCAACTCTGGGGCTGCCGAGGGGCTGACCGGTACATGTTGGTCCTGGGGCGGTAAGGGCGGCGGTCGTGGTGGGGGCGCGGGCGGGGGCGGCGGGCGTGTCGGTGGGGTGGGGGTGGGGGGTTCGTGCTGTCGTTGTCCGCATGATCACCTCACCCCTGCTCCGGTCGGCCCTGACGGTCGCGACCGCTGTCCTGCTCGCCACCGGTGCCGGCGCCGCCTCGGCGGCCGCCCGGCCCGTTCTGCGTGACGTCACCGCGGAGCAGTGCCAGGACGCCGGGGGGTGGGTGGAGGGCTCCGGGTACTGCGTGGGTGCCGAGGGCGACGACGACTGGGGGCAGCCGATCGACGGGCAGGCCGTCAACCCGCATCCGGCGCCGGGCGAGGAGGACTGAGGGCGTCAGGGCAGGGCCATGGCCGGTTCAGGTCCGGGTCAGGGTCGGGGGAGTTCCGCCTGCCAGCGGGTCTCGCCGTCCTGCTGCTCGTCGGTGGGGGTGAGGCCGAGGGCCCGGGCGACGGCGGCGGAGGCGTGGTGGTCGGGGTGGATGTGGGCGGTGACGGTGCTGACGCCGGCGGCGGCGAGGTGGGAGAGCAGGGCACGGGCGGCCTCGGTGGCCAGGCCGCGGCCCTGCCAGGGGGTGCCGACGACCCAGGCGAGATCGGCGGCCCCGGGGCTGACGGTGGTCTGGACGTAGCCGGTGAGGCGGCCGTCGGCGCGCAGCCGCAGCGCCCAGTTGCCCCAGGTCTCGGCGGGGTCGGGGGAGCCGGCGGCGAGCCGGGCGTAGCGCACGCGCAGGTCGTCGGCGGTGGCCGGGGAGCCGCCGGTGAAGGCGTGCAGGGCGGGGTCGGCGAGGGCGGCGGCCAGCTCCTCGGCGTGCTCGGGGCCGATCGGGAGGAGGTCGAGGCGCTCGCTGTGCAGCGGGGCGGTGGGGTCGGGACGCATGCCGCCATTGAACGCCCGTGTGTGGCGGTGCTTCCCGGCGGGTGGGGGGATCGGGTCGAATGGGGGTCACGTCGACACGGAGGAGGCCGCTGTGCGGTACCTGGTCAGGGAGAAGCTGTTCGCAGTCGGAGACGACTACTGGATCGAGGACGACCGGGGCCACAAGGCGTACCTGGTGGACGGCAAGGTGCTGCGGCTGCGGCACACCTTCGAGCTGAAGGACGCGCACGGGCGGGTGGTCGCGGTGGTGAAGGAGAAGGCGTTCACCGTCCGCGACGCGATGAAGATCGAGGACGCCGACGGCGAGGTGATCGCGACCGTCCGGGAGAAGCTGTTCACCCCGTTCCGCGACAAGTACCTGGTGGAGCTGGCCTCCGGCGGCGAGCTGAAGATCCACGGCGACCTGATCGACAAGGACTACCGGATCGAGAACCACCACGGCGACGACCTCGCCCGGATCTCCCGCAAGTGGTTCCGGATCCGGGACACCTACGGCGTGGAGATCGCCGACGGCGCCGACACCGGCCTGCTGCTCGCGATCGCCGCCTGCGTCGACCACCTGGTGCACGAGGAACACTGACCCCCCTGACGTCAGGGGTCCTGCTTTCCCGGTCGGCCGCCCGCCCCGGTGGGGTATCTTTTGCCAACCCTTGACCAGGCCGGTCGGGGATCGGCGAGCGGACCGGGGGCTGGGACCACGATGAACGACATCCTGCACGGGCTCGGCGCGGCGGCCGCCTACGGAGCCCTCGGGGTGGTGCTGCTGCTCCTCGGCGTCGGACTGGTGGACCTGTTGACGCCCGGCAGGCTCGGCCACCAGATCTGGGTCGAGCGCAACCGCAACGCCGCCGTGCTGCTCAGCTCCGCGCTGCTCGGCATCGGCGGCATCGTCTTCACCGCGATCATGTACACCTACGCGGACTTCGCCAAAGGCCTGGTCTCGACCGCCTGCTACGGCCTGCTCGGGCTGGTGCTGATGGCCGCCGCCTTCTGGGCGGTGGACCTGCTGACGCCCGGCAGGCTCGGCGCGATCCTGGTCGAGCCGGAGCCGCACCCGGCGGTCTGGGTCTCGGCCAGCTGCAACATCGCGGTCGCGGCGGTGGTGTCGGCCGCGATCGCCTGACGGCCCGCCCGCGCGCCCGGGAGCGCCCGGCCGCACGTTCGGCTGATGGAGTGTCGGCCGACGGGCGGCGGTGGCGTCGTCGGTGGCGAGGAGGATCCGACCGGGGTCGCCGACCTGCTGCGGCGGTGGGGCCCGGCCGGTAACGTACCGGCATGGCTGACCTTGAAGAACGCGCCAACGTCGTCGCGTCCGGCTCGCGGCAGGCCGGGGCAGGGGTGTCCGTCCGACGGCGCCGCGTCACCGACCTCGCCGACTGCGTCCGGGTGCTCGGCGACGTCCACACCACCGACGGCTACCCCGCCGACTGGCCCGACCGCCCCGCCGCCTGGCTCACCCCCGGGGGCCTGCTCGCCGCCTGGGTCGCCGAACTGGACGGCCGCCCGGTCGGCCACGTGGGCCTCTCCCGCAGTGCGCCCGGCGACGTCGCCCCCGGTCTGTGGAGCCGCCGCACCGGCGGCCGCCCGGAACTCACCGCCGTGATCGGCCGGCTCTACGTCGCCCCCACGGCGCGCGGCCACCGGATCGGCGCACGGCTGGTGGCGGCCGCCGTGGCGCACGCGCGGGCGCTCGGCCTCCACCCCGTCCTCGACGTCCTCGCCACCGCGGCCCCGGCGAACGCCTGCTACCGCCGCCTCGGCTGGACCTGGCTCGGCAGCGGCGAACAGCAGTGGGCCGCCGACCGCACGGTCGTGGTCCACTGCTTCGCCGCCCCGAGGGAGTAGCCGGCCTCCCGCGGGCGGCCGGCTCGGCTATCCCGCTGGGCGGTCCGTGGTGGGGCGGCGGCGGAGGGCGGGGGTGGTGACGGACGGGGGCTGCCAGACGCCGTCGGGGTGGTAGACGTTGGTGCCGGGCGGGACGATGGCGTCGATGCGGTCCAGGGTGGCGTCGTCGAGGACCAGGTCGGCGCCCTTGAGGGCCGCCTCCAGCTGGTCGTGGGTGCGCGGGCCGAGGATCACCGAGGTGACGGCGGGGTGCGCCAGCGGGAAGGCCACGGCCAGTTCGGGCAGGGTGCGGCCGAGGTCCCCGGCGAGGGCGGTGAAGGCCTCGACGGCCTCCAGCTTGGCCGCGGTGGTGGGCAGCGCCGGGTCGAAGCGGCCCGGGTGGATGGTCGGGCGGCCGGTGGTCAGGTCGGCCGGGCGGCCCTTGCGGTAGCGGCCGGTGAGGAAGCCGGAGGCGAGCGGGCTCCAGGTCAGTGCGCCCATGCCGAGCCGCTGGACGACGGGCAGCACGTCGCGCTCCACGCCGCGGGCGAGCAGCGAGTACGGCGGCTGCTCGGTGCGGAACCGCGGCAGGGCGCGGCGCTCGGCGACGTGGTGCGCGTCGACGATCTGTTCGGCGGGGAAGGTGGAGCAGCCGAAGGCGCGGATCTTGCCGGCCCGGACGAGGTCGCCGAGGACGGACAGGGTCTCCTCGACGTCGGTGGTGTGGTCCGGCCGGTGGATCTGGTAGAGGTCGATCCGGTCGGTGCGCAGCCGGCGCAGGCTGTCCTCGACCGCCCGGAGGATCCAGCGCCGGGAGTTGCCGCCGCGGCCGTGGCCCTCGCCCATCGGGAAGTGCCCCTTGGTGGCGAGCACGATCTCGTCGCGGTCGCCGCGGGCGGCCAGTGTCCTGCCGACGATCTCCTCGGACTCGCCGGCCGAGTACATGTCGGCGGTGTCCACGAAGTTGATGCCGTGGTCGAGCGCGGTGTTGATGAGCCGGGCGCAGTCGTCGTGGTCGGGGTTGCCGATGGAGCCGAGCATCATCGTGCCGAGGCAGTAGGTGCTCACTTCGATGCCGGTGCCGCCGAGGACGCGGTAGCGCATGGTGCTGCTCCCCCTGGTGGTGGGTCGGTGGTGCGTCAGAGGCTAGGAGTTGGAGTGCACTCCATGGCAAGGGTCGGTCCGGATCCCCGTCCACTCGGGGAGCCCGGGCCCGTGGCGCGGAGCGGACGGGCGGCGGCCGGTCGGGGTGTGTCGTTTGCGGAAACGGCAACAAAGCTTGCCGATATGGCTGGTCCGGTCGCAGCCTGGCGGTGGAGGTGAGCGCCATGGGCGACACGATGAGGACGACGGGGCCGACGGCCCCCCGGGACGAGTACGACGCGGTGGTGGTCGGCGCGGGCGCGGCCGGGCTGAGCGCGGCGCTGGTGCTGGGCCGGGCCCGGCGCCGGGTGGCGGTGGTGGACGCGGGCCAGCCGCGCAACGCCCCCGCCGCCCACATGCACGGCTACCTGAGCCGGGACGGCATGCCCCCGGCGGCGCTGCTGGAGGTCGGCCGGGCGGAGGTCGCCGGCTACGGGGTCGACCTGATCGACGCCCGGGTCGACCACGTCGAGGGCGTCGCGGACGCCGAAGGCGCGGGGACGAGCTTCGCCGTCCACCTGGCGGGCGGCCCCGTGCTGCACGCGCGCCGGATGGTCGTCGCCACCGGCCTGCGCGACGGACTCCCGGAGCTCCCGGGCCTGCTCGAACGCTGGGGCCGCGACGTGCTGCACTGCCCGTACTGCCACGGCTACGAGGTCCGCGACCGCCCGCTCGGCGTGCTCGGCACCGGCCCGGGCGCGGTCAACCAGGCGCTGCTGCTCCGTCAGTGGTCCGCGGACGTCGTCCTGATCACGCACACCCTCACGCCGACCGGGGCCGAGCGGGAGCGGCTCGCCGCCCGCGGCGTCCGGGTCGTCGAAGGCCGGATCACCCAGCTGGTGACGGACGCCGACCGGCTGCGCGGCGTGGAACTCGCCGACGGCCGGGTGGTGCCGCGCGAGGCCGTGTTCGTCTTCCCGCAGCCGGTGCCCCGGGACGCGCTGCTCTTCGGCCTGGAATGCGCCCGGGACGAGAACGGCTGGGTCACCACCGACCGGGCCGGCCGCACCAGCGTCCCCGGCGTTTGGGCGGTCGGCAACGTCGCCGACCCGCGGGCCCAGGTCGTCGTCGCCGCCGGGATGGGCGCGGCGGCGGCGTTCGACCTCGACCACGACCTCGTCGCGGAGGAGATCGGACGGGCGGTCGCCGAACACCGCGCGTCCGGCGCCGCCGTTCCCGCCTGAGCGGGGAAGCTCCCCCCGGCTCCCCCCGGCACCTTCGCCCGGCGTCACCCTTCCGACCGCAGCGCCTTTCCGACCGCAGCACCCTTCCGTCACCCACGATCGGAGAACCCACGATGTCCGAACACCAGCAGCAGCACGGCCAGGGGCACCAGCACGGGCACCACCACGGCCACGTCCCCGCCGCCGACTTCGACTGGGACGTCCTCGCCGCCCACCTGGAGCGGGAGGCCGACCTGCGCGCCCCCGCCATCACCGGGGCCGCGCAGTGGCTGCGGTCCCTGCACGGCGAGGCCGACGGGGTGCGGAGGGTCCTCGACGTCGGCAGCGGGCCCGGGGTGATCGCCGGATTGCTCGCGGACGCCTTCCCCGAGGCCGAGACGGTCGCCGTGGACCAGTCTGCCGCCCTGCTGGAGCGCGCCCGGGCCCGTTCCGGCGGCCGTCTGAGCACCCAGCAGGCCGATCTGCCCGCCGAGTTCGGCAAGCTCGGCGAGGCCGACCTGATCTGGTCCGGCAACGCGATCCACCACCTCGGCGACCAGCAGGCCGCCCTGACCTCCCTCGCCGCGACGCTCCGGCCCGGCGGCCTGCTGGCCGTCGCCGAACGCGGCCTGCCGCTGCGCTACCTGCCGCGCGACTTCGGTCTCGGCCGGGCCGGCTTCCAGGCCCGGCTCGACGCCGTGCACGAGGACGGCTTCAGCACCATGCGCGCCGAACTGCCCGGCGCCACCGAGGAGGTGGAGGACTGGCCGGCCATGCTCACCCGCGCCGGTCTGACCGCCAGCGGCACCCGTACCTTCCTGATCGACCACCCGGCCCCGCTCGCCCGCCCCGCCCGCGAGCACCTCCACACCCAACTCGCCCGTCTGCGCGACCAGCTCGCCGACAACCTCGCCCCCGAGGACCGCAGCACCCTCGACGCCCTCCTCGCCGAGGACACCCCCACCGGCATCCTGAACCGCCCGGACGCCTTCTTCCTCTCGGCCATGACCGTCCACACCGCCCGCAAGGCCGCCTGACGACTACGGAGCCCGGGCCGGCCACAGCCGGGCGGGGGCTCCCCCGCCCCGGCTGCGGCAGAGGCCTACAGGGTGTGGCCGAGAGCGGTGATGAGGGCGGCGATGCGGGCCTCGTCGCGGCGGTAGTGGGTCCATTTGCCGATGCGGGTGGCGCGGACGAGGCCGGCGCGCTGGAGTTCGGCGAGGTAGGCGGAGACGGTGGACTGGGCGAGGCCGGCCTTGGCCTGGATGTGGCTGACGCAGACGCCGACCTCGCGCGGGTCGGCGACCGCTTCCTCCAGGGGGAAGTGGCGTTCGGGTTCGCGCAACCATGCCAGCAGTTGCAGGCGCGTCGGGTTGGCGATCGCCCGCAGGGCGGTGACCAGGTCAACATCCATGGCTGGAAGCGTATCGGCGTGTTACTGCAGGGCCTCGGCGAGCCGACGCCGGTCAGTGGGGCAGTGCGGTGCCGCCCGGCGGGGTGCCGATGACCTGGACGAACCATCGGTGACGGGACGTCAGATTCCCTCTGGTGTCGGGAGGGTGGCGGACGGCCCGGGCCCCGGGCCGTCCGCCGGGGCTCAGCCCTCCTGGCCGCCGAAGCGGGTGGTCCAGGTGGCCAGGTCCTCGTCGGTGATCTTGGCGAACAGCACCGGCGGCACGGTGAACGCCGTCCCGGCCGGCACCAGGTCCAGTGCCCGCGCCTGCTCCGGGCCGACCCAGGACAGGCCGGCCGCCGGAGCGTCCCCCGGCAGGGCGAAGGCGCCGCGCATCGCCGCCGCCGCGGTCGGGATGAACGGCTCGGAGACCACCGCGTACAGCTGGATCAGGTTCATCGCGGTGCGCAGGGTCAGCGCCGCCGCGTCCGGGTCGGTCTTCACCTGGAGCCAGGGCGCCTTCTCGTCCAGGTAAGCGTTGCCCGCGCTCCACAGCGCGCGCAGCCCCTGCGCGGCCTTGCGGAAGTTGAGTGCGTCCAACTGGGCCTCGTACTCGGCCAGTAGGGCGGCGATCTGCTCGCCGAGGCGCTGTTCGGCCTCGCCGGGCGCGTGGCCGGCCGGGACGGCGTCGCCGAAGCGCTTGCGGCTGAAGGTGAGCACCCGGTTGACGAAGTTGCCGAGGGTGTCGGCGAGGTCCTTGTTGACGACGGAGGCGAAGAGGTCCCAGGTGAAGCTGGAGTCGTCCGACTCGGGGGCGTGCGCCATCAGGAAGTAGCGCCAGTAGTCGGCCGGCAGCAGTTCCAGGGCGACGTCGGTGAAGATGCCGCGCTTCTGGCTGGTGGAGAACTTCCCGCCGTAGTACGTCAGCCAGTTGAAGGCCTTGACGTAGTCGACCTTCTTCCACGGCCGGCGCGAGCCGAGGATCGTGGCCGGGAACATCACGGTGTGGAACGGGACGTTGTCCTTGGCCATGAACTCGGTGTACCGGACGCTGTGGTCGGCCTCGTACCACCAGGACTTCCAGTCCCGGGACTGCCCGGCCGGGGCGGCGTCCGCCCACTCCTTGGTGGCGCCGATGTACTCGATCGGGGCGTCGAACCAGACGTAGAACACCTTGCCCTCGGCCGCCAGCTCCGGCCAGACGTCGGCCGGCACCGGGACGCCCCACTCCAGGTCGCGGGTGATCGCGCGGTCCTGGAGGCCTTCGGTGAGCCATTTGCGGGCGATCGAGGAGGCCAGCACCGGCCAGTCGTCGCCGTGGGCGGCGATCCACTGCTCGACCTCGTCGGTCAGCTCCGACTGGAGCAGGAACAGGTGCCTGGTCTCCCGGACCTCCAGGTCGGAGCTGCCGCTGATCGCCGAACGCGGCTCCAGCAGGTCGGTCGGGTCCAGCACCCGGGTGCAGTTCTCGCACTGGTCGCCGCGCGCCTTGTCGTAGCCGCAGTGCGGGCAGGTGCCGACGATGTAGCGGTCCGGCAGGAAGCGGCCGTCGGCGTTGGAGTACACCTGCCGGATCGCGCGCTCCTCGATGAAGCCGTTGCGCTGGAGTTCGCGGGCGATCTCCTGGGTGATCTCGCGGTTCTGCGGGGAGGAGCTGCGGCCGAAGTGGTCGAAGGACAGCCCGAAGCCGTCGTACACCGTCTTCTGCGCGTCGTGCGCCTGGGCGCAGAATTCGGCGACGGGCAGCCCGGCCTCCTGCGCGGCCAGTTCGGCGGGCGTGCCGTGCTCGTCGGTCGCGCAGATGTAGAGCACCTCGTGGCCGCGCTGGCGCAGGTAGCGGGAGTAGACGTCCGCCGGGAGCATCGACCCGACCATGTTGCCCAGGTGCTTGATCCCGTTGATGTACGGAAGGGCGCTGGTGATCAGGTGCCGAGCCATCCTCGGATGCTCCGATTTCTCCCGCACGCGCACCCCACCCGGAGTGCTGTGCCAGGCGCAGGGGTCCACTGTGGGCTGCCAAGCCTACCGCCGCCGGGCCGGGAGGGCGGTGCGGTTCAGGGGTGGGTGCGGTTCAAGGGCGGTGCTGCTCGGGGGCGGGTGCGGCTCGGGTGCGGTGCTGCTCAGGGGCGGGTGCGGTTCAGGGCCCGACGGAGTCGCTGTACCGGTCGAACTCCCCGGCCTTCACCCCGCGGACGAACGCGGCCCACTTGCGCGGCGTGGTCCGGACGACGATCTCGGGGCGGTCCGACTCGCGGATCTCCACCAGGCCGTCGGCGGCTCTGATCTCGACGCACTCGTTGCTCTCGCCGCTGGACGAGGACTTCCGCCACTCAGTCATGAGAAGTCTTTCAGTAAGGCCCGGATGAAGTCCCGGGACTCGGCCGGCCCGAGGGCGACCGCGGCGGTCTCCTCCTTGATCTGTCGGTAGGTCTGCAGTTCGGTGTCGAGGTGCACGAACTTCGGCCCGTTCGAGAGGTCGATCTGCACGGTGTCGAGCTCGGGAACGGGCCCGCGGGCGAGGTAGAGGCTCTCTCCGGACCCGGGAAAGGTGTCGACGCTGAACGGGATGGTCCGGATCTCCACCCCGGGCCGCTCGGAGTCCTCCAGCACGCCGAGCAGCTGGTCGCGCAGCACCACCGCCCCGCCGAACTGCATGCGCAGCGCGGATTCGTGGATGTACGCGGCGTACGGCTTCGGGCGTTCGGTGAACAGCCGCTGGCGCTGGATCCGGAATGCCGTGCGGGCTTCGGCGTCCGGCTGGGGCAGGGGCGGCCGGATCCGGGCGAACACCGCGGAGGCGTACGCCGAGGTCTGCAGCAGTCCGGGGATGAAGGTGGTGTGCAGGATGGCCAGCGACTCGGCGTGGTGTTCCATCTCCGCGATGTCGATGAGTCCGCCGGGCAGCCGGCCGCGGTAGCCGTCCCACCAGTACTTGCGCCGGTCCTGCGTCATCGCGAGCAGCGCGTCGAGGTAGGGGCCGTCGGCGCAGTGGCAGGTGCGGGCCCAGAGCCGGAGCCGTTCGGCGCTGATGCCGGACTTCCCGTTCTCCATCTGCGAGATCTTGGGCAGGTCGGTGCCCAGGGTGGCGGCCAGGCTCTTGGGCGTCACGCCCACGCGTTCGCGCATCTTGCGCAGCTCGATGCCAAGGCGCTGCTGACGCACGGTCGGCGACAAGCGGGGTGGCATGACTCTCTTCTCCGGATCGCGGCTCGGGTCGATGCTTCCGGTGAAGTGTGCCGTGCTTACCCGGCCCTAGCTACTGAAATGGGGGATACCCCACGATGGAGTGAACGTTCTCCCACTCGGTAGCAAGTCTTGCACCTCGACCCTATGGTCGATCCCGCGTCAGTCACTGACTTGTTGTGGCCTAAACAGCCGCCAATCAGCCGTAAATACACACCAGATGCATGGTCGGCACGCTCGACATCACCGACCGGAGACTGTCATGCCGCTTCCGCTGCTTCTCGCCCCCGCCCACCACATTCCCGCTACCCGGTGAACGGCCTGCTCGTCGCCGGTTTGTCCGCACTCCTGCTCGCCGTGCTATTCGTCGGCTGGCTGGTCTGGCTGGTCAACGCCCAACCCCGCGAACCGCGTTCCGCAAAACACGAGTTCGTCGTCCGCCATTCCTCCGCCGCCGTCGAGAAGAAATAGCGCGCGGCAGCGGTGGCCCCCCGCCGGGAGGGGGGCCACCGGAGGGTGCGGTCAGCCGTCGCCGAAGTGGTCGAATTCGCCGCGCTTCACGCCCTCGATCCAGAGCGCGAACTTCTGCGGGGTGGTGACGATGATCGCGTCGGGGCTCTCGGATTCGCGGACCTCGATCAGCCCCCGTTCGTTGACGGACACCTCCACGGAGTCACTGCCGTCCCGGGTGCTGCTGGTGGACTTCTGCCACTGCTGGGTCATCGGTTGCCTTCTCCCATTCCGGTTCCTGCCTGGCACCCTGGACAACTCCCGGGGGGCCGTTCAGGAACGGGGGCGCACGGAGGGTTCGGCACCGCGCGAAAGGCGCTCGACGAGGCGGATCCGGGCGGTGGGCCACTCGTCGGCGAGCATCGAGAAGTAGGCGGTGTCGCGCCACACGCCGGTGTCGCGCCGCTTCTCGCGGCGGTGGACGCCCTCGTACTGGGCGCCGAGGCGCAGGATCGCGTTGCGGGAGCGCTCGTTGAGCGCGTCCGTCTTCCAGTAGACCCGGCCCATGCCCAGGTCGTCGAAGGCGTGGGAGAGCAGCAGCAGCTTGGCCTCGGTGTTGACGGGCGTGCGCCAGACCGAGCGGGCGTACCAGGTGCCGCCGATCTCGACGACCTCGTCGACGGCCCTGACGTCGTAGTAGCCGGTGACGCCGACGGCCCGGCCGCTGGGGAGGTCGATCACGGCGAACTTCACCGCCGATCCGGCCGCCACCTCGGCGAGCCGGGCGTCGAGGATCGCGCCCAGTTCCTCCTCGGTCGCGGGCGGGAGGGAAGGGATCCAGCGCCAGACCTCCGGGTCGGGGCCGACGCCGGCCCACAGGTCGGGCAGGTGGTGGCGGCCGAGGGGCTCCAGGCGGATGTGGCGGCCGGTGAGGGTGACGGGTGTGGGCGGCTGTGCGGTCATGCCGGAAAGGTAGCGCCACGCTGCACTAGATGCAATGAACTTCTGCGCTAGTGCAAAATTGGCGGAGCGGGCAAAGCGAAGGGCCCTGCGGGACGTGTCCCGCAGGGCCCTCGACCGGATCAGGCTCAGATGAACGAGTTGATCTGGATCGTCTCGTCGCGGCCCGGGCCGACGCCGATGGCGGAGATCGGCGCGCCGGACATCTCCTCCAGCGCCTTCACGTACGCCTGCGCGTTCTTCGGCAGCTCGGCGAAGGTCTTGGCCTTGCTGATGTCCTCGGTCCAGCCCGGCAGCGTCTCGTAGATCGGCTTGGCGTGGTGGAAGTCGGACTGGTTGTACGGGAGTTCCTCGACCCGCTTGCCGTCGATCTCGTACGCGACGCAGACCGGGATCTGCTCCCAGCCGGTGAGCACGTCGAGCTTGGTGAGGAAGAAGTCGGTGAGGCCGTTGACCCGGGTCGCGTAGCGCGCGATGACCGCGTCGAACCAGCCGCAGCGACGGTCACGGCCGGTGGTGACACCGCGCTCGCCGCCGATGCGGCGCAGCGCCTCGCCGTCCTCGTCCAGCAGCTCGGTCGGGAACGGGCCCGAGCCGACGCGGGTGGTGTACGCCTTCAGGATGCCGATGACCCGGTCGATCTTGGTCGGGCCGATGCCGGCGCCGGTGCAGGCGCCGCCCGAGGTCGGGTTCGACGAGGTCACGAAGGGATACGTGCCGTGGTCGACGTCGAGCAGGGTGCCCTGGCCGCCCTCCAGCAGGACGACCTTGTTCGCCTTGAGCGCCTGGTCCAGGACGAGGGTGGTGTCGGCGAGGAAGGGCTTGATCTTGTCCGCGTAGCCGAGGTACTCCTCGACGACCAGCTCGGCCGGGATGGCGCGGCGGTTGTACAGCTTGACCAGGATCTGGTTCTTGTCGTGCAGCGCCGCCTCGATCTTCTGGCGCAGGATCGACTCGTCGAACAGGTCCTGGACCCGGATGCCGACGCGGTTGATCTTGTCCGCGTAGGTCGGGCCGATGCCGCGGCCGGTGGTGCCGATCCGGCGCTTGCCGAGGAAGCGCTCGGTGACCTTGTCCAGGGTGCGGTGGTACGGCGTGATCAGGTGGGCGTTGCCCGAGACCAGCAGCTTCGAGGTGTCGATGCCGCGGTCGTTCAGGCCGCTCAGCTCGGAGAGCAGCACGCCCGGGTCGATGACGACGCCGTTGCCGATGACCGGCGTCACGTTAGGGCTGAGGATGCCGGAGGGGAGCAGGTGCAGGGCGTACTTCTGGTCGCCGATGACCACCGTGTGACCGGCGTTGTTGCCGCCCTGGTAGCGGACGACGTAGTCGACGGAGCCGCCGAGGAGGTCGGTGGCCTTCCCCTTGCCCTCGTCCCCCCACTGAGCGCCAACGAGCACGAGTGCCGGCACAGGCGTACACCCCTTCCGGTTGGGGCATCCTGCGTAGGCCGCAGTCTGCCCCGAGATAGACGAAGCCCCTGGCGCAGTAGCGCAAGGGGCTCTTGCACCGAGAGATTACCTGAGGAAGGACCGGTCGTGTCGTCCCTGTCCACGCCCGCAACCGGCGGCCCCGAGCCGCTCCTGCTGCTCCTCGACCCGGCGGCCCGGCACACCGACGGCGAGTCGGTGCGGATCGCGAAGGACGTGCTCTGCGGAGGCGCGGACGTCAAGGTGGTCTTTCCGGAGAGCCCGTCCGAACTCGACCGGGTGCTTTCGCACCGGGGTCGGCGGCGACCGGTCGTGATCGGTTCCGACCTGGCGTTGCAGCGGGTGCTCCAAGCCCTGTACCGCCAGCGTGAGCTGGGCGCGGATCCGGTGGGCATGGTTCCGGTCGGCCGGTCGGAGGAGCTGGCCGCGGCCCGCGCGCTCGGGGTGCCGGGCGAGCCGGTCCGGGCCGCGCGGGCGGTGCTGTCGGGTGCGGCGCGCAAGCTCGACCTGCTGGTGGACGACGGCGGCGGGGTGGCGCTGGGAGGGGTGCGGATCACCGGTGCCGGGACGCGGCGACCGGCCGGCCGTACGGGTGGTTGGCGTTCGCTATGGGCGAAACTGGCTGCGGCCGAGCAGGCGAACGCACTCACGGCGGACGGCCGGTCCTGCGCCGAGCACAATCCCCGGGTCCGGGTCGAGGCCGACGGCCGGCTGCTCGCCGACGTGCACCGGCCGGTGCGGCTGGTCCAGCTGACCCTGCCGGGCGTCGAGGCGGACGGCGCGGGCGTGCTGGAGGTGGTGATCCGCGCGCCCGGCGCCCTGGTGCGCGCCCGGGCGGAGAGCGTCTCGGTGGTCGGGCGCGGCTTCGGCTACGAGGCGGACGGCCACCCCGTCGGTCCGGTCCGCGCCCGCACCTGGACGGTCCACCAGGGCGCCTGGGGCCTGTTGCTGCCCGCCGCGTGACGCCGGGGTGAACCCCGGGTGAGCAGGCTCACTTTCGCCGCCGCCCCGACTCCCGGCACTCCGCACACGGAATGCCCCAACAGGCGCGAACCACAAGGCCAACCGCCCCCGGCCGGAATTCCCCCCACCCGAAATCCCCACCTGGTAAGGGGTTTTGTCTACGCGCGTTACCGGCCGGTCGCCAGACAATCCCGGCCGCCCGGGTTCCGGAAGCCGGTGCCCGCTGCCCTAGACTCGAAGACGTGCCACGTGGTGACGGAAGACTCAACCACGATCTTCTTCCCGGTGAGAAAGGCCCCCAGGACGCTTGCGGCGTCTTCGGTGTCTGGGCTCCCGGCGAGGAGGTCGCCAAGCTCACGTTCTTCGGCCTTTACGCCCTGCAGCACCGCGGTCAGGAATCCGCGGGCATCGCAGTGAGCAACGGCTCCCAGATTCTCGTCTTCAAGGACATGGGGCTTGTCTCCCAGGTCTTCGACGAGGCCTCCCTGGGGTCGTTGCACGGGCATATCGCCGTCGGACACGCCCGCTACTCGACCACCGGGTCCTCGGTCTGGGAGAACGCCCAGCCGACCTTCCGCGCGACCGTGCACGGTTCGCTGGCCCTCGGGCACAACGGAAACCTGGTGAACACCGCCGAACTGGCGGAGATGGTCGCCGAACTGCCCGGTGAGGAGCACGTCTCCCGCTCCGGGCGGAGCGCCGCGACCAACGACACCGACCTGGTGACCGCGCTGCTCGCCGGCCACCCGGACCTCTCCATCGAGGAGACGGCCAAGGTCGTGCTGCCCAAGGTCAAGGGCGCGTTCTCGCTCGTCTTCATGGACGAGCACACCCTCTACGCCGCCCGCGACCCGCAGGGCATCCGCCCGCTGGTGCTCGGCCGGCTGGAGCGCGGCTGGGTCGTCGCCTCCGAGACGGCGGCGCTGGACATCTGCGGCGCCTCGTTCATCCGCGAGGTCGAGCCCGGCGAGCTGATCGCCGTCGACGAGAACGGCATGCGCAGCTCCCGCTTCGCCGAGGCGAAGCCCAAGGGCTGCGTGTTCGAGTACGTCTACCTGGCCCGCCCCGACACCAGCATCGCCGGGCGCAACGTGCACCTCTCCCGCGTGGAGATGGGCCGCCGCCTGGCGAAGGAGGCGCCCGCCGAGGCCGACCTGGTGATAGCGACGCCGGAGTCCGGCACCCCCGCCGCGATCGGCTACGCCGAGGCCAGCGGCATCCCGTACGGCTCCGGCCTGGTGAAGAACGCCTACGTGGGCCGCACCTTCATCCAGCCCAGCCAGACCATCCGTCAGCTCGGCATCCGGCTCAAGCTCAACCCGCTGCGCGAGGTCATCGCGGGCAAGCGCCTGGTGGTCGTCGACGACTCGATCGTCCGCGGCAACACCCAGCGCGCGCTGGTGCGGATGCTGCGCGAGGCCGGCGCCGCCGAGGTGCACATCCGGATCTCCTCGCCGCCGGTGAAGTGGCCGTGCTTCTTCGGCATCGACTTCGCCACCCGCGCGGAGCTGATCGCCAACGGGATGACCGTCGAGGAGATCGGCCGCACCCTCGGCGCGGACTCGCTCTCCTACATCTCGATCGACGGCATGATCGAGGCCACCAAGCAGCCCAAGGACAGGCTCTGCCGGGCCTGCTTCGACGGCGAGTACCCGATGGAGCTGCCGGACCCGGCACTGCTCGGCAAGCTCCTGCTGGAGGCCGAGATCAAGGGCAGCCAGCAGCCGCCGGCCGTGCGCGGCAAGCCGACCAGCGGCAGCGACCTGGACGGCGTCCAGTCGCTGCTCGGCGGGGCGGGCGCGGCCGACGCGCTGCGCCGCCCGTAACGAATCCACGGTGGGGTCCCGCGAAACGGGGCCCCACCGCTGTTCCAGCCCCCACCAGACCCGAGAGGGCCGCACCGTAGTGACCAGCAACCAGAACGGCGCCACCTACGCCGCAGCCGGCGTCGACATCGAGGCGGGCGACCGCGCCGTCGAGCTCATGAAGCAGTGGGTGAAGAAGGCGAACCGCCCCGAGGTGGTCGGCGGTCTCGGCGGCTTCGCCGGCCTCTTCGACGCGTCCGCCTTCAAGCGCTACGAGCGGCCGCTGCTGGCTTCGGCCACCGACGGCGTGGGGACCAAGGTGGCCATCGCGGCCGCCATGGACAAGCACGACACCATCGGCCACGACCTGGTCGGCATGGTCGTCGACGACCTGGTGGTGTGCGGCGCCGAGCCGCTGTTCATGACCGACTACATCTGCGTCGGCAAGGTCGTGCCGGAGCGGGTCGCCGCGATCGTCAAGGGCATCGCCGAAGGCTGCGCGCTGGCCGGCTGCGCCCTGGTCGGCGGCGAGACCGCCGAGCACCCGGGCCTGCTCGGCCCGGACGAGTACGACGTCGCGGGCGCCGGCACCGGCGTGGTCGAGGCGGACGCGCTGCTCGGCGCCGACCGCGTGCGGGCCGGCGACGTGGTGATCGCGATGGCGGCCTCGGGCCTGCACTCCAACGGCTACTCGCTGGTGCGCCACGTGCTGCTGAACGAGGCCGGCTGGAAGCTGGACCGCAAGGTCGAGGAGTTCGGCCGCACGCTCGGCGAGGAGCTGCTGGAGCCGACCCGGATCTACTCGCTGGACTGCCTGGCGCTCACCCGCGCCACCGAGATCCACGCCTTCTCGCACGTCACCGGCGGCGGCCTGGCGGCCAACCTGGCCCGGGTCGTCCCGGACGGCCTGCACGCCCGCCTGGACCGCGGCACCTGGACCCCGCTGCCGGTCTTCCAGACCGTCGCCCAGGTCGGCAAGGTGGCCACCCTGGAGATCGAGAAGACGCTCAACATGGGCGTCGGCATGGTCGCGGTCGTCCCGCCGTCCTCGGTGGACGCCGTGCTGGCGATCCTGGAGGACCGCGGCGTCGAGGCCTGGCTGCTCGGCGACATCGTCGAGCGCACCGGCGAGCACGAGGCCGGCGCGGCGCTCTACAACGCCTACGAGGGCTTCACCGCGGGCTGAGCCCGGCGGGACGACGGAAGGGCCCCTCCGGTGCGCCGGAGGGGCCCTTCCGCGTCCTGCCACCCGGGGGGCGGCGACCCACCCGGTACGCCATCCGGTACGCGGGAACGCCGAAGACCGGCCTGGCGCGCTGGGCGCTGGGCCGGTCGGCGAAACTACTGGCTAAGAGCGGCGAGAGGCCTGCGACGGCCCGGTGCCCGGCTCGGTGTCGTCCTCGTCGTCGAGGTCGGCATAGCGGGCGGCGTACTCGGCATACGGGTCGTCGTCCTCCTCCTCCTCGATCGGCTCCGGGTCGATCGGAGCGGTGGACGGCGATGCGCCCAGCTCGTTGGACAGACGGTTAGCGTCAAACCCGCCGCTGTTGTACTTCAGCTCGCGGGCGACCTTCGTCTGCTTGGCCTTGGCCCGGCCGCGCCCCATGGGTCGACCCCCTCAACGATGGGGCTCACGGCCCCGAGTCTGACACGTGTTCATGATCAGGAGCGGCCTGCCCGAATGGGAGGACCGTCCCTTGGAGCATTAACGGTACCTGTTTCCGCCGCTGGACGGTACGTCGTCGGTGTGACGTGGCGCGCACCGACCGCACCCGAGACCAGGTCTTCCCAGGTCAGGGGAGGTTTTGCGGCGGTTTGCGCGCTGTCCGGAGGTGTCTCAGGTCCGTCGTTCCAGGACCGATTATCCCCCCAAGGGGGACCTTGGATCACCCGATCGGGCGCAGAAGTGAGAATCCGGTTCCACATCGTGATGCGCGGGGGACGGCTGGGCCCCTCCCGCCCGGGGGCGGGTCACGGGGGTGCGGCCGCCCCCCGCGCATCCGAGGTTCCGGGGGCGCCGGATCAGGCCCGGCGGGCGCCCGGCAGCAGGACCGTGCGCAGCGCGCTGATCTCGCGCATCCGCTTCTCGGCCAGGCGGTCGGCGGCGACCGCCGGCGGGACGCCGTCGGAGGCGGCCCGGGTGAAGATCTCCAGGGTGGTGTCGAAGATCCTGGTGGCCTTGTTCTTGGCCCGGTCGAAGTTGAAGCCCTCGATCTCGTCGGCGACCTGGATCACGCCGCCGGAGTTCACCAGGTAGTCCGGCGCGTAGAGGATGCCGCGGTCCGCGAGGTCCTTCTCGACGCCCGGGTGGGCCAGCTGGTTGTTGGCCGCGCCGCAGACGATCGTGGTGCCGGACTCGCCGAGCGCGGCCACCGTGTCGTCGGTCAGCGCGCCGCCCAGGGCGCAGGGGGCGTAGACGTCCAGCCGGGCCTGCAGCAGGGCGGCGGTGTCGGCGACGACCTCCACCTCCGGGTGGGCCGCGCGGACGCGGTTCACGGCGGTCTCGGAGACGTCGGTGATGACGACGGTGGCGCCGTCCGCGACGAGGTGGCCGACCAGGTAGTGGCCGACCTTGCCGACGCCCGCGACGCCGACCCGCTTGCCGCGCAGGGTCGGCTGGCCCCAGCGGGCCTGGGCGGTGGCGCGCATGCCCTGGAAGACGCCGAAGGCGGTCAGGATGGACGAGTCGCCGGCGCCGCCGTGCTCGGGCGAGCGGCCCGTCACGAACTGCGTCTCGCGCGCGATGACGTCCATGTCCTGCACGTAGGTGCCCACGTCGCAGGCGGTGATGTAGCGGCCGCGCAGGGACTCCACGAAGCGGCCGTAGGCACGGAGCATCGCCTCGTTCTTGTCCTTGTTGGGGTCGCCGATGATGACGGCCTTGCCGCCGCCGAGGTCGAGCCCGGCCAGCGCGTTCTTGTAGGACATGCCGCGGGACAGGTTGAGCGCGTCCTCCAGGGCCGCCTCCTCGGAGGCGTACGGGAAGAAGCGGGTGCCGCCGAGGGCCGGGCCCAGCGCGGTGGAGTGGATGGCGATGATCGCCTTGAGCCCGGAGCTGCGGTCGTGGCAGAGGACGACCTGCTCGTGGCCGTCGCCGGGGGCGCCGTCCTGCTCGGTGCGGAAGATCCTGCTGAGCACTCCGGGTGCGGGGTGCGTGGCGGATGTCTGTACGTCGGTCACTGTGGTGACTCCAGTATCGAAGGCCCGCCTGCTGTGGTGCGGGCGCCTAGGGCGAAGCGTAGTCGCGGGAGCGTCGCCGATCCGCCCTCTTGTCCGAGCTTGTCCCGGTGGTCCGAGGAGTGAGACGCAGGGGGTGCGCGGTGCGGGCGCGAACGGTTCGCGGGCGCGCCCTCCCGGGGCCGGTCGGCGCGTGCGACCATGCAGGACGTGACCGTCGTGCGCACCTCGGTACTGCCGCCCTACGCCGCCCACCTGCGGGTCTACGAGCCGCTGGCCGCCTACCCGGAGTCCGAGCGGGTGCGCTGGCAGGCCTACGCGGCGGAGCACGGCCCGGACGCCGTCGAGGCGGCGCAGCCGGTGGCCGCGGCCGTCCTGGAGGAGCAGCGGGAGGCGCTGGCGGAGCTGGCCGCCCGGACGCCCCGGGCGCTGCCCGAGCGGGAGAGCGGGCGGGCCTACCTGCGGGTGGTGGACGGCGTGCTGTACGTCTGCCCGTGGGCGACCAGGCTGCGCAGCTGGCAGGCGCTGGAGGAGCTGCGGGCGGCCGCGCCGGTGGCGCTGCTGGACACCGCGGTGCCGCCGGTGGCCCGGGCGGCGGCGGAGGCGGACCGGGAGCGCTGGCGGGCCGGCCATCCGGACGCCCGGCCGTGGATCCTGACCAGCCGGTGGGAGGTGCCGGTGCGCTGGTTCCTGCCGTTCGGGGACGAGGACCGCTGTTTCGTGCCGGCGCAGGAGCCGGGCAAACCGGGGCGGGCGGCGGCGCTGTTCTACCTGGTGCCGATGGCGCAGGCGCGCCGCCGGGTGGCCCGGGCCTTCCGGGTGCTGCGTGAAGAGGTGCCGGACGGGGAACTGGTCCGGGGGGCGGAGCAGATCGGGCGGTGGCTGGAGGAATTCCATCCGCGCTCGCTGGTGGAGCTGGACTACGGGGGGCTGGTGCATTTGCTGGGGCCGGAGCGGCTGTTGGCGGATCGTTCGGCGGGGGAGCTGGAGGAGGGGCTGCGCGCGCTGCGGGCGGGGGACACCGCGCAGGCGCTGCACGCGTACGGGGAACTGACGGCGCGCTGGCGCAGGGTGCTGGCGCTGCGGTACGCGAACTGACGTCCGACCACCCGTGTATGACTGTAAGAGTCCTATGGCCCGAGCTGGATGACCAAGGTCCCGGTTCGGGTCAATAGCTGTCGAACGTGACACTACTCACCGTTGACGCGAACTTACCCCTATGTGCAAAAATGGGACAACCAGCCCAACTTCACGCGGGCATGCCCACTTTTGGGTGGTTCTGGAGTCGATGCGTGCTTTGCGGGGAAACAGGGGGTCTGGTCCCCTCGTAACCAGGCGTCACGGCCGCGTGACTGCCCGTTATGGGGTGGTCCATTGCCATCCGTCGCTCTTGAACCCGTGAGGGGTCAATTTTGGCGGTTTGGTCGATAGGGCTGGACGGATGGTGTAGTTGTAGACACCAGGACAAGCCGTTCGTCCTATAACCGACTCGGCCCGTCTATGCCATTTCGGGCATCGCGGGCCAAGGTGCAGAATTTGAAGGATAGAACCGCCCTGGTTCGGTTCTCCCGAGGAGGCCGCTCATGACCGCTCGTACCCCTGATGCTGAGCCCCTGCTGACGCCGGCAGAGGTCGCCACCATGTTCCGCGTGGACCCGAAGACGGTCACTCGTTGGGCCAAGGCGGGCAAGCTGACGTCCATTCGCACGCTCGGCGGTCACCGCCGTTACCGCGAGGCGGAGGTGCGCGCTCTGCTGGCCGGGATTCCCGCTCAGCGCACTGAGGCCTGATAGGCCAAAGGCTCTTTAAAGGGGCCGCTTACCGGACTCCGCCGGGTCCGGTAAGCGGCCCCTTTGCCATGCCCGCCCGCCGCGCCCGGGTACTCGGCACAACGTACGGAATGTTGAACTCCGGATAACGATTTGATGCGCATGATACGGGGGGGATTTACAGTTAATGGCTGTACAATTTTACATATTAAATTAGTGAGGTCTTGGTGAGGGTGGTGCGGGGGCGCTCTCGGGAAAAGATAAGTGACGACCGTCACACCGTCTGTCACTTGTGGTCTGGACCTGGTCCGGGGTAAAAACCGGACTGGCAACAGGCTCCGGGCTGGCGCATGCTAGGAACCATGAGCCTCACCACCCCGGTCGCGCAAGCCCGGTCCGCCTCGGTCGCGCAAGCCCGGA
>NZ_JBFBNR010000072.1:0-27468 GCF_040687675.1 Kitasatospora sp. NPDC056731
TGCGGTGCGAGAGCCAAGCACCGTCTTCCGCTTTCCGAGAGAACGTATACGTGCACCGCGTGCGGAGTCTCCTCTCCCAGGGACAAGAACTCCGCCCGGGTGATGCTCGTCCGGGCTGGTCTCGCCCCGGCTAGTGCTGATCTTGTAAGCCCTGCCCGTCGCTGACGGCCAGGCGAAGTGAGCTAGGAATCCCCGTCCTTTAGGGCAGGGAGGATGTCAACAGCTTGGCTGCTATCCAGGCCCACTCCGTCAGCATGGGACCGACCATAGCCCACCCCGGTGCTCCCGGAGGAGGCCTCGTCGCGGACCCGGGTGGTGGTGGAGAGCGGTTTCGGCCGCGCGAAAGTTCGAGTGGGAAAGGTGTTTTGACGATGCGTCGACTGAGGTGCCCTGCCGCGGTGTGTCGGGTCAGGTCTGTTCGTTCCCGGTCCACGCGCGGAGCTTTTCCGGGTTGCGGACGGCCCAGATGCGGGTGACGTGATCGCCGCTGGTCTCGAACGCGGCGACGGTCACGGTGACGCCGGAGTGCTGGGCGACCAGGCCGGGGCGGCCGTTGACCGTCCGTTCCAGGAGCGTCAGGCCGGGGGCTTTGCCGGCGATGTGGATCAGGTACTGGGCGATGCTCCTGTCGCCTTCGAGCGGGCGCAGGACAGCGCCGACCAGGCCGCCGCCGTCGGCGGTCATCGTGGCGTCGGGGGCGAGGAGGGCGATGAGGGTCTCGATGTCCTTGGACTCCCAGGCCTCCTTGAAATGCCGTACCAGAACGGCCTGGGCGGCCGGTGAAGCCTGCACGGCCGCCGGAGCCGGTGGAGCTGCCGGAGTCCGTGCGACGCGGATGCGGCGACGGCCCGAGGACGCCAGCTGCCGGCACGCCGCGGGCGTCCGGTCGACGATCTCGGCGACCTCGGCGAAGGGGTAGCGGAAGACGTCGTGCAGGACGAACGCGACGCGTTCGGCCGGCGTCATCGACTCCAGTACGACGAGGAAGGCCATGCTCACCGACTCGTCCAAGGTGATCCGATCGGCGGGGTCGGCCGGCTCGGACCTGCCGGTGCCCGCCGGCCCGCCGATCCACTCCGAACGGTCGGGCAGCGGTTCGGGTATCCAGGCGCCGACGTAGCGCTCGCGCCGGACCCGCGCCGAGCCGAGCACGTCCAGGCAGACGCGGCTGGCCACCGTCGTCAGCCATGCGCCGGGTGACGCGACGGCCGCCTGCTGCTCCCGCGACATCGCGTACCAGCGGGTGTAAGTCTCCTGTACGGCGTCCTCGGCCTCGGACAGCGAACCGAGGAGCCGGTAGGCGAGATTGATGAGCTGGCGCCGCTCGCCGACGATCGTGCTCAGCTCCGGCTCGAGGTCCGGCTCGGACCGGTCGTGCGCTGACTCGGATGGGGTGCTCATGGTCGCTCCCTGGTTCTTCGTCGTCCGCTTCTGCTCTCGCCCCTTCGACGAAACCCGGCGCCGGACTGTGAGGTCGGCGCCGCACCTCACATTTCACGGGCCTGCGTCGTCGGACTGCCGAGACCCTACCGATCCGCCGCCGCGAGGCAGAAGAGACGGGACCACATCATGGCCGTACAGACGACGACAGCACCGGGCGGAATCACGTTCCTGCGCGTCGCCATCGCCGTGCAGACCTTGGCGATCCTCTTCCAGGCGGTCACCGCCGGACTGCTGTTGTCCTCGGCCCACGGCGAGGTGCTGCACAGCGTCGGAGCGCGCGTGATGTACGGCGCGTCGATGTTGTACGTGCTCGCCGCGATCCTGGCATGGCGGCCGGGCGGCGGGTCTCCCCGCCCCATCCTGTACGCGGCGTGCTTCCTCGCACTCGCCTCGGTGCAGGTGGTCCTCGGCGTCGCGCACAAGCCGGCGTTCCACGTCCCCCTGGGCGTCCTGATGTTCAGCCTGAGCGTGCTGGCGTTGCGACAGGCGTTGCCCGGCGCCTCTGGTGCCGACCCGCTGCGACGCACCCCGTGACGCCCGCCGAGCTTCGAGGGCCCCGAGCCGTACCGTCAGCGGCCCGTCTGCGGGCTCGGGCCGGGGCGCCGCAGTGTCGGTGGTGTCTGGTACGAAGGCCCTGTGACGGAGGCCCTGTGACGGAGGACGAGATCATCAAGCGGCTCATCGAGCAGAATGCCGGAGAGCGGCCTTCGCCCGCGCCTCCGGAGGCCGTGTCCGGGCTCGAAGCAGTTGTGGGGCACCCGATGCCGCCTTTGCTCAGACGGATCTATCTCGAGGTCGCCGATGGCGGGTTCGGCCGCTGGGGCGGTGCCCTGTCGCTCACCGAGTACCGTGACGAACCGCCCGTACTGGAGGCGTACCTCGGGTGGCGCGAGGGTTATGGCGCGGACTATCCGACACCGGTGGTACCGCTACTGCCCTGGGGCTGCGCTATCTGGTCGCTCGTCGACTTCAGCACTCCCGAGGGGCGGATGTGGGGCTGGGACCCGAACGGCGCGTGCTTGCGCCACTCCCTCTTTCCCGAACCGTTCACCCTGTCCGAGCGGCTCACCGGCTGGCTGGACGGCCGGGAGGACTTCCCGCAGCCGTCCAACCGGGCTGACTGCTCGGAGTGAGCGGTTCGGCATGGCGGTATGGCTATGACCTGACGCGAATGATTGCTCGGGACCAATGGGTCACCCTGAAATCCGCAGACTGGTGGCGGCTCGTCACGCAAGGTTTCTTGGGGGATTCTTGACCGGGAAATCGCAGCAGGCGTCCGCCGAGTTGGACAATCCGGAAAAATCATCAAATTTTCACATTTTGCACAATCGATGCTTGTGCATTGCGGAGGTGAGGATGACGATGGACCGAGGGGTACTTCGAAAGAAGGTTGGTCATGTCATTCCTCGGACAGTTCCAGTCCTTCGGGCGGTTCCGTGACGACTGGGGCGGCGGTGGTCGCGGTGGCGACTACGGCGACTTCGGCGGTGACCGTGGCGGCTACGGCGGCTACGGAGGCTACGACGACTTCGGCGGCGACTTCGGTGGCGACCGTGGCGGCTACGGCGGCTACGGAGGCGACCGCGGCGGCTACGGAGGCTACGGAGGCCGGTGGTAAGGATCGCTTCCCTGTGAGAGCGGGCCGGGCACGTGTGCCCGGCTTTGCCGTGTCGGCCGGGAGTGACCCCATGCGGCCCCGCGCCGGCAGTGCGTGTGGAGATCTTCCCTTCTCGGAGCAGGGCCTCTTTGATCGGGAGTTCCTCTCAATCCGGAAGTGATCTGGGCTCGGGGACGAGCGAGAAGACCGTGAGATGACGAGGAAACACAGGCTTCGGTCGGCTCTGCGACGCTTGCTCACGGTCGCCGAGACCTCCGATGTGGTCGCCGCGGCACCGCCGGTCCCGCTCCAGGCGATCTTCCGGCGGTTCTGGCCTTACACCAAGGGCGGCCGCCGATGGCTGGTGGTGCTGCTGGCCCTGGTCGCGGTGGGCCCGGCGATCGAGGCGATGGAGATCTGGCTGTTCAAGATCGTCATCGATGACATGCTCATTCCGCACCGGCTGGACCTGTTCCTGCCGATCGCCCTCGCCTATGTGGGGCTGACCCTGCTCTCCGGAGTACTGGGCTTCGCCCGCCGGGTCATCTCCACCTGGGTCAGCGAACGCTTCCTGCTCATCCTGCGGTCGGACGTGTTCCGGCACATCCAGGGCCTGTCACTGGGCTTCTTCGAGCGCCGGCGGCTCGGCGACGTGCTGTCCCGGGTGACCGGCGACGTGGACGCGGTCGAGACCTTCCTGCTCTCCGGCATCGTCAACGCGCTCGGCCAGGTGGCGCGGCTCGGCATCTACGTCGGCCTGCTGCTGGTGCTGCGCTGGGAGCTGACCCTGGTCGCGCTGGTCGCCGCGCCGCTGTTCTTCCTCACCGCCCGCCGCTTCGCCAAGCTGATCCGGGCGGCCTCGCGCGAACGCCGCCGGCGCAGCGGCTCGATCAGTGCGGTCGCCGAGGAGACGCTCGGCAACATCGCGCTCGTCCAGGCGTACAACCGCCAGGACTGGGAGCACGCTCGATTCCAACGCGAGAGCGTCGGCCGGTACCACGCGGCGATGGCCTCGACCAGGATCGGAGCGCTCTACGGGCCGGCGGTCGACTTCGTCGAACTGCTCGGCGGCCTGGTGGTCATGGGCCTCGGGGCCTGGGAACTCGTGCACGGCCGGCTCACCTTCGGTGGCCTCATCGTCTTCCTCACCCTGCTGAGCAGGCTCTACGGCCCGATCCAGAGCATGTCCGGACTCGGTAACACCTTCTACGCGGCCTCCGCCGCCGCCGAGCGGATCATCGAACTGCTCGACCAGCGTCCACAGGTGACCGATCCCGTCACCCCCCGGCCGCTCGGCCGCGCCCGGGGCGGCATCGAGTTCGACGACGTCACCTTCCGTTACCCGGAAGTGGAGGCGCCCGCGCTGTCGGGGGTGTCCTTCGAGGTGGCACCGGGGGCGACGCTGGCCCTGGTCGGCGCCAGCGGCGCGGGCAAGTCCACCGTCGCCAAGCTGCTGCTGCGCTTCTACGACCCGGACGACGGCGCGGTACGGCTCGACGGCCTCGACCTGCGCGACCTCGCCCTCACCGACCTGCGCGAGAACGTCGCGGTGGTGCTCCAGGAGACCCTGGTCTTCCACGGCACCGTCCGGGAGAACATCGCCTACGGGCGCCCCGAGGCGAGTGAGGCCGAGATCCTGGCGGCGGCCCGGGCAGCGGACGCCCACGAGTTCATCACCCGGTTCCCGGACGGCTACGACACCCTGGTCGGCCAGCGCGGCCGGCTGCTCTCCGGCGGCCAGCGCCAGCGCCTCGCGATCGCCCGCGCGATGGTCCGGGACGCCCCCGTCCTCATCCTCGACGAGCCCACCACGGCCCTGGACGCGGAGTCGAGCCAACGGATCATGGGCCCGCTGCGCCTGCTCATGGCCGATCGCACGACGATCATCATTTCGCACAACCTGCTGACCGTTCGCGACGCCGACCAGATCGTCCTGCTCGACCAGGGCCGGATCGTCGCCCACGGCACCCACACGGAGCTCCTCCTCCGCAGCTCCGTCTACGCGGGCCTGCACCGGTTGCACCACCCACCGGGCGAGTCCGTGGAGGCCGTCCCCTGAGTCGTCGCCCGGGCGTACCGACCTCGGTACGGCGCTGGCTGAGGCCTCGGTGCGGGCCTGGCCGAAGCCTCGGCCGGGCCCGGCTGGGGCGTACCGGTGGGGGAGCAGAAGGTCCGCGCCGGAAATCAGCTGACCGGCGCTGCTCCGGCGGGCTCTCGCCCTGCCTGTCGATGTTCGGAGCACTACGTGGCGAATCCGGTTGAGCAGTACCGGTCGCCTGGCGCTAGATGATCTTCGCGTTCGAGGAGTGACGATGAGGGTCGGGCCGTGGGTCGGGGGGTCTCTCGGGGCTCGTCGCGGAAATCGGGTTCTGGCTCAGGTTCTGTTCTGTGGCTGGTGACAATAGGTCACAGAGTTCGCCTCGCGGAGACGTGATCAATAGGGTGTCTCAGGCCGCGGTGACGGGCCGCGCGCACATGTGAACGCTCGGCAGGGCCTTGTCCGAGCTCTCCGAGAGGCACTGCTGATGCACCCGGGTGTTGCCCGACTGGCTGGGATTCTGCCGCCGCACTCCGGAGCCGGCGATCCCGTCGACTGGGACGAGGCGGCTCGTAGGTGGGGCACTTCGTTCCCGGCGGACTACCGCGACTTCGTCTCCACCTACGGTGGTGGGTCGATCAATTGCTCGCTCTCCATAGGGCTGCCGCTGGAGGTTGCCCAAGGCCCTCGCGGTCCCCTGAGCTTCGAAGAGCTGATCGAGTGCGGGTATGAGCTGCTCGACCTGGAACCCGACGACGGCCCGGCCCTGCGGGGGAGGATCTCGTGGGCCGTGGATTGCAGCGCCAGCCAGGCGTTCTGGGACACCACGGATCCGGATCCCGACAGATGGACCACCCTCGTACTCACCCGCGATGGTGACTGGGTCGCGTACGACTGCGGCATGGTCGACTTCCTCGTGGGGTTCCTGACCGGCGAGATCAGTCCTCAGCCCATGGGCATGTTCTCCCCGGACCAGCCGATCTTCCTGAACTGGCGGGAGGAACGACGCCTCAAGGAGGCGGGCATCGATCCCTGGCCTCACCTCTGACTGTCCGAGCCGGCACAAGGAGTTCCTCGCCCCCGACCTGACGGGTGCCCTGTCGGCTGCTGCGAAGCCAGGTGCTCCAGTGGTCGATCTCGGCCACGGCGCTTCGGGGCTGTTGGTAGATTCCTGGCGTGAGTGAGCAACTGCCCGGCGGTGGGATCGAGCTGTCGGCCAAGGAGGTCGCGGCCCTCGACGACAGGTGGTCATCGTGCTGGACGCCGGAGGAAGTCGCGCGGCGGTTGGCGGGGATCGGCACGCCGTGGTGTGTGGCCGCGGGGTGGGCGCTGGACCTCTTCCGGGGCGGGCAGGCGCGTGCGCACGGGGACATCGAGATCGCGATTCCGGCCGCGAGCTTTCCCGAGGTCCGCTGCCGCTTCCCCGGGTACGTCTTCGACGCGGTGGGCAGCGGCCGGATCTGGGAGGACGCCGCACCGGGGGTGCTGGCCGCCACCCATCAGACCTGGCTGCGCGATCCGGCCACCGGTGACTACCTGCTCGATGTGTTCCGCGAGCCGCACGACCGGGACGTCTGGATCTGCCGGCGCGATGAGAGGATCCGCTTTCCCTACAGCGAGATCATCCGCCACACGGCAGATGGCATCCCGTACCTGGCGCCCGAGCTGGTCCTGCTGTTCAAGGCCAAGCACCTCCGCCGGAAGGACCAGGCGGACTTCGACAGGACCGTCCCGCTGATGGCCCCGGCGCAGCGCGAGACCCTGGCCGAGCTGCTCGCCTGCGTCCACCCCGGGCATCCCTGGCTCGCGGACCTGTAGCCCCCGCGCCGGCGGCTCGCAACGGCGGGACGTGGCCCCTGCGGCGGGGCCGGCGCCGCGCAGTGGTCGGCGCGGGGGCTTTCCGGGTCTGCGGGGAACGTCAGCGGACGACGTCGAAGACCTGCTTCTGCAGACCGTTGGGGTAGACCTCGTGCTCGACGAGCGTCAGCTTCTGGGTGTCCTTGTCGGTGGTGCTGAACAGGCGCTTGCCCGCGCCGAGCAGGAGCGGGAAGACGAGCAGGTGGTAGCGGTCGACCAGACCGGCGTCGGAGAGGGCCTGGTTCAGGGTCGCACTGCCGTGCACGATGATCGGGCCGCCCTCGGTCCGCTTCAGTGCGGCAACCTCGTCGAGTGAGCGCAGGATCGTGGTCTCGCCCCAGTTCGACACCAGGTCGTCCTCGGTGAGGGTGGTGGAGACGACGTACTTCGGCATCACCTTGTAGTCGGCGAAGTCCGCCATGTCGGGCCACACCGAGCTGAAGGCCTCGTAGCTGACCCGGCCCAGCAGCATCGCGGTGGCCTCCTGCTGCTCCCGCCCCTTGATCTCGAAGGCCTCGGGAAGGAACTCGATGTTCTTGAAGGTCCAGCCGGAGTTCCGGTAGCCGGGCTCCCCGCCCGGGCCTTCCACAACGCCGTCGAGCGAGATGAAGGCGGTGCTGATCAGGGTGCGCATCTCTGGTTCCTCGGTGTCTCGGGTCTGGATTCTTCCGGGTCTGCCGACCTGGTCGGCATCGGATGCCCTGCTGCCGGCCGCCGATGTGATCAAGGTAGCCGGGCCGGCCGAACGAGGCCACCAGCCGGGGCCGCGGTGCGTTGCCGTCAGCCCCTGGGGAACTCGCCGCCGTTCACGACGAGATTGCTCCCCGTCAGTCAGTCAGTCAGCCAACCAACTCGCCCGGCCGGACAGGAGGAACAGCACCGCGTCGGCGATGTCGTCGGGTTGGCCGTCGCGCCCCAGTGGGGGAGTGGTGGTGTCCTGGCCCGGCCTCGCGTCCAGGCGCGCCCACTGCTCGCGCGTCGCTAGGCGCTATAGGGGCGTCCTATGGCGTGCCGGTTCCGTCGTACGCCGTCGCAGGCTGCTCACCCTGTGGCCCCGACGTGCTCAGCGGCCGCTCGTGCGTGACGGTCTGATGTGACATCAGATGTGGTGTGTGGGTTGAGAGTTGGGAAAGTGAGGTGCCGAGGGCGCAACGGTGGCGCGTTCGTCAACTTTTACTTTCCCCCGCCCGCCCCCGCATAGTGACGGCCCGAACCCGAGAGGAGGCCCGTCGTGCCGTACAGCGATGACCGTGCCGAGTGCCAGGTGCAGGCGGAAAACGTGCAGGTGGGGGCTGTGTGCGCCGAGTACGACCGGCGTCTGGAGCAGGCGCGCGCCGAACTGGCCCGTACCCTCGCCGCGCCCGCCGACGGCGCCGGGGCCGTGTACGAGCGGGACGTGGCGGCCGCGCGGTGGGCCGGGGAGGTGCGCCGCCTGGAAGGCGCCGGCCACGGGCTGGTGTTCGGCCGCCTCGACACCGCCGACGGCACCGCGCTGCGGATCGGGCGCCTGGGCCTGCACACCGAGGCGGACGAACTGCCGCTGCTGGTGGACTGGCGGGCCGAGGCCGCCAGGCCCTTCTACGAGGCCACGCCCGTCCACCCGATGGGCCTGCGGCGCCGGCGCCACCTGCGTCTGGACGGCCGCACCGTCGCCGCCGTCAGCGACGAACTGCTGGACGGCTCCGACCCCACCCGCGAGGACGTGATCGGCGACGGCCCGCTGCTGGAGGCCCTGTCGGCCCGGCGCACCGGACGCATGGGCGCCGCGGTCGCCACCCTCCAGGCCGAGCAGGACGCGATCGTCCGCTCCCGCCACCGGGGGGTGACGGTGGTGCAGGGTGGCCCCGGCACCGGAAAGACGGTGGTGGCCCTGCACCGCGCCGCGTACGTGCTGTACGCCTTCCCGCGCGCCGCCGAACGCGGCGTCCTCGTGCTGGGTCCCAACGCCCGCTTCCTGGACTACATCTGTCAGGTGCTGCCCTCGCTCGGCGAGAACGACGTCGCCCTGGCGACCTGCGCCGACCTCGCCCCCGCCACCCCCGGCCCGGCGGTGCCCGAGGAGCCGCAGACCGCCCGCCTCAAGGGTGACCCCGCCCTCGCCGACGCCCTGGCCGCCGTGGTCCGCGCCCACCAGGCCCCGGCGGCGGACGGCCTGGCCATACGGGTCGGCCAGGAGGAGGTGCACCTGCCGCAGTCCGACCTCGCCGCCGCCGCCCGCGCCGCCACCGCCGACGGCCTCGCCCACAACCGCGCCCGGGACCTGTTCAAGGACCTGCTGGCCGACGCCCTCACCCGCGCCCTCGAACGCGACACCGCCGACACCCTCGACCAGCTCGACGCCGAGGTCGCCCAGCTCACCGGCCTCAACCTCGACCGCGTCGCCGCCGCCGATCTGCGCCGGCTCGGACTGGACGGCTCATGTGCCCGCAGCGCCCCGGGTACCGATGATGCCCCGGGTACCGACGACACCGCGGGTACCGACGACACCTTCGACGCCGAGGCCGTCCGCGCGGCCCTGCTGGACGACCCGCACCTCGACCGCGTCCTCGACACCCACTGGCCCGCCCTCACCCCGCACGACGCCGTCCGCGCCCTGCTCACCGACCCCGCCGCCGTCGCCGCCCACCTGCCCCACCTCTCCGACGACCAGCGCGCCCGCCTGCTGCGCGCCCCCGACGCCCCGTGGACCGACGCCGACCTGCCGCTGCTGGACGAGGCCGCCGCCCTGCTCGACGGCCCCCCGCAGCGCAGTTGGGGCCACGTCGTCGTCGACGAGGCCCAGGAACTCACCGCGATGCAGTGGCGCGCCGTGCTGCGCCGCTGCCCCACCCGCTCGATGACCGTCGTCGGCGACTTCGCCCAGGCCGGCCCCGCCGCCCAGGCCCGCGACTGGCACGAGGCCCTCCACCCGCACACCGGGAGCCGCTTCGACCTGCACACCCTGACCGTCAGCTACCGCACCACGCAGGAGATCCTCGCTACCACCACCGACCTGCTCGCCCGCATCGCCCCCGGCCAGGCCCGCGCCCGCGCCATCCGCCACGGCGAACCCCCGCGCACCCTCACCGCTCCGGCCCACGGCCTCGCCGCCGCCGTCCTGGCCGAACTGCGCGCCCAGACGGCCGCCCACCCCGGCGACCTCCTCGCCGTGGTCTGCGCAGACGCCCGCCTGCCGGAGCTGGAGGCCGCCGGCCTGCCCGGACACGTCCGCCTCGTCCCCGCCTCCGAGGCGCGCGGCCTGGAGTTCGACGCCGTCCTCGTCGTCGACCCCGACCAGATCACCGCCGCCCGCCCGGCCGGCGAACGCGACCTGTACGTCGCCCTCACCCGTGCCACCCGCCGCCTGTGCGTGCTCAGGACCGCGGGGTAGGCCGGGCGGGAGCGGGAGCGGGTTCGGCCCGGTAGACGGTGAGGTGCCGGCCGGGGCGCTGGGTACCCGGGCGGCACCGCCTACCCCGCTCCGGTGCATGCCTCCGCCTCCGCCAGGTACCGCGCCACCGGGCCCAGCGTCAGCATTCCGCTGGCGGCGCCGGCATGTTCCGCACGGGCACCGCGCAGGGCAGCCCCGGCGCGTGCGGCGATTCCGGGCTCGCCGAGGCGTACGGCGGCGCGGGCGGTCAGGCACCACATGGCCTCCTGCATGTGGTCACGCGCCGGTTCGGGCACCGCGGCGAGCGCGGTACGGGCCTCCTCGACCCGGTCCTGGGCCAGCAGCACGAGGGGGCGCGCCCAAGCCCGGTACGGGCCCCAGTCGAGGTGCGGGTCGGTGGGCGCGGGCCGGTCGTGCAGCAGGCGCAGTCCGAGGAGCGCGAGCGCGAACAGGCCGCGGTGCAGCCCCGGCATTCCGGCCCGCTGGAGGGCGTTCTCGGCGGCCCGGTAGTGCGCTGCGGCCGTGGCGGCGGTCGGCCCGCCCGGTTCGGTGCTGCGGGCGGCCGTGGCCCGGGCCCGGAACCACTCGGTGAGGACGGCGACGAGGGGCGCCTCGGTGGTGGCGGCGAGCCGCTCGGCAGCCTCGGCGTGCGAGGCCGCGGCGTCGAGGTCTCCGAGGGCCGAGGCGGACTGGAGGCGGACGAGTCGGCCGAGTACGGCGAAGTTCGGCAGCTCGTGCCGGGCGGCCAGATCGAGGATCTCGGCGCCGATCCCGTCCCGTACCGCCGCGAGCCCGGGGCGGGCGAAGGACTGCAGGAACACCCCGTTGAGGGCGAAGACCAGCAGGGCGGGATCGGCCAGGCCCCGCGCCAGCGCCTCCGCCTGTTGTGCCGCCTGCCGCGCGCGGCCCAGCTCGGCCGCGGACAGGTCGGCGCTGCGGCTCTCGACGGCGACCGTGGCCAGGAGGCGGGCCGACAGGTCGGCGGGGCCGTCGGTGCCGTCGGTGCCGAGCGCGGTGAGCGTGCGCTCGGCAGCCGCGACGACCGCGCGGGACTGCTCGGGGTCGTCGGCCCGGCTCCAGATGGCGGGCACGTCGTAGGCGCCGATGATCCGGGCGGTCAGGGAGAGGTCTCCCGTGCGTTCCGCCGCCTGAATGGCGGCGAGGCGGTCGCGTCGCGAGTGGACGAGGGCGTCGCCACCCGCCAGTGCGAGGGTGCGGGCCAGATCCACGGTGGTGCGCGGGCCGAGTCGGACGCCGGGGCCGCTCCACCCGGTACGGGCGCCTTCGAGGGTCGCGGCCCCGTTGAGGATGTCCGTCTCCAGACGCCGGAGTTCGGCGCCAGGGTCGAGTCCGAGTTGATCGACAAGCATCGCGCGGGCGCGGCGGAGGGTGGCCAGCGCGTCGGCCTGGCGGCCCGCGCGGTACAGCGCGCGGGCCAGCAGCCCCCAGGCCGGCTCGCGCCACGGGTGTTCGGCGACGTGGGCGCCCAGTTCGGCGACGAGACCGGCCCCTTCGCCGGAGTCATAAGAGTCACCGGAGCCACAGGAGTCACCGGAGTCACCGGATTCATTGGAGTCGAGGAGGAGGCGGGCGCGCAGTTCCACCGCCTCCAGCCGCAGTTCCTCCAGCCGGGTCCGCTCGCGTTGCGCCCATGCGGCGCCGGTCACGTCGGCGTACGCGGGGCCACGCCAGTCCTTGAGTGCCGCGCTGAGGTCGGCCACCGTGTCGGGGTTGGGCACCGTGTCGGGTCCGGTCACTGTGTTAGGGCGGCGGCGGGAGCGGGCCAGGGTGTCCTGGAAGCGGTGGGCGTCCACGTCCTCACGCGGCAGGCGCAGCGCGTAGCCGGGCCCTTCGGTGACGATGACGCGCGGCGGATCGCGGGGCGGCCGGTCGGGTTCGAGGGCGCGGCGCAGCGCGGCGACGAACGTACGCAGAGCGCCCACGGCGCGGGCCGGTGGATCGGTCCACAGGTCGTCGACGAGGGTGTCGGTGGTGACCATCCGCCCCTCGGCGGCGACGAGCCGGGCGAGCACCTCCCGATGGCGGGGGCCGCCCAGGTCGATCGGGCTGCCGTCGTCGCGGAAGGCTCGCACGGCACCGAGCACGTCGATTCGCATGCCCCCATCCTCCGTGCCGGGGGTCGGCTGCGCTTGACCGTACTGATCGGTTGCTGATCGGCCCGTAGTGACCGGTCTGTGCTGGCGGCCGGTACTGATCCGTTGCTGATCGCCGTCGCCCAGGCTGGTCCGGTCAGCCCCCGACCGACAAGGATGGCCCTTCATGACGCTCACCATTCCCGGCTTCGATCACGTCCGCCTGCCCGGTGCGGACGGGGTGGAGCTGGCTGCCGCCGTCGGCGGCAGCGGGAGCCCGGTCGTGCTGTTGCACGGTTTCCCCCAGACCCACCTGATGTGGCGCCACGTTGCCGAGCGGCTCGCCGACGAACACACGGTGATCTGCCCCGACCTGCGGGGCTACGGCGCCAGCGACAAGCCGGCTGCCACCGACCCGGAGGTGTACGCCAAGCGCACCATGGCCGCCGACGTCGTGACCTTGGCGGCCGCCCTCGGCCACGAGCGCTTCGCCTTCGTCGGCCACGACCGGGGCGCCCTGGTCGCCTTCCGGGCGGGGCTGGACCACCCTGAGACCGTCACGCACCTGGGCATCCTCGACGTCGTGCCGACCCTCGACATGTGGAACGTCCTGCACGGCGTCCCGGCGGCGGTCGGCTACCACCTCTTCCTGATGGCGCAGCCGCCGGGCCTGCCGGAGACGATGATCGCCAACAGCGCGGACGCGTTCTTCGGCTCGTTCCTCGACTCCTGGGCCAACGACGCGACCGCCGTTCCCGAGGATGTCCGTGCCGAATACCTGCGGGCGAGCGCGGCGGCGGTGACGTCGATCGTCGCGGACTACCGGGCCTCGGCGGGCATCGACGTCACGCACGACCGAGCGGACCTGGACGCGGGGTCGCAGCTGGCCATGCCCGTGACGGTCGTCCAGCAGGACTGGGGCGCGCAACTGGGCTACGACGCGGCCGCGGTGTGGAAGGCGTGGGCGCCGGACCTCGACCACCGGCTGACCCGGGCGGGGCACTTCATGGCCGAGGAGGCTCCCGACGAGATCGCGGAGGCGATCCGGGAGCTGCTGGCCCGCTGAACCGCCCGCTCCCTGCTCGCCGACTGACCGACCGACCGACCGGGCCAGGGTCGGTCGGTCGGCGAGCCTTGGGCTTTCTCGGTGGTCGGGAACCTCTTCCCGTGTCGGGTACCCGCCCGGGTCGGTGTCAGGTGTGGGTGCCGTCCGCCGGGGGCTCGTCGGCGAGCTCAGCGAGCTCGGCGGCGTAGCGAGTGGCGGCCTCCGCCAGCTTGCGGGTCTTCCGGTCCGGTTTGTCGCCGAGGTGGTCGGCGACGGCGCGGCGGGCGTCTTCGAGGGTGCCGCCGAAGTCGCCGCCGAGCAGTTCGCGGGTGATCACCAGGGAGTTGTCCGCGGCCATGTGCTGCCGGGACATCCGTAGCTGGACCTCGTCCATGCCCTCGCGCGCGAGCACCTCCCGCAGTTCCTCGATCAGCGGGGCCAGCCACTGGGCGCGCAGTGCGTACTCGCCGTGTTCGGCGAAGGTCGCGTGGAGCCCGGCGAGCAGCTGCGCCGGGTACTCCTCCACGGGTCCGGTGAACTGCGGGTAGTCCTTGGCGAATTCGTCCCAGTCGACGTAGAGCCCGGAGATCTGCTCCGGGAGGAGCGGGCAGCGCGACCAGGTCTCGTCGGACTGGGTGAAGACCTGCCGCAGCAGGTCGTAGGGCACCTCGTCGGTGCGCGAGAGCAGGATCGCGTCGTAGAGGTCCTTGCCCTGAGGGTGGTCGTCCGAGGCCAGCCAGAGGATCTTCCACGCGAGGGAGAGCTGTGGCGTGGCGGCGAACAACCGGCCCGTGACGCCGGGGAGCTGATAGGACTCCGGGGGGACGGGCAGGTGTTCGGTGAAGACGAAGTCCAACTGGACGGCCCCGCCCGGGACTCCGGGTGCCGACCACGGCAGGACGAGCCGGCGCCCGGGAATCCGGCTGTACGTCCAGATCTCGTCGCTGACCGCCTGGTCCGCGTGCAGCCGCACCGTGCCCGAGAGCCGTTCGGCGTCGGCGGCAAGCTCCTCGAACATGCGGTCCGTGCGCTCGTCCTCCAGCTGCCAGTCCGTCGGGCGGACCACGAAGTCCAAGTCCCCCGGCTCCCGCGCCTGCTCGCCGTACCAGGCCCGCAGCAGGACGCTCCCGCGCAGGACCAGGTGCTCGGCCCACTGCGAACCGGCGACGGCGGACAGCACGGTGTTCAGCGCCTCGCGCCGCGCGGCGAGCCACCGTTGAGCGAGCTGCGGGTCGGTGAAGGCGGGTTCACTGGGCCGCAGGGCCCGGGCGTACCCGGCGAGGGCGGGGTCGAAGACCGGCTGCTGGCTCACCGCCTCGTCGTCGATCGGCCGGACGCTCCTGGGCAGGCCCCGGTCCTCGCGGACGTCCTCCGGCGGTGGCTGCCGGGGAAGCAGGACGCCCTGCCACGGCCCGTATTGCAGTTCCTCCCACGCCACTGGCGACTGGGGCTGGTCCTCGGTCATCGCGGGTCTCCCTCTTGCTCTTGCTCGTGCTTCTGTTCGCGTTCGTGGTTCTGCTCGTGCTCGTGCTCGCTGATCCATCCCTCGTCCAGGGCCTCGTCGCTGTCCACGGCGACGAACTCGCGTTCCACTGACACCACCTCGCGACCGTCGGCGGCAAGGCTCAGGAGCAGCGCCTCCAGACGGCGACCCGCGGTGCTCAGGCCGACCAGGCGGCACCGCTGGGTCACGAACCACTCGCGCCGGCCGTCGTCGCGTATTCGGCGCGGGTTGTGCGACAGGTGCGCGCCGTGGCGGACGGCCAACTCGGCGAGGTCCGCGAGGCGGGCGGGGTCGGCGAGACGGGCGGGGTCGGCGAGACGGGTGAGGTCGGCCGTGGGAAGCGGGCCCGGAAGCAGCAGCTTGACGTGGTGCTCGAAGTACCGGCGCGCCCCGTGCGGCACGGCGTCCTCGTCCGAGACCGGAACGCCCTCCGCCCACGGCGTGGCCTCGATCTTCGTCCGCAGGACAGTGAACCCGGCCCTCGCCAGCCGGCCCGTGGTGCGGGACGTCGCCGCAGCGACCTCGTCCAACGAGCCGTTGGCGCGCAGGGTGAGCATCGGCTGCGATGGCGCCGCACCGCGCGCCAGCAGGATGTGGGTGAACTTCAGGCCATGACCGTCGGCCCACCCGACCAGCGCCTCGGCGGCGCCGGGCTCCACGGTCAGGTGCACCTCGAAGTCACCCCGGAGGTCGGGAGGACCGGACCGGTCGTCACGGTGCTGGTCAGGACGGATGGCGAGCATGGGAGCATCCTGCCAAGCCCATACGACAACGCCTCGCGCGCCCGGGTGCGCAGCGAGCTGATCCCCTCCGCGCGAGTCCGTGACCTTCTGTTCTTGTCGCCGAAGCTCCGCTGGCCAGCCGGACCGGCCTTCGGTGGTTGATGCTGGTCAGCGGCGTTCTTGGCCCTCATGCGCCGTGGATGTGCCCTCGTCGTTTCCGCATCGGTCTCCAGCGCCGTCCGCTGAGGGCGGGGTTGCTGTGTCGGTGGGTCAGTTGGTGGCGGGCGAGTTGTTGGTGCTGCGGTCGTCGAGGACGATGTGCGGCTGGTGCAGGCGGTCGGTGCCGGCCTGCTCGTCGGCGGGCCGGGTGCTGTTGATGACGGCGGCGATGCGTTCGTAGCTGGTGACGGCGAGGGCCCACGTTCCGATGCTGGTGTTGGTGCCGTTGCCGACTCCGCTGTAGACGGTTTCCCGGAGCGCGTTGAGGAGGGCGATGGTGCTGGGGCCGGACAGGATCGTGTCCTCGTTGCCGTCGTTGACCGGCTTCGAGAAGTGGTCGGCGCCCTCGGCCTGGGCGGCCAGGAAGTCCCAGGTCTCGGGGTGGCAGGAGATCGCGACGGTCTTCACGGCTGCGGCCTTGAGAAGGGTGTTGACGTGGTTCTCCCAGAGGAAGGGCTCCGGGATGAGACCGGACACGTCGTCGGCGCGGCCGCTCGGGAGGTCGTCGATCACGGCTTGGTCCGGCGTGACCGCTTCCGTGTTCTCCAGATCGACCTTCGTGTCCTGCTCCGTGGGGCCGGAGGGACGGAACCGGTCTGCGAGTCGGACGGCGACCTGGGCCGCGATCTGGTTGAGCTGGTCCTCGGCGAGGACGTGCGGGGCGGTCGGCGCGTCGTCGGCAGGGGTGGTCTCGGACACGGTTGTCTCCTCGCTGTCGGATTCCGCGGCCTCGCCGGTCACGGAGGGGGAGGCCGGCTCTGCGGCGTGCTCTGCGGCCTGCTCGGATGCCGGGGGCTCGGCTTCGGGGAGCTCGTTGGCACCAGGGGAGTTGCTGCTGCTGGCATCGCCGCCGGGCGGGCGAACGGCTTCCGTCGGCTGGCCCACGGCTTCGGGGGAGTCGACGGCGGGCCGAGGCGCCTCGGCGGGGCCGTCGCCGAGGGGGCCACGGCCACTGTTCTGCCGAGCGCTGAGTTCGTTGCGAAGGTTGCCCAACTGGCGATGGAGGCTGCGGTTGGCCTCCTGCTGTTCTCTGGCGATCGCCTCGAAGAACTCGTCGCGGTGTTCGCTCAGGCCGGCCGCCAGCGTCGCGGTGAATTCGGCTCGCAGGCTGTCGGTGTGGTTGCGGATCTCCTCCAGGCCGGCCTGAAGGGCCGTCCCGACTTCTGCGCGTAGCAGTTCGACCTGGTGGGCGGTGCCCCTCGCCATGTCCCCTCCTGATCTCGCGCACCCGTAGAGGTGGCGGCGGGTACAGCGTGGCGGCAGGGGCCCGTGCGCGATGAGTGGATCGGTGGGACTGTCGAGAACCCGTCGATCACCGTCTGAAATCGGATCATCACGCAGATGTGTCACATTGTCGGTTGATGGACCGAATGGACCGTCATGCTGGTGTTCGTCACGGTGGGGACTCCTTGTCGGAGTTCCGGAGGATGTCGGTGGTCCAGGCGGGCCTGATCGCGTGCCAGCTGTACCGGTAGCCGTTGGTGCCGTGGTGGGGCGTGGTGAGGATGTGGTGGAACTCGCACCATGCGGCGAACTCCCGCCAGGAGCAACCGGGAAGACCGCGTTGCTCGGGATGGCGGTTGTAGGCGGCTACGGTCCGCCGGATGGTGTCCTCGGGTAGGGGGCCGGCGGTCATCGCGATGGTGACGATGATCTTGGCGAGGTCGTAGCCGAAGGGGGCGAGGGTGAGGGAGTCGAAGTCGATGACGGCGACCGTGGTGTCGGTGATGAGGAAGTTGCGCGGGTTGGCGTCCTTGTAGAAGGCGGCGGGCATGGTGGCGGCCTGCTCCAGCCAGCCGTCGATCGCGCCGGGGGTCAGGAGCGGGGCCGGTACGGTGCCGGTGGCCAGCAGTCGGTGGAGGCGCTCGCGGCGGCTGTCGGCGAAGTCGGCGATGGTGACGTCGGTGGTCGCGACGTCGGCGATGGTGACCTCGGCGGTCGTGGCGTCGCCGCTGGTGTGGTCGGCGCTGGTGTGGGGTGTGTTCAGGTGGGCGGCGTGCAGGTCGTGGGTGTGGGCGGTGGTGTGCTGGTGGCCGAGGAGGTCGGCCAGGGTCAGCAGGTCGTCGGGGGTGCCGTGGTGACCGTCGAGGTGCTCGAAGTCGATCGCGGTGGGGTGGATGTGGACGACTCGGGGGATGCGCACGTCGGGGTTGGCGCGGGCGATCCAGCGGTGGTGGGCCAGGGAGCGCTGCTGGGTGTGGGGCTCCGTGAACGTCTTGGTGAAGATCCGCATCATCGTGTGTGCTCCTCCTCAAACGTGGCCACACCGGCCCCGCAGGCCCGCGCTGCTACAAGGACGGTACCGGCGCACGGTGGACGTTCACAGGTGGCCTCGGCACGGTATGAACAGCTGCGAGTCGCTCTTTGAAGTGCCAGGGGGCTGGCGCTGGACCTCGGCAGCGCGCGCCTGAACTCGGCGCTGAGGAAGGGCTATCCGACAATGGCCAGTCTCCCCAGGTTCATGCCGGCGGTCGTCGCGGCCCGCAGGGCAGTCCTGGCGCAGGCCACACCGCGGCGGGTGGCCGCCTCGCCCCCACCGACGGCGGGCGTTCGTGTGCCGAGGCCTGCGCATGTGCGGCAGATGCCGGGGTGGGGGACGGGGTCGTGGCATTTGGTGCACTCGGTGTAGCGGGTTGCTGTGGGCCGCTCGGCGGGTTGGTCGGGTGGCATCTTGTGCTGCAGGCGGTAGCGGAGTACGGCGGTTGCCGAGTGCATCGGAGTGGGCAGGCCCGGCAGCAGGGCCTGGGTGAGGTCGGCGGGTGTGCTGCCGCGTTCGAGCCATTGGGCGACCAGGGGTGCGAGTTCGTGTGCTTCGGCCTCGCCCAGGTGCAGGCGTGGTTCGGGGCGGATGACTCGGAACAGGGTGGCGACCGCGTCGCGGAGTTGTTCGTCCGGTGTGTCGTCTTCGGCGGCTTCCTCCCGTTCTTCCGTCCCCGGGGTGGTGACGGGCTTTCGGGACTGCCGGGAGGGGTGGGTGGGTTCTTTCGCCGGGTTCTTTACCAGGGTGTCAGCGCCGCCGGTGGTCGCTTCACCGGGCGCCGGGCGGGTGGTACCCGGCGGCATCGGCTGTGGGGTGTCGTAGACGTGGGTCTCGGTGATGATCGTGCCGTCGGGCATCCGGATCTTCTCGACCCGGTAGAAGCCCGCCTCGGTCAGCTCCTTGAGCGCCTTGCGGATGGCGCCGCGCCCCTGGGGGCTGGTGTCCGCCATGTGCCGGCCGTCCTCGCGCCAGCCGTCCGGGCGGGAGAGGAGGTCCGCGAGCAGACCGCGAGCGGTGTAGGACAGCCGCCGGTACTGCAGCATGGTGTTGGGCAGCACGGTGAAATCGCGCACGTGGGCGCTACGATGGACGCGCATTGGGAGTTCTGTCTCCTGATGCCGGACCCCGGAGCGTTGGCGCGCTGCCGGGGTCGCCTATTTGTGGTTAGGGCACGGAACGTAGCACGCACACCGATCGAAGGTCGACACGGTCGGCGAGCGCTCACGTTCACACGTCAGTCGGTCAAGAACGGCCTCACCTTGATCGTTGATTAGCAGTCAGATTCTCCGAGACTGCGGACCCGACTGTCGGGTGGTGCTACTCCTCGCCGACCTTCTTCTTCAAGTCTTCGAGATCCGCGTGGACCTTCTTGATGTTTTCCAGCCTGCTGTCGAGTTCGGTCGGGATGATGTCCTTCGGCTTCGACCCCAGGTGTGGTGCGGGGCTTTCCTGCTGCGCTGCGCTTTCGTCCTCGTGGTTCTGTTCCTGGTCCTCTGAAGTCATGTTCTGTGTCTCCTGGGTTGTTCGGCGGACGCGGGCTGTGAAGTTCTGGCCCTGCGCCGGTGCTGCGGCGTCTGCCGTTTGCAGGCGTACCAGTGGCGCGAGGCAGTCGGTGAGATCAGCTTGCCAGTGACAGGACCGAGGGGAAGGAGATTTCCCCCATGCGGGTGAAGCAGGGCGACCGTGTCCGGGCCGTACCTGGACGGCCCCACCTGCCACGAGCCGGTCCGCAGCTTCCGGGTGATCCCGTTCGGCACCGCCCGGTCGTCGCTGCGCGGCGCTGTTATGCCGGGGGCGTGCAGGTCTGCTTGCTGGAGTACTTCCACGAGGCGAACTGCCGTATTCTCAGCCGGAGTTCCAGTTTCTGGTGTCGGGTGCGAGCGTCCCCGTCGTGGTGATGTCCCGCTTCTGGGCCTGGGCGTCCGAGCAGCCAGCCGACGGTCCCGGCGAATTCGGACGGCTGCGGGCCCGAGTTGTCCGGATCTCGGTGGCCGGTGGCTGGCGGCCGAACGCTTGGTGTCGGGGTGCGCCCGGGGTGTAGGGCTGCCCCGGGCTACCGATGGGCTCTCACGCGCTGGGCTGGATGCCGAGGTCGGTGAGCAGGCTGCGGATCCGGGTTTCGATCTGGTCGCGGATCGGGCGTACCGCGTCGATGCCCTGGCCGGCCGGGTCGTCCAGCTTCCAGTCGAGGTAGCGCTTGCCGGGGAAGTACGGGCAGGCGTCGCCGCAGCCCATGGTGATCACCACGTCGGAGGCCTGCACGGCCTCGGTGGTGAGGACCTTCGGCACCTCGGCGGAGAGGTCGATGCCGACCTCGGCCATGGCCTCGACCACGGCGGGGTTCACGGTGTCGGCGGGGGCGGAGCCGGCGGAGCGGACCTCGACCCGGCTGTCTCCGAGGTGGGTGAGGAAGGCGGCGGCCATCTGGGAGCGTCCGGCGTTGTGGACGCAGACGAAGAGCGCGGACGGCTTGGGCTCAGGCACGGGCGGAACCTTCGGGAGTGGCGGGCTGCGGGAAGAGGCGGCGGGCGGCGAGGGCGACGTGGACGAGGCCGATGAGGACGGGCACCTCGATGAGGGGGCCGACGACTCCGGCGAGGGCCTGGCCGCTGGTGGCGCCGAAGGTGGCGATGGCGACGGCGATGGCCAGTTCGAAGTTGTTGCCCGCGGCGGTGAACGCGAGTGTGGTCGCCCGCGGGTGGTCCAGGCCCACCGCGCGGCCGAGGAACAGGGAGCCGGTCCACATGAGCGCGAAGTAGACCAGCAGGGGCAGCGCGATCCGGGCGACGTCCCACGGCCGGGAGGTGACGGCCTCGCCCTGGAGGGCGAACAGGATGACGATCGTGAACAGCAGTCCGTACAGGGCGAAGGGGCCGATGCGCGGGAGGAGCGTGCCCTCGTACCAGGTGCGGCCCTTGGCCTTCTCGCCCAGGCGGCGGGTGAGGTAGCCGGCGGCGAGCGGGATGCCGAGGAAGATCAGCACGCTGCGGGCGATCTCCCACACCGACACGTCGAGGGCGGTCTGTTCCAGGCCGAGCCAGCCGGGCAGGACGGACAGGTAGAACCAGCCCAGCGCGCCGAAGGTGACGACCTGGAAGACGGAGTTGAGGGCGACGAGGACAGCGGCGGCCTCCCGGTCGCCGCAGGCCAGGTCGTTCCAGATGATCACCATGGCGATGCAGCGGGCGAGGCCGACGATGATCAGCCCGGTGCGGTACTCAGGCAGGTCGGGCAGGAGGAGCCAGGCGAGGGCGAACATCAGCGCCGGGCCGACGATCCAGTTCAGCAGCAGGGAGGGGACGAGGAGGCGGCGGTCGCGGGTGACAGTGTCGAGACGGTCGTAGCGGACCTTGGCGAGCACCGGGTACATCATCACCAGCAGGCCGAGCGCGATCGGCAGCGAGACGCCGGAGACGGTCACCTTCGCCAGTGCACCCCCGAGGCCGGGCACCAGGCGGCCCAGTCCGATGCCGAGGCCCATCGCGGCCAGGATCCACAGCGCGAGGTAGCGGTCCGTGAACGACAGCCGGGCCGCCACCGGAGCGTTCGGCCTGGTTGGTGTGGCTGGCGGGGTCGGCGGGGTTGGCGGGGTTGGCGCGGCCGGTGCGTTTGGCGTGTTCGGCGTGTTCGGCGCGTTTTGGGTGCTCACGAGGCGGCCCCGGCGGGTGCGGGCAGGGGCTCGGCCGCCGGGCGGGTCAGGATGCCGGCGAGGCGGTCGGTCATTTCGGGGACCAGGCGGTAGTACACCCAGGTGCCCCGGCGCTCGCAGTCGATCAGCCCGGCCTGCCGCAGCAGCTTCAGGTGGTGGGAGATCGTCGGCTGGGACAGGTCGAAGGCCGGGGTCAGGTCGCACACGCACACCTCGCCCCCGGCCCGGGAGGCGATCATCGACAGCAGCCGCAGCCGCACCGGATCGCCCAGCGCCTTGAACACCCGCGCCAGTTCCACGGCCTGGTCCTCGTCCAGCGGGGCGGTCAGCAGCCCGGGGCAGCATCCGTCCGCGTCGTCGTCCTGGCCGAGCACCCGAAGTTCCTGATTCGACATACGTCTATGTTGACGAACTTCGATCCAGAGCGCAAGGTTGCATCGATAGACATCAATCCAGCCTGTTGGGGAGAACCGCCATGTCCCGCGTCCAGCTCGCCCTGCGCGTCGCCGACCTCGAAGCCTCCATCGCCTTCTACTCCAAGCTCTTCAACGCCGAACCCGCCAAGCGCCGCCCCGGCTACGCCAACTTCGCCATCGCCGAGCCCCCGCTCAAGCTCGTCCTCCTCGAAGGCGAAGCCGGTGAGGACACCCGCATCGACCATCTCGGCGTCGAAGTCGCCACCGCCGACCAGGTCACCGCGGCCACCGCCCGCCTCAAGGACGCCGGCCTCGCCACCTTCGAGGAGAACGACACCTCCTGCTGCTACGCCCTCCAGGACAAGGTCTGGGTCACCGGCCCCGGCAAGGAGCCCTGGGAGGTCTACGTCGTCAAGGCCGACGCCGACACCCTCGGCAAGAGCGCCGACGCCGCACCGCAGGGCTGCTGCGCCGACACCGAGGAGACGGCTGCCGCGGACTGCGCCTGCGGCAGCTGACGCCGCACCCGGACGTCCAGCCGGTCGGGCGGTCGGTGCAGTGGGGTGGGGGAATCCGTGGCGGTGGGCGGCGGAGGTGACAGTCAGGGCGGCATCGACGAACCGTAGGGTTGTCGTGAATCCGGCGCCGGCGCCGATGAGTTGGGCGGTGGGAGGAGAACGAGTCGCATGCGGCCGGCCGTGACGCGTGGTGCCCCTTTCTTCCTGCCGGGGAGGGAGGCGCACCGCCGTGCTTCCGCCGGCGCTTCCCGATTGTCCAACCCGCTCGGCCTGCCAGGGCCGGCTGTTTCGGAGTGGATCAGATGAGGGTTCTTCGCCGGGTACTCGCCGTGGCGGCCGCCGTACTGGTGCTGGCTGCGACGGCCTTCGTCGTCAGCGCCTTCAACGACCGGTCCGCGGCCGGGGACCGTCGCGTCCGGGCGCAGGCCGAGGCCGGGGCGGATGCCCATCGGTACGCGGCCGGGCTGGTACCGGCCTTCACCGCCGGGCCGCAGACGGCCATGTCGCTGGAGGCGCTCGCGGCGCGCACCGCGGTGCACGTCGTCACGCTGGGCAGGGACGGGGGCTCCGTCGTGGTGGGCGTGATGGCTGACGTGGTGTACCCGACGGGGTGGGGGGCCTCCGAAGTCGGAAGCTCCTGCCTCCGAGTCGTCCTCGCCCGTACCGGCGAATCGATCACCGAACAGGCGTCCGACATCCCGTGCTCGGAGCTTCCTCCCGGTGGGTCCCTCACCGAGGCCTTCGCCGTGCGCTGACCGAGGCTTGCCGGCCCCGTCCGGGCAGGCCGGGCCCGGGTGTTGGCAGGGTGGGGCGGCATCGAAGCTTCCCGGTCGGTACTGTTTTCGGTGCTCGAATGTCGTGCGGATTGATCGATCAGGTATTCGGTGGAGGGTTGTGTGGCGAGGGGACGGCGCGTCTTGTTCGGCGTGCTGGGTGGGGTTCTCGGTGTTTTCGGCGTGGGCGTGGTCGTGTGGCTGACGTTCCGGCCTTCCTGGCCTGACGTGTCCGTCCCGGTCGGACGGTGGAGCGGCGGTACGGCGGTGCTCGAGTTCCTCCCGGACGGGCGGATCGGGTCCGCGACGGTGCCGGCCTACGTGTGCGACAGCGCGGCGGCCGATCCGGCACAGCCGACGGAACTGGAGGGGAGTTGGAAGAAGTCCTACCTCGACGACGCCGGTCGGGGGGTGTATGTGACGGCGACCCGTAAGGACGGGGGAGGCAGCTGCACGATCTGGCTGACGGCCATGACCAACGAGAAGGACCTGTGGCTGCTGGCGACCAAGGGGTTCGTCATGGAGAAGGGCTGAGGTGCCGCGGTGACTTCGAGTACGACGGCGTGGAGCGAGGAGGAGCTGTGGCTGGTCGATGGACGTACCTGAAGTCCCGGGAGGGTGCTGTCCTGTTGGTGGGTGTCCTGCTGATCGCGGGGCTGACGGGGTATCTGAAGGCCAGGTCGGGCGGGCCGGATCCGAAGGACTACGTGGGGCGTTGGGCGTCGCGGGACGAGGTGATCGAACTGCGGGAGGGGGGCCGGCTCGGCGAGGTGCGGCTCGACGGGTACTTCTGCGCGAAGGATCCCGTCGGGCAGGGTGCGGCGTTGGGGGAGTACCAGGGGAGTTGGCGGACCGGGAGTGTGGACGACGCGGGGTCGGGGGTCTTCGTGGTGCTGCGGGACTACTACTCCGGGGGCGACTGCGAGATCTATCTGCAGGAGGAGCGAGAGGGGGCGGTGGCCAGCCTGGGCGGCCAGCCGCGAGGGAACGCGCAGCGGGTCTTCTCCAGGGTGTAGGGGCGTCGGAGAACGACTGCGCCCAGGGCCGAGTGGTCGTCCACGACGACCCGGCCGGTTGGGGACGTCGACGAACCGGCGGCGATGTCACGGTAGAACCCCATGCCCTGGCGGTGCCCGGGCGGAGAGACCGATCGGAGCATTGCCACGGGCGGGCCGCGGGGCGGTTTGCTGAAATGGCAACAAGCCTCGCCCTCCGCGGTACGCGCGCAGCATGATCGGCACTGCGTCAGCACCGCATCGGCGTCACGCCGCCGAACAGTAGGTCGTCGAACGGCGGGTCGCCGAACCGAACTTGGCGTACGCCGGATCGAGATCCCAGGAGGACACATGTCACCGTCGCGGACCACGGGCCCCACTCACCGGCTGGTTCCCTCGCCCGCCGGCCGGATCCACCTGGTGGAGCAGGGCGCCGGGCCGCTGGTCCTGCTGCTGCACGGGTTCCCGGAGTCCTGGTACTCCTGGCGCCACCAGTTGCCGGTGCTGGCCGCTGCCGGATACCGCGCGGTCGCCATCGATGTCCGCGGGTACGGGCGCTCCTCCAGGCCCGAGGAGGTGACCGCGTACCGGATGTTCGACCTGGTCGAGGACAACATCGCGGTGGTGCACGCCCTGGGCGAACGGTCCGCGGTGATCGTCGGCCACGACTGGGGCTCGACCATCGCCGCCAACTCCGCCCTGATCCGACCGGACGTCTTCCGTGCCGTGGGGCTGCTGAGCGTTCCCTACCTCCCGCGGGGCGGCCCGAGGCCCAGCGAGGTCTTCGGGCAACTGGGCGGCGACGAGGAGTTCTACGTCTCCTACTTCCAGGAGCCGGGCCGGGCCGAGGCGGAGATCGAACCGGACGTGCGCGGCTGGCTCGCGGGCTTCTACGCCGCGTTGTCCGCCGACACCATGCCGGCGGCCGGCGCACCCGACCCGCACTTCGTCAGCCGTGGCGGGACACTCCGTGACCGGTTCCCCGCCGGACGGCGGCCCGGCTGGCTCGGCGCGGATGAACTCGACGTCTACGCCGGAGAGTTCGAGCGAACCGGCATGAGCGGAGCGCTGGGCCGCTACCGGAACATGGACCGGGACTGGGAGGACCTCGCCGACTTCGACGGCGCCCCCGTCACCCAGCCGTCCCTGTTCATCGGCGGAAGCCGGGACGCCTCCACCACCTGGCTGGCCGACGCGATCGCGGCCTACCCCGCGACCCTGCCCGGCCTGCTCTCCAGCCACATCCTCGACGGCTGCGGGCACTGGGTCCAACAGGAACGCCCCACCGAGGTCAACCGGATCCTGACCGACTGGCTCGCGTCCCTCCCCTCCTGAGCGGGGGGAGCAGGGTGCTGCGCGGGCTCGACGGTGGGTCGAACTCGCGGCCCATCAGTGCCGTGGTGTTCAGGGGCGCCGCGCTCACCAGGCCACGGTTCGGCCGAGGTAGTCGACGTAGTGCAGGCCCGGGCTGCTCCGGAGGGCGTCGAGCGTCCTGACCACGTTCGGGATGCTTTCGTCGATGCCGAGCAGGGCGTCCGAGCCGCCCATGTCGGTGCGCACCCAGCCGGGGGCCATGAGGACCAGGGACCGGGGTTCGCCGCTGTGCCGCGCCGCGTAGCTGCGCATGAACGTGTTGAGCGCGGCCTTGCTGCCGCGGTACACCTCGTGGCCGCCGCGCTCGTTGTTGGCCACGCTGCCCTGGCCCGAGGACATCACCGCGATCGTGCCTGCGGGCTCGACGAGGTCCTGGAGGGCCTCGATGACGCGCAGCGGGCTCAGCGCGTTGGTGACCATGACCCGGACGAACTCCTCGGTGGAGGTCTGCGCCACCGTGCCCTCGGGCTGGTTCGTGACGCCGGCGTTCACGAAGAGCAGGTCGAACGTCCGGCCGGCCAGGCGACCGCTCAGCGCCGCGACCTGCTCGGGCTCGGTGATGTCGACGGTCTCGATCTCGACCTGCCCGGCGTGGGCGTCGGCATCGGCGAGCTCGTGCAGCCCGGTCCGGCCCGAGCCGCGCACGGTGGCCACGACCTGCCAGCCGGCCCGCGCCCATTCCTGGGCGAGCGCGAGGCCGAGGCCCCGGGACGCGCCGATCAGGAGCACGCGCCTGCCGGGGGCCGGGGCCGGGGACGGCGCGGAGTGGCTTTCCGAGGTGTTCGTCGACATGACAGCGATTGTGCGAGGCATCACTGCGTTCGGCAAGCTGCCTCCCCGGAAGGGAAGTTGGCAATCCCTAGTGCTGTGACCGCATACGTTCGCCGGGTTGGTGGTGGCGACGCATGAACCGGTTGGATGTGGACCGACATCCGATTCGGTGTGGGGAGGCGTGGTGGCGGAGCCGGTCAGGGTCCGGAGGTTGACAGATCAGGAGGGCCAGCAGCTACAGAGGATCGTGCGCCGGGGCAGCACGAGCACGGTGCGCTACCGGCGGGCGATGATGCTGCTGGCCTCCGCCGGAGGCAACCGGGTCCCGGTCATCGCCCAGCTGGTCCAGGCCGACGAGGACACCGTGCGGGACGTGATCCACCGGTTCAACGTGATCGGCCTGGCCTGCCTGGACCCTCGGTGGGTGGGAGGCCGTCCCCGCCATCTCAGTCCTGACGACGAGGACAGACGGCCACCACCCGCCCGACGAAGCTCGGGCAGCCCTTCACCCGCTGGTCCATCCGCAAACTGCTCGCCTACCTGCGCAAGGTCCACGGCCGTGTGATCAGGATCGGCCGTGAGGCCCTGCGATGTCTGCTGGCCCGACGCGGCGTCACCTTCCGGCGCACCAAGACCTGGAAGGAGTCCACCGACCCCGACCACGACGCGAAACTCGACCGGATCGAGCATGTCCTGGACCGCTTCCCGGACCGCACCTTCGCGTTCGACGAGTTCGGGCGTGCGCCACGAGGCGCTGAGGAATCGAGTGGGAGGAGGAGCCCACCGCTGGTCATCGCAGTGACCGGTTGAAGCTGGAGGCAGGC
>NZ_JBFBNR010000073.1:0-25930 GCF_040687675.1 Kitasatospora sp. NPDC056731
GGCAGGTACTTCATCGGTGCAGCCATGGCAGAGGCTCCCTTCTCACGGCCAATCAGGCCATGTCCCGCAACCTTCCACACCTCGGGGGAACCTCACTATCCCGTCCTTGGTCCTGGACTGTCGGGTAGGCCTCCCTCGAGGCCAAGAGCGGCGACGCCTGCTGGCCCGGCAATGAACAGGGCTGGCAGCCGGCCCTTGTCGTGGGCCGTCAGCGCCCTAACGGGTGCGCTGGTGATCACCGTCTGAATCAGGTTGCCGCTCATCGGGTCCCACAGTCGCACACTGCTCCCGTCGCCAGAGGCCAGCACCGTGCGGCCCTCGGGTGTCGATACAGCGGTGAGCGTCATGGGGTGAGGGGTGGGGATGGTGCTGTGGAGTTCTGCGATGGCCAGGTTCCAGATGTGGATTCCCGTTCGGTCGGTTGCCGCGAGGTAGTCGCCACCGTCCATGGTGAAAGCGCACAGGACGCTGACGCCGGGCTGGGATCCGCGGACCCGGAGACGGCCGACTTGCTCACCGCGGGCAATGTCCCAGATGTCGATGCCTCTCTCGGTGGCCGCCGCGACGACCGGAGGCCGATAGCGTCCGCCATATTGAGGCAGAGCAGTGAGGAAGCTGATCCGGTGCCCGTGGGCGAACGAGCGCTCGCGGCCCTCTTCGAGATTCCAGATGCTGCGCCGGTCGGACAGTACGAGATCGGGCTTGCCGGGGCGTGGGACCGCGCACACCAGTCGTGCGTCACCGGTGTCTGGGACATGTTCAATGGATCCGATGTCGAGGTCGTGGATGACCAAGCCCCTGATCGTCGTGGCGGCGACGCGGTTAGTGAATTGGTCCGGTAGGACGCACAGGTCGACGACGGGGCCCGGGGCGATCGTGTCACGCCAGCTGCCGGAGGTGGTGTCGCGCACCTGCAGCCCGTTGGCCGCACCGAGCACCAGGAGGTCGCCCCGGCCGGCAACGGCCATCGGCCACATATTCCTCTGCAGGGGGTGTTGTTCCAGGGAAGCGGCGGTTGCGCCTCTCCACTCGAACGCCTGGTCGGTCCGGTCATGGGGCGGCCACAGACGGATCCCTTCGGCACCCGCAGTCGCGATCATCCAGCCGTCTGCGGTGCGCACCGTAGCGAGGGCATCGAGGAAGCGGTCGGAGACAAAGAAGCGGGCATGGCCCGATTCTGTGCCGCGGATGTCGATGGTGCCGCCAGACGCGGTGACCACCGCTTCATCCGGCAAAGGGGCGGCAGCGAAGTGCCGCCGGTTGGTCAGCGGGTAGACGAACACGTCGTCGAAGACATCCCAGGCATCAGATCCCTTGGCCCCGTGGGGCCGTATGAGGACCAGGTCGGCGCGGCCCAGCCTGGGGATTACGGTGATGGCTTTGGGCTGCGGCCCGTTGCTGGGCAGGGCTGGTGCGGTGAGGTCCTCAGGGTCCCAAACGCGCAGGCCCTGATCGATGATCGCCGCCAGCCAGGGCTTGCCTCGGGCGTCGCGCACGACCGCAGTCCGGTCGCTGGAGCCGGAGACCAGGCGTCCCGAGATCTCAGGGACTTCATGAATGTAGTTGCCTTCGGGATACCACAAGTGCACACTTCGGTCGCCGACGCCGATGACTTTCCACCGGTCGTCTCCGTCGGCCAGGACATGCGCCTCATGCGCAAGCGGCAGGGGGATGCCGTGGATCAGCTGGCCGGACAACGGATCCCAGATGCCAAGGCCTGAGTCTCCGGCGGTGAGCAGGAACTCGCGGCCACCGGTGGCTCGGATGGGGCACAAGGCCCGGGTGGGTCCGATATTGAGGGCTGCGGTGCGCTGCCCGGAGGAGGCGTCCCAGACCTCGACGCCCCACGCCGATCCGCCGGCCATCAGACCGCGCCCGTCGTTTGTGGCCAGGCCGACCATGACCTTGACCTTGTGCCGTGGGGAGGCCAGGACGTTCGTCCGCGCCCGCCACTGCGACCACTGTGTCTGCACCGGTGCCGCGAGCCTGTCGTCCTCTTGTTCGTCGACGGGGATCATCGAGGTGCGGTGGAATGCGATGCTGCTCTGGCGGGACGCCTCGTCGGTAGTTGCGTCGAGATAGGGCTCGATCAAGGCGGCAGCCGTCACCGTGCGTCGATACACATCGGCAACAGGCAGCGGGAGGCCGAGCTGCGCCCGCAGGGAAAGAGACTTTTCCTGCCGCAGCAGCCGGGCCGGAACGAACAGGTCCTCCAACACGCCTCCCGAAGCAGCGTGCTGGACGTGGTGGCGCAGAAGGTAGGGGTGGAGAGGATACTCGGTTTCGTTGATCAGTTCGGCGAAGGCACCGGCGATCTGGGAGTGGGCGTACATCGTCATGCCCTTGGCTCCGACGATCCGGTCTCGATCGTCGGGTTCGGTGCCCAGGAGCCAGTGGTGGCCGTGGCGCAGTTGTTCGGTGATGCGTTGGTGGACGGGGCGGTAGACCGTCCGGCTGTCCTCCTCGGCGCTAGTGAGGTAGCCGACGAGGCGGGTGGAGCGGACCGTGCGGACCGCTGCCTCGGTGCGGTCGACGTCGGGGTGCCTGTCGAGGAGTCCGCGGGCGGCAGCGGGCCACACGTCGGCCCAGGGCAGGCCGGCGCCGGGGGCGAAAGCCGTGGCCCGCAGGACGGCCAGCAGCACCTCGGGGGCGAAGGCGGTGTGGGCGGCGACATCCTCAAGGTCCGCGCGCAGTAGGGCGACGGTTCCTGCCGAGAGCTGCTCGTGCCAGACGGTGTCCTGGAGGTCCTGACGGGTGGGGGCGGTGCGCAGCCGGTCTGCGGCGAGCCGGGCGTCGAGGAACGATGGGGTGACCGAGCGTGCGATGGTGACTGCGGCCTGCCGGGCGGCGTGAGTGTCGCCGTGGTATGGGCTGTCCGTGTCGGTGAGAAGTAGCGCCTCGGTGTAGGTGGTGATGTCCGCTTCGCAGTCGGGTCCGTCGGTCCGCACCACGACGGGGTAGCGGTGCTCGGATTCGAGGGCATGGTTGAGGAAGGTGAGAAGCTCTTCCTGCGCGTTCTGTGGCTGGGCGTTGCTAGCAGAGCCTGTGGTGGAGCGAATGCCCAGCAACAGTCTGACGAGGGGTTCGTGGTCGTCGTCGTGGAGGCGAGCGATAGGCAAGATGATGTCGCCGATAAGTGCCTGGGGTTCCTCGGCTTCATCGAGGCCGTCGATGACCAGGGTCATGGGCCTCCCGGTGGCGCGAGTGTGATCCTGGATGGCGTCGAGCAGAGTCTGTACCGGGACCGAGTCGGCCTCGGGCCGGTCTGGGGCGATGGTGGCCAGCAGTTCCTCGACCATGGTGCGGGAGGACTTGTTGCGGGCGAGCATCGCTGCGTCGACGGTGCCCTGCTCGGGCAGCACGTCGTCCGGCAGGTTGCCGACGGCCTCGGCGAAGCGGGGGTCGGTGAGAAATCCCGGGTCGGTGAGAGTGACGATCTGCGCCAGGAGCGCGGACTTGCCCGAGCCAGCAGTCCCAGTTACCTCCATCACTTCGGGTGGACCGGTCAGGAAACCGACGAGGGCGCGCATCAGCTCGGTCCTGCCGCGGAAGTACCAGCCCGGGTCCTCCTCGCGGGGCCGGCCGGATGCCCGCGAGAGCCAGTACTCCTCCAGTGGCCGTGTGGGGACAGCGAGCTGGCGCAGTGCTGGGGCGACCAGGTGCTCGGCGGGCCTGTAGGCGGGGTTGGGCAGGCAGGCGCTGGCCTCCCGGCGTCGGGAGGATGGCCTGATCCACTGTGCGGCGATCAGTTCGGGGCGCCGGTCGCCGACGCGCTGGAGGATCTCCTCCCATTCTGCGAACGACAGGTGCTCCGCGGCGTACCCGGATGCTTCGTCCTTGACGTAGTCCAGTGCGAGAGCCAGAAGTTCGCAGAACTCGCCGACCTTGGGCCGGTCCTCGAAATGGCCGCTGGTGACCACGGCCGTGCCCGGGATGTTACGGCGCCACGCGGGCAGGTCTAGCAGCAGCGTGTTCAGTTCGGCCTGGAGTGTGCCGGAGAAGCATGAGTCGACGAGGACCAGAACGTGCGCCGCGGCGCTGTCGAGGACCGCGGCGATGACCTCACTGGTTGGGAAGGCAGTACCAAGGAGGTGTTCGTTGTCGCTGCCGGGCAGGAGCAGATAGTGCCGATTGGAGCGGCCCGCCACGCCGTGGCCCGTGATGTACAGCACCAGCGCGTCGTCGTCATCTGCCTCGGCCAGGGCCTGGCCGCTCAGGAACTCGCGTACATCGGCGAGCGATTCCAGTTTGTCAGGGGCGGAGACCTCAAAGGCGCGCTCTTCGAGCGCAGGGTCGGTGAGCCATCCGGTGACGAAGGCTGCCTGCTCCTTGATGCCCTTGGCGAACGCGGGCTTCTCGTCGGTGTAGCCGTCGACCGCGAGTACCACCAGGCGCCGGCGGGAGAGTACGAGCGGCTCGTCCTCCTCCACTGTCCCCCCTCGTTCTCACACGTCCGTCGCGCAACCCTATGCGATCACCACGCGGCGGGCACGGAGTCCGCGCTGCGGGAAGCGCCGCCCGGCCGCAGGCGAGGAACCGCTATGCGGGCGGAACGGCAGACGCACCTGTGAACGCGCCACCGCGCGGTGGCGGTCCGCTCCGGGCCCCCGACTTCGGTGCGTATGATCCGGGCAGGGGCCACAACTTTCACAGCCCTCGCTCGCGGGACGTCAGGGGGTTGGGATGGACGACGCGCACATCGTCGGCGTGCACGGTATCTGGCAGGGAAGTTCCGGCACCACCGAGCGGCTCTCCGCGATATGGCAGAAGGCGCTCACGAAGGGAATCCGGAACGCGTCGGGCCCGCACGCCCCCGTCCCCGCGCTGGCGGTCCCCAGCTACAGCCACCTCTTCCCCAAGCAGTTCCTGCGCCTTGGCCCAGACGACATGCCCGGCGAGGACACGCCCCTGACTGCGGACGAGGAGGAGTTCGTCGAACACGCGCTGTCCCTCTACCTCCCCGACAGCGCTGCAGATGACGCCGACCAAGCGGCCGACGCGGGAACGCTCGGCCGGTCCGTGTTCAGCCGCCGCATCGAGGGGAAGATCACTGCCGTCGACCGGACCACGGCCCGCGGTGCCGGCAGCCGCCTAGTGTGGTTCCTCCGCGAGGTCCACGGCTACCTGCGCAACGCCGACAAGGCCGAACAGGTCCGCGCCGTGGTCCGTGAAACGATCACCACCACCCAGCCGCAGATCCTGATCGCGCACTCGCTCGGCAGCGTGATCGCCTACGACATGATCCAGCGCGGCGAGATCTCAGTCGCGAGAGACGGCGGCGTGCGGGCGTTTATCACCTGCGGCTCGCCACTGGGCTGGCTGGTCGTTCGGGATGGGATTGCCGCAGCCGCATCCCCGCTCACTGTGCCCGCCGGGACCGTGTGGACGAACGCCTACTCCCGCTGGGACGTCGTCGCACGCGGCACAGGCCTCGGCCACATCACCACCGGAGTCACGGACGTATGCATCAGCACGGGCAACTACCTCTCCCCCCACGGCATCCGTGAATACTTGACCAAGAGGCCGGTCGCCGACGCCGTCACCGTCGGACCCTGACGGCCCACCTCCCACTACCGACGCCGCGCTCTCACAGGGCCTATGCGGCCAAGCGAACGGTGGAGCCAGCTTCGCGGCTCACGTTGCCCTGGCGGGCGTCCGCTTGGTCGAGTGCGGAGGCAAGAGTCTTGACGGCTTCGTCGGCCGAGTCCTTGAGGAGGTGTCCATAGAGGTCAACGGTGATGGCGAGGTTGGCGTGGCGCAGAGTCTTCGAGACGACGGCGAGGGGGATGCCGGCGGCGATCATGATGCTGGCCGCGGTGTGGCGCAAGTCGTGCAGACCGATCCCGGGCAGATCGAGTTCGGAGCTGCGCTTGCGGAGCTGGTCGAGGACCCACTGGGGGCGCAGTGGCTCGCCGTCGGGGCGGGCGAAGACGAGGCCTTCCAGGCGCCCGTCTGGGTGTGCCGCCATCTGAAGGTCCGCTTGGCGACGCAGGGCAGCCATGACCCTGGCGGAGAGGCTGGCCCAGGCGCGACTGGCCTCGGTCTTGGGTTCACCGAGGTGGATCTTCCCGTTGTTCACGGCGCTCAGGGTCCAGCGGACGTAGAGCTTGCGGTCGATGAGGTGAACGTCGGACCAGTGCAGGGCGAGGATCTCGCCGCGGCGCATGCCAGTGCCGAGCATGACCTCGAACAGGTCGGTGAGCCGGTCCGTGTAGTGCTCCGCGTTGTGCCGCAGGAACGCCGCCGCCTGGTCCGGCGTCCAGCAGGTGCGGACGGCGGCACGGGGCTTGGCGGGTACGGAGTGCTTGGCAGGGTTGTAGCGCAGCCGCCACGTCCGCACCCCGTGGTTCAGGGCGTTGCGAAACATGGCCACCGCGTGGTGAACGGTGGTGCTCCCGCGGCCGACGGCGAGCTGCGTGCTCACCCAGGCGTCGATGTGCTTGGGCCGTAGATCGACGAGCAGCATGCCGCCGAACGCCGGGACCAGGTCACGCTCGATGCACGCCCGGTAGCCCGCCCAGGTGTTGGGCGCCAGCGCCGGGCGCTTCGCCTCCAGCCACTCGTACAGGAACAGCCCGACGCGCAGCGTCCGGTCCTCGTACACGCCCCGGTACTCGGTATCCAGCACCCGCGCCATCTCCCGGGCCGCCTCCGCCCGGCTGGCGAACCCGCCCCGCCGCCGAGTCCGGCGCTTGCCCTCCTCCCGGGCCAGGTCCACCGCATACGTCCACCGGCCATGCGAAGTGTCGCCGGCCAGCCGCGGACACCATGAACCCAACTGCTTCCCGCTGTTGCCGTCCTTGCACCCGCACCGCCTATACACCCTGCCCCGCTTGGGACGCTGTGCCATGGGTTCCTCCTTGAACCAGGTGGTGATGGCGTGTCCAGAGTCGCGGGAGTGATGGGTGTGGCGGCAGAGCGTGCGGGGCGGGGCATGGAGCACCTGCAAGAACGACCGGCCGGGACACGCGCCGGCGACACGCCGTGAGGGTGATCACGGAACACGTTCGATGGGTAGGTCAGCTTGATCGTGCAGCGTCGGCCCGCACGGGGTCGTTGCTCGGAAGAGTCACCGCGGACGAGGAGAGGGCGGTCGGCGTATGCAGATGCCGGGGCCAAAGCGGCGGTAGCCAATGGCGCGAGGGTGTTGGTCAGCGAACTCGCAGCTCGCACCGCCACTGTCGTGGGCGCGCGATAGCGTCCGGATGGAGACTGGGCTGAGGGGGATCGGTGAACGACAGTGCGTTTGCAGTCGAGTTGCGGGAGCACTCGCTGACCTTGCTCGCGGAGTGGCGGGGGCTGGAGCACACACAGGCGGCGGAGCAGTTGCGAGCAGCCTCCTTCAGCGCCGCCCGGGACTACGCCGGTCGCTTCCTGCTGGAGCTCCTACAGAACGGGCACGACGCGCACCCGAGGCAGCGGCCCGATGGCCGGGTGCATGTTCTCCTTGACGAGGACGACGGCGAGTTCGGCACCCTTTTGGTCGGCAACGGCGGCACCCCGTTCACCTGGGACACGGTCAAGTCGGTGTGCAAGCTGGCGAGGAGTGGCAAGGAGATCGGCGAGGGCATCGGCAACAAGGGGATCGGGTTCCGGAGCCTCCTGCAGATCACGGACGCACCGGAGATCTACAGCGCCCGCAGCGCGGGGTCCGGCCCGGCGGTGCTGGACGGCTACTGCTTCCGGTTCGCGCTCGAGGAGGAGCTGACGGTTCTGCTGGGCGACCGGGAGGCTGCGCGGCGAGAGGCGAAGAGGCTGCCGCCGTTCCAGATTCCCTACCCGGTGGCCGAGGTGCCGGAGGCCTGCGCGCAGCTGGCCGAGGCGGGGAGCGTGACCGTGGTCCGGATCCCGCTGCGCCATGCGGCCGCGCTCGACGAAGTGCGGTGCCGTCTGGAGGAGTTGGCTGCCGTCAAGGCCCCGGTGATGCTCTTCCTGGACCGGTTGTCCCACCTGGTGCTGGAGCGGCGCGTCGCAGGTGTGGTGGAGACCGTCAGCGAATTGACCCGCGTCGAGCGGCCGCTGGCGTTGGTCGGCCCTTCGCCGGACGCTGCCGTTTCGTTCGCCGAGGTCGATCTCGGCCCGGCCGGGCGCTTCGTGATCGCGCGTCACACTGTGGACGATCAACGGCTGCGATCCACCGTCAAGACGGCGGTCGACCTGGGTCGGCTGGACGAGTCCTGGCTGGAATGGGAAGAGCCGGCCGTGGTGGAGGTGGCGCTGCCGGTGGCGGCCGCCAGGCCGAGGCGAGGGCAGACCTTCACTTTCCTGCCGCTGGGAGAAGGAGTCCTGGCGCCCTTCCCCGGCCATCTCAGCGCCCCCTTCTACACCAAGATGGACCGCACCGACCTGGACCACGAACATCCCCTGAACAGGTTGCTGTTCGAAGTGGCGGCCGAGACCTGTCTGGCGGCGTCGGCGCGCCTGCGGGCGTTGCCGGAGCTGCGGATGCGGCAGATGGCGGTGGACCTGGTGAGCTGGGAGACGACGGGCAAGTACGCGGGACTGCTGTCGGCGGCGGCCCCGCGCGTGTACGGCCGTGAGCTGGGCGAGGTGCCCGTCGTGCCGACGGTGCGGAGCGAGGGCGCCCCGCCGGAGGAGGGCTGGACGACACCGAGGGGTGCGACGCTCTGGCCGGATCGCGAACTCGCCCTGCTCGTACCGGAGAAGGCACACGCGACCGGGATCGCCGTGGTGGATCCGGAGGTCGGCACCGAGCGGATCCGGCGACTGGCGGCGGTGTGCCGGGCGGTGCAGTGCCCGCTGGATCCCCCGCGGTCGGTGCTGGCGGACCTGGTGGAACGGATCGTGGCCACCTTGCCGCTGCCCCGGGCCGGCGAATCCGTCCGGGACTGGGACGCCCTGTACGCGGACCTCGCCACGCTCTTCGAATACGACGGGGAGGTGCTGCGCGGCCGGATGATCCTGCTGGCCGAGGACGGGACGCTGCGGAGCGCGAATGGCGGTGGTGACAACGGAAAGCCGGGGCAGCGGCGGCAGGCGTTCTTCCAGCCCGGGCCCGCCGCACGCGGCGACAAGGGGACGCCCGCAGTGCCCGCGGTGCTCGGCAAGCGGCTTTTCTGCCTGCACCCAGACCTGCGCTGGGCCGAGAACGACGACAGGCACCGGCAGCGGGCTCGGTTCTTCCTGCAGTCGGCCGGTCTGGTCCGGCCGTTCGACCCCGAGGGCCTGCTGGAGCACGTCCAGCTGGCCCTGGCGGGCAGCACGGACCAGAAGCTGCGCCTGCAGGCCCTCCGGTTCGTCTTCCGGCTGTGGCGCTCGAAGCAGCTCACGGGAGAGTCGGGGCTGTCCTCGGTGGAGCTGTACGTGCCCTCGGCGGACGGGGCGCTGATCAAGGCCTCCGGGGCGGCGTTCGGCGCGGGCTGGGCAGGCACCACCGGGGACGACCTGGCGGCGGTGGTGGCGGACGGGCGTGAGCAGTCGTCCGATCTCAAATGGATCGCCAAGCGCCTGATCGCGCCGCCGGACACGGTGGTGAAGCGGGGCGAGACTCTGGACGAGTGGCGCGACTTCCTGACCGCCCTGGGCGTCACCGACGGACTGATACCCGTCAGTACGCGAGGGGCCGGGCGCCGAGCCAAGGGTGGCGCTCTGACGACGGCCAACCTGCTCAGGATGGCGAACGTCCCGAAGGGGGTCGACGAGCAGTGGGCGGCGCACATAGGGCGATCGCGGTCGGGCGCGTTGTACCCCCAGACGCCCTACAACGGCGGTGCTGCCTACCGGCTGCCGGGCCAGGAGGTTGTTGGGCGGCTCGGCGAGGCGGCCCGGTTGGCGTACGCCAGGCTCGTGCTGCGTGGGCTGGCGATATGGAGGTCGGACCGCTTCAGGACGGTCTGGACGAGTGATGGCAGCCGCGGGACAGACTACGAGTCCGTAAGGACGCCGTTGGAGGCCTTCGTCCACGGGCAGCGCTGGCTGCCCGTTCGGGGCGCCGACAGCGCGGTGCGCTGGGTGCGCCCGGCCGATGCCTGGTACTGCCCGCCCGGGGCGGAGGAGGAGCCCGCGTTCGTGCCGACGGTCGACCGGCGGCTGCGTCACCTGCTGGAGTCGAAGGCGGTCCGGGACCCTCTGGGCGAGGCCGACCTGTCCATCTGGGGAGAGCCCGAGCACAGTGCGCGCCTGATCGCGGAACTCGGTCGGTTCCTGGAGGACGGCGCGATCCGGGGCGACGACTGGCCGTTGGTTCAGCGGGCCAACGAGCGGGCCTGGAACGAGCTCGTCGCACAGCCCGACCCCGAGCTCCCGTACGACGCCGTCCTGCTCGCCGAAGCGGGCGAGCGGATGGTGGCCGTCTCCCTCGACGAACTCGCCGACGACAGCGTGGCGGCGTACGTCACCGGCGACCGCGACAGCCTCGCCGCCCGCCTGATCCGCGAGATGGAACAGCCGCTGCTCGTGCTCCCGGGCATCGCCCGGCAGGTCTGCGACCTGCTCGAAGAGATCTGCCCCGGCGCGTTCCGGGCCGTGGACTCCCTGGAGTTCTCGGCCACCGTCGACGGCGAGCTGGTGGACCCGGCGGCCATGGGCGAACCGCTGGTCGACGAATTTCCCTGGCTGACCCTGGCGGTGGCAGCACTCGCCGACCACGATCCGCACAAACCCCGGCCGATCGACACCGCCCTCACCGAGCTGACGGGCGCGCTCCGTGCGGTGCGACTGCACCGCTACACCGACTGGGAGGTCACCCTCGATGAGGAGCCTGTCACCGTACCGGACCGGCTGGACGGAGTGCTGCCGCTGTCCGACCCCAAGCACCCGCTGCTGCTGACGCGGGAGGGCGACCGGAGCTGGCGCGAGGTCGCCCGGTTCGCGGTCGCCATGGCCGACCTGATCGGACACCGCAGTCTCGGCGACCGGCTGCAGCTGGCCGCGCTGAAGCTCGGGGACGCCCACGCCGACCTGAGCGAACCGGCGGAGCCGGAACTCGCCCGGGCCCTCGGCCTCTCCGTCCACCAGCTCGAACAGACCGGGCGCCGGATCGACGGTGCTGTCGGAGGTGTCCTGCAGCGCGGCTACCCGGTGCTCGTCCACTTGCTCGGCCGGGTGAAGGCAGACGAACTGACGGACCCGACACCGCGCGACACCCAGGACCTCACGACCGCACTGCGCACCTGCGAGAACGAACTCATGTTGACGGCCGAGAAGTTCGTCTGCGAGGCCCGCGCGGCCAGGTCGACCGACGAACTCAGGGCGGCGCTCGGGATCGACTTTGCTGCGCTGAACCACACCCTGGCCACGTTGGCTCCGCGCTACCAACCGATCAGCCACGGCGAGGCACACGAGGAGGCGCTCCGGACGTTCGTGGACCTTCACCGCAAGGAGCTGCTGAACCGGCTCCGCTGGTCTGCCCTGGAGGAGTTCGACGCCCGGCGGCCGCTGAGCGACTGGCCGGAGCTCCGCACCCTCGACTGGGTCACCGCGCCCTCGGCCTGGGCCTTGACCGTCGAGGCCGCCGACACCGCGCTGTTGCGGACACAGGTCGAAGAGGCACTCGCCGTGCGGCTGGGCGGGCCGGCACCGGAAGAGGGGGACCCGCTGCCGCCGATCGACTACGCGCGCGGCCGGAACAAGAGCGTGATCACGGGCCGGGCCGAGGACCTCGTCGCCCTGGTGACGGCGTCCGGCCGGACGCTCCCCGCGGCACTGGCGGCCTCCGTCCCGGCGGAGGAGATCACCACCCGGTTGGAGGCGGCCGGTGCGCTCGACTTCCGAGTGCTGGGCCCGGACGACGTTGTCGCCTGGCTGGCCGCGCTCGGGCAGTGGCCGGCCGACCTGCCCCGCACGGCGGACCTCGATCGGCACGGGCTCACCCCGGAGGACCTGGACGAGGCCCGGACCGTCACGAACCGGGCCCGCGCGGCGCGCGAGCGCGCCCGCAGGCTCATCTCGGTGGGAGACCGGGAACTCGACGTGCACTCCGGCGACTTCACCGAACTCAACGCCGTACTGCGCGCAGCACTGGACGCCAGGCCCGAGCTGGTCGGCGGCCACCACCACTTCGCCCGCCTCACCCTGCTCGGGTCGCGGAACAGGGGAAGCCGGACCGGGAACCGCCCGGGCGGCACCCGAGGCAGGGCGGACAGCGAACTGTCCCAGGCCCAGCGGACGGCGATTGGATACGCGGGCGAGTGGTACGCCTACCACTGGCTCTGCCGCCAGTACCCCGGCACCGATGAGAGCAGCTGGGTCTCCACCAATCGTCGCGGCGCGTTCCCCGGCTCACCCGGGGACGATGGCCTCGGCTTCGACTTCCGGATCGGCTCCGGAAAGCACCCGCTGATGTTCGAGGTCAAGGCTACGCAGGGACAGGGCGGGCAGATCGAACTGGGGGAGAGTGAAGTCTGGGCGGCCCAGCAGCACGCCGGCCATGACGACCGGTGGCGGCTGCTGGTGATCACCTCGGTTCTCGATTCCGAACAGCTTCAGGTGCACATGCTCCCCAATCCCTTCGGGGCGCGGGGGCGCGGGTACTACCGGGAAGTGGGGGGCGCGCTGCGCTTCACCTACCACTTGTGATCCAGACAGGAGAGGCTCGCGATCGACTGGCGCACAGGCTGGCGACACGCCTCGGGGGTGATCACTGAGCCCGTTCGGTAGGTAGGGCGGCTTGCTCGCGCAGCATTGGCCCGCATGAGCGCTGTTTCAAGGGAGTGGACGCAGACCGGGGGCAGCGGTCGGCTGCGGGTTGTCGGGCTCGTACAACCCGCAGCATGCGTGCTGCGGTGACGGTGGGTCCTGGACTGGCCCCCGGCACGTGCCACGGCGGGCGCCGAGAATTTCAGTGAAGCCGAATTGAATAGATGGGGTCGGGATTGTCGCAGTTATTTTCTGAATGAGGCCCGGTTTGAGCCGGACTGATTTTTCTCCGTGGCGCTGACCCTATGTTCGGCGGCTTCCCGGGTGATCTTCGGGAATCGCTGGATTGACAGCTGGAGTGGCGCTACCCTAGAGAAATGAACGCCACCCGGACCCTCCGTCAAGTCTCTGACCTGGGGACCAGATGGGGACCACACGTCATGCGCGCTGCCGCACGAGGGGTGCGAAACGTGCTCATCTGCACGCGCACGACGTGTGTGCGAGTGCATTTCAGGCAGGAATGGGGCTTGCGCACTTCCCCAGCCTCCTGCGGCGGTTGATCCTTGATCGGCTCGCGGAGGCTGCCGGTGCAACGGGCCGGTGGGTCGTCTGCGACCACCATGCGATCACCAACGCCGAATCAGGCCTCTGACCGGCGGCTCGCGGTGAGGACCCGCACCTGGGAGTGCCGGTTGTGCGGGAGGCTCCGGCTTGGTCTTTCTCGGCTGTTCGGCTGCCTGTGGGAGGGAGTGCGGACGCCCAGATTCGCTACCGTGTGTAACCAGCCTGGGATTGTGGCCCGGAGGCTACGCGGGTTGCACCCACAGTGCAGACTCTTGACGGATGGCCATGTTTGGGATAAAGAGATTGGATGACCTGGCGGGTGTGTGGTGCGGCCTTCGAGCGCCTCTCCAGCCGTAGATTGGTCACATAGCGTTACTGGGCTCGTCAGACGAGCGGTTCGCGGTGAGCGGCGGCTTCGCGGACGAGCCGGGCGAAGCGCTCGCGGCTGCGGTGCTGGTGCTGTTCGGCCTGTTCGTCGTCCCAGTGCTCGGCGTCGTCGAGGTCTACGTGGACGACTGGGTGAACGATACGGCCAGTGCCCCGAAGAATCCCAACGAGAGTCCCGCCTGGAACCAGTAAGCCGCTCCAAGGCCTTCCCGCCAACCCGCCGACTCCCAGGGCAGGTCCCAATGTTCTCAGAGTCCTCCAACGAAGCGCTGCCTCCCGAGGGAGCGACCGCCTCGACCTTCACCCACGTCCTCGCCGAGAACCTCGGCCACTCGGACGGTGGCTACACGTTCATCCAAGAGGACGGGCGCGAGGACTTCGTGAGCTGGTTGGAGCTGTCGCGGGAGGCTCTGCGCCGGGGCTGCTGCTTCCGGACCTGACTGTCGGTACCCCCGGCTAGGCTCACAAACCGAGACCGATAGGGGAGTTACGTGCTCGACAGCTCACTGACCGCCGATGTCCCGCTCGGCCCCTTCGAGGGCACGCCCGTCACCGTCCACTCGGCCAAGGGCAAGAGCGCCAAGCTCCACACCAACCCGGCCTGCACCCAGCTGCGGACCCGGGACGTGACGACGACCGAAGCACCGCTGAACGCGGACACGGTCGGCAGGATGTGTTCGCGCTGCGCACAGTGGGGCGACTGGGCCCGGCCGGAGACAGGGCTGGGCATCTTCCTACGGGCGCTGAGCGGCTTCGGACTGCTGCACGAACTGAGCTCCCACACCGGTCCGGACGAGGAAACCGACTGGGAGACGAGCGAGTTGCAGGCCGCCGCCGACCTGCTGTGCGTAGCGGAGGAGCCCCTCAGGAGCGACGACGAGGACGAGGAGGATGGCGAAGCCCTGGAGGAGGCCGAGCGCCTGTGGGGCCAGGTACTCGCCACCTGGCGGCTGGCGGCGGACAGCCTGCACCGGGCCGAGTCGACGTCGGCGATGTTTTCCTGGCTCACCAGCTGGGCGGAGCCGAAACTCGCCGTGAAACGGCAGTACCTGGAGGTGCTGCGGGGACAGGCGGCTGTGTTCGTCGACCCGGACGGGCTCCTGGAAGCCGCCGCCGCAGCACTCCTCGATGAGCCTGAACTTCCCGTCGGTGAACAGGACTTTGCGGCGATCGGCATACAGGAGGAGATCACACGGAGCCTGAAGACGCTGTGGGAGAGGTGGCAGGATAAGGCGTCGAGAGGCTGGCGCCGTCCGGACGGCCCCTCCGTCGCCTTCTCACTGACCCGCGGCATGCGCCCCAACCGCAAGGGCCGAACCGAGGCACGAGCTGCCGCGGACAACCTGGTCGCTTCCTGGCAGAGCCTCGCACGGGACGCGGTGCGGGCGGCCGACCCGGCACCGCGGCACCTGGTCACCGCGCACCTGCCGGGTCCCGCCGACGACTCGCCCCACCGGCACGGCCGAGAGCTTTTCGACGGTCTCGACGACTGGACCACCGGTGTCCTTCTCACACACCTTGCTGATGCCGACTGGGGCCGACGCACCCTCACGCTGAAGGTCCCGCGCCTGATTGCCGACCGCCTGCTCACTTCCTCCCTCCTGCCCTGCGAACCCCGCACCGCCGATGCCGGTGCGACCGCGGGTGGCGAGGCGGACGGCGCTCTGCCCGTAGTCAGGCCCGGGATCTTCGACGACACCCCCGTGCACGACCGGCAGCCGCTCGCCGCCGGCCACCTGCGCGCCCTGCGAACGGTCTCCGCGCGCGCCGAGCACCAGCTGTACCTGGTCTTCTCCACGGACGGCGGCGCCGAGGTACTGATGCTGCCGACGGTGGAGAAGAGGCTGGCCGCAGGCTGGCGCGGCACCGTGATCGCCGGATCCGCGGACCTTCCCGCGAGCGTCATCGAGGAGTGGATCCGCGAGATCGGCCCCAGCCCCGAGGACCGGGACGGAGCCCGTCCCTCTCCTGCCCGCGACCCGCACGATCCGCGGTTCGGCCAGGACCTCGGCCTGGCCGACGGCGCCCGTTCCACGGCCTGGTGGCGTTTCGGTGAGGAGAACCTCGAACATGACCTGCGCTGCTTGGCCATGGCGCGCGGCGCCGCGGACCTTCGCACGCTCGACGGCGGCCGCGACCGCGCGGGACACCGGCGCTCGGTGTCGAGCGAGGTCTGGGACGGGCTGCTGGCCGATGCCCGCTGGCTTGACCTGGAGCCATTCACGGAACCGGGTGCCGGTCGGCGGCAGGGCGGCAGCGGGGTCCCGCTGGGTATCCTCGCCGACGTGCAGGTCTACACGACCGACGCTGATCCTCGCACGGAGGGGAAGGGCCACTCACCTTTCTGCCAGCACTCCCGCGAACGTGGCGTCACCGCTCACGACGACCTGCTGACCCTCGCCGACCTCCTCACCCGTGACGACTTCGACTGGTGCGGCAAGTGCCGCGGCTTCGCCGTGCGGCGGCTCACCGACGACCAGCTGTCGTACTACAGGGTGGCCCACCGCCTCCACGACCTCGTCGGGAAACTCACCCCGAAGGCCGGTGGTGCGGACCAGACCGACATGGAGGTTCTCGCCGCGCACCTGAGCGAGGTATCCGACTGGCACCCGGCCGGCGAGCGGTACTGGGACGGCTCCGACGCGTGGCGGTGGAGGGAGATCATCCGGGGGCTCCGGCACGATCTCTCACGACGACGAGACGATCAGAGGACCTGACGCGGGCTTCGGACAGCGGACGTGCTGCGGGCGGCTATGCCGCGAGCGGCAGGTCGTCGTCGCCACGGGGTACGGCTCGGAGCCGGTCCGGCTGGGCTTGGTCGAGTGCTCGGGCGAGGGCGTTGACGGCTTGGTCGGCGGAGTCCTTGAAGAGGTGGCCGTAGAGGTTGATCGTGGTCGCCAGGGTGGCGTGGCGCAGGGTCTTGGACACGACGGCGATGGGGATGCCTTCGGCGATCATGATGCTGGCGGCGGTGTGCCGCAGGTCGTGCAGGCCGATCTTCGGGAGGTCGAGTTAGGCGGTGCGTTTGCGGAGCTGGTCGAGGACCCACTCGGGCCTCAGCGGTGTACCGCCGGGGCGGGCGAAGACGAGTCCTTCGAGCCGGCCGTCGGGGTGGTTGGCCATCTGGATGACGGCCTGGCGGTGGAGGGCTGCCATGACTCTAGGGGAGAGGCTGATCCAGGCGCGGCCAGCCTCGGTTTTGGGCTCGCGGAGGTGGATCTTGCCGTTGTCGATGGCGGCGAGGGTCCAGCGGATGTAGAGCTTGCGGTCCATGAGGTGGACGTCCGACCAGTGCAGGGCGAGGACCTCGCCGCGGCGCATGCCGGTGCCGAGCATGACCTCGAACAGGTCGGTCAGCTGGTCCGCGTACTGCTCGGCGCCGTGGCGCAGGAACACGGCAGCCTCCTTCGGGGTCCAGCAGGTGCGCTCGGCGGCGCGGGGCCGGGCGGGGACGGAGTGCTTGGCCGGGTTGTAGCGCAGCCCCCAGGCGCGCACCGCGTGGTTGAGGGCGTTGCGCAGGGTGGAGACGATTCGGTAGACGGTGACCTTGCCGCGCTTGGCCTTTCGTTGGGCGGCGATCCAGAGTTCGATGTGCTTCGGGCGCAGGTCGGGCAGCCGGTAGTGGCCGAACGCGGGGATGAGGTCCCGCTCCACGCACGCCTCGTAGCCGGCATAGGTGTTCGGCGCGAGTTCCTCCTTCTTCACCGCCAGCCACTGCCGCAAGAAACTCGCCACCGTGACCCGGCGGTCCTCGTAGACCCCGCGCAGCTCACCGTCCAGCACCGCCTTCATCTCCCGCAACGCCTCGGCGCGAGTGGCGAACCCACCGCGCCGGCGGGTCTTTCGCTTCCCGTCCTCGGGGGCCAGGTCGACGCAGTACGTCCACGACCCGTGACCCGACTCCTCCAACAACCGCACACACCACGGACCCAACTGCCTCCCGTTCCCGTCCGAACAACCACACCGCCGGTACACCCGACCCCGCTGCGCACGCTGTCCCATGAGCTTCCCCTTCTCTCGGACTGGGTGGTGCCTCTGGGGCAAGAGTGGCTGCTGTGTCGGGTGTGGCGGCAGAGCGCGAGGGGCGGTGCGCGAAGCACTCAGAACCAGACGGCGAAGACACGTTCAAGACGACACACCGCCCGGAAGATCACCATCCGTAGCCACTGGGTAAGCGACCCTGATCCGTCCGCAGGCGTCGGAGCCGCGAGCCGACCAGCGCCGTCGACACAGCGGCTGTTGGGATCGCACGGTGGTGCTTGCTGAAGGGCCGACAGATATCGGTCACCGGCAGTAGCTGTGGTGGGGTGGCCAGCCTGGGGACCATTTTGGGACCACGCGGGATGAGCGCTCATGAGCGCTGATGGGCGAAAACGGACGCTTGTACACAAAGTAAACACTGAGTCACCGTCAGTAGTCCATGACATCACTTCCGCTGAGAGTCTCCAACTCACTTGCACCTCGGGATAGTTGAGCATCAAAGAAGCCGAGGCCTTGAGGGCTCGGCTGTCGACAATAGTTGAACCCCTTGACTGGGGGGTTAGGGGGTCGCAGGTTCAAATCCTGTCGTCCCGACAGTGATGTCGGAAGGCCGTTGGCCGGGAGAAATCCCAGGTCGGCGGCCTTTTCCGTGACCTACCGTCAGTGAAACTAGCCGCCTGCGAATACGTCTAAACGATCTTGCTGGGGACCAATTGGGGACCGGCGCCCTCCGGTCGTGAACGAGGAGCCGCTCCCGAGGGCCGGCATCCCCAAGGCCCGCCTTGGACGAGTGTGGGTACTCGGGCGCGTATGCGGTTGCGCAGCAGTACCCGGGGGTGGCGGACGGGGTGTTGCGTACTGCTGCTGGAATGGCTGGCCGGCGTCGCGCACGACTTCGACGAGGCCTGCCCGGCCTCGGCGGCGAACAGCGCGACCACCTGCTCGCCGACCGCGAGGCCTTCGCCACGGTCCGGGACCTCACCGAAGGAATCCTGCGCCGACACCTGCCGCGGCCCCGCCCGGCACTGTCCCGACCGTCCGCACGTGCGCGACGGCGGCCGCCACCCGCGGCAGCCTTCACCAAGCCGCCCAGGCCCTCGGCATTGAGGAAGACTGACCGCGACGACCACATCGGCCCGCGCTTCGGTCACCGCCCGGCGCATGCTCCGGCGATCAGGGCCCTATTACCATCACGCGGCATCGACGACGGGGTCGTCGATGTTTTGGCGAGGATTCTCTACGCAGGCCCGGACGCTTCGTCCGGGCCTTCTGCTTGGCCCTGCCGGCCAGGACCAGACCGCTATCACCTGCCGACCCCGCCGAGGACGGGGAACTGCGCTACCACCGCAGCTCCCCGGATCCCCGAACGGGCTAAGGAACCTCAGTGCGCGTTGGTGTAGATGTAGCGGCCGGTGTCCCAGTTGTAGACGGCGAGCTTGATGGTCTTGCCCGCGTCGGAGCGCCCGTAGTCGGTGGCTCCCCACCAGCCGTTGCCCTCGTTGATCGTGGCGGGCGTGCCGGACCAGTCCCACCCGCTGCCGTTCCACGTCAGGGTCCACAGGTTCTGGCCCTGGTGGGTGGTGTTGAGGAACGCGTCGACGTACTCGTGCCCGTCGCTTCCCCAGTACACGTTCATCTGCGCGTACACCCCGGTGGCGCCGACGGCGTCGCACCAGTGGTAGTTGGCGGTCGCGCAGTCGACCGGGGAGTTGAGCTGCTGCGGCGCGGCGGAGGCCGGCGCGGCGAAGACGACGGTGGCGCCGATGAGCGCCGTGCTCGACGCGAGCGCGGCCAGCGCGGTACGGATCTTGACGAGTGGCATCGCTGTCTCCTGTTGGTGTGGAGAACGGAAGGGACTGCGCGGCGCTCCGAGAGCCGTAGGGGCCCGGATGCCGTTGCGCTTCACGGGAGCGGCGAACGCGGCCCGTACGGGCGGTGGTGTCGCCGAGGCACGCTTGTGCCGGCGCCAGGGCCGGCCGTTGTTGCTCTCCGGCTCTGGCATGGTTCGAGTTTTCACGGCCGCCCGGTTGTTGCGCAGCCCTCTTCGCCACTCGAAACAAAATGCCGCTCCGCAGGTCGGAAGGACCGCTGGAACGAGACAGGCTGATGAGAAGCCATTGCAGCGGCTTTCCCCGGCCCGTAGGTTGACGCGGTCCGGTGGTGTCGCCGAGTTGGGGGGAGGACGCCGATGGGTCGCCAGGAGGGCCCGCTGGATCCGGCTGTCGGGCCGGTCCAGCGCTTCGCGTTCGAGTTGCGCGAGCTGCGCCGGGAAGCGGGGGACATCACCTACCGGGCGATGGCCGGTCGTACCCGCTATTCGGTCGCGACGTTGTCGCGGGCGGCCGGCGGGCAACAGCTCCCTTCGTTGCCGGTGGCGTTGGCCTACGTGGAGGCCTGTGGCGGGGACCCCGTGGAGTGGGAGCGGCGTTGGCACGCCGCGGTGCGGGACGCGGCCGCCGAGGACGGTGACGACGCCGATGCGCCGTACCGGGGCCTTGCCCGCTTCGAACCCGGTGACCGGGAGCGGTTCTTCGGCAGGGACCGGCTCGTCGCCGACCTGCTGGCCCTGGTGGACTCCCGTCGTCTGGTCGCTGTCGTGGGCGCCTCGGGCAGCGGCAAGTCCTCCTTGCTCCGCGCCGGACTGATTCCGGCGCTCAGGGACCGGGGCGCGACGGGCCGGGGCCCGGCCGCCATCCGGATCTTCACTCCGGGCCCGCGGCCCGCCTCCGACCATGCCGCGTTGATGGCGTTCGGGAACGGTACGGGCAACACGGTGCTGGTGGTGGACCAGTTCGAGGAGGCGTTCACGCTGTGTACCGAACCGGCGGAACGCGCAGCCTTCCTCGACCTGCTACTGGCGGCGTGTGAGCCGGACAGCCGATTACGGGTGGTCATGTCGGTGCGGGCGGACTTCTTCGGCCGTTTTGCGGAGCACCACGGCCTGGCCCTTGCCCTGCGGGAGGCCACGCTGCTGGTCGGGCCGATGGGCCCGGCCGAGCTCCGGGAGGCGATCGTCAAGCCGGCCGCCGGCGCGGGCCTGATCGTCGAACGGGCCCTCACCTCGAGGATCATCGAGGAGGTCGACGGCGAGCCGGGCGGGCTCCCGCTGCTGTCGCACGCCCTGCTGGAGACCTGGCGCCGTCGCAAGGGCAGGGCACTGACAGAGGCCGCCTACGAGGCCGCCGGCGGTGTGCGCGGCGCCATCGCCCGAACCGCGGAGCAGGCCTACAGCCGCCTGACGCCGGAACAGGCCGTCACCGCCCGACGCATCCTGCTGCGACTGGTCACTCCGGGCGACGGCGCGCAGGACACGGGCCGCCCCGCCAACCGCTCCGAGCTGGAGTCCCTGGGAACCGCCGCCGGAGACGCCCGCACCGCGTCGGTGCTGGAAGGCCTGGCCCGCGCCCGACTGGTCACCCTGGACGGCGACACGGTGCGCCTGGCCCACGAGGCACTGATCAACTGCTGGCCCCGGCTGAACGCGTGGGTCGAGGACGCCCGCGACAGGCTGCGCCACCACCTGCGCCTCACCGAAGCCGCCAAGGCCTGGGAGGACCTGTGCCATGACCCCGGAGCGCTCTACCGGGGCACCCGCCTGGCAGCGGCCGAAGCCACCTTCGCAGCCGGCGAGCACCGGGACGATCTCACCCCGCTGGAACTGGCCTTCCTCACCGCCGGTCTCACCGCCCGCGACCAGGAGCACCGGAAGACCGCGCGCTCGGCCCGACGGCTGCGCACCCTGCTCGCCACCCTGTCCGCCCTGGTCGTGCTGGTGCTGCTGGCCGGGGTGATCGCGTGGCAGCAGAACCGGACCGGCGAACGCCGCCGCACGGAGGCCGCCGCCCGCCGGGCCGCCGCGGTCGCGGACGGCATGCGCTCGTCGGACCCGGTCACGGCGATGCGGCTGAGTGTCGCCTCATGGAAGGTCGCCGACCTTCCCGAGTCACGGTCCGCGCTGCTCGGCGCCGCCGTCCAGCCGGACCAGGACGTCTTCACCGATCCCCCACCCGGTAAGGCCGCCCCGCAGATGCACGTCCTCAGCGGCGACGGGCGCACGCTGGTCGGTATCGGCCGGGACCGGGTCGTGAAGTGGGACGTCGACACGCATCGGCAGGTTGCCTCGCTCACCGGCATGGGGGACGAAGCCGATGACGTGACGGACATGAGCGCCGACGCCCGGGCGCTCGCGGTGTTCGGGCACGATCATGTGAACGTGTGGGACCTGCCCACGGAGAGTGCGGGCGAAGTCCCGGCAACACGCCAACTGTTCGATTCCAACCCTCACTTCACTGCGTCCCGGTTCGGCCCTAGCGGGCGGACCCTGCTCCTCTACGCCACCGACGGCCCGGACGACCTAATCCAGGTACGGGATCTCCGCAGCCGCCGGATCCTGCTCGAACGACGGAAACGAAGCAGCGAACACCGCCCGGTCAGCCACGACGAGTTGCGCCGAATCCCGGGCATCAGACAGCAACAGATGTGGCGGGAGGACCGCTGGGATCACTACCCGTACCCCGATGCGTCGGTCAGCCCTGACGACGGCCTGATGGCGCTGTGCGTTCCCGGGGAGCCGATTCGAGTGTGGAACGTGCCCGAGCAGCGTGAAATCCCTGCCCCCTGGGCTCCAACCGTCACCGCGCAACAGTGCCTCAATCAAGCTGTCCGGTTCACGCCGGACAGCCATCGGCTGGCAGTCACCGAAAGTCAGGGAGTCCGGATCTGGGACATCGCCTCGGGAACGGAACTTCCCCGGATCGAGCATGCCGACCTCACAGAAGTGGCGTTCAGCCCGGACGGAACATTCATGCTGGCATCGGACGGCGCAGAGTTGCTGCTGTGGCGCCTTGACACGCCGTCGGCCCCGGTCTTCCGGCATCCGCTGGCCAACACCGACGCCAGCCAGTTCAGACTGGATCTGGACGAGCGCAGGATCCGCTACCTGGAGGGCTCGACCGGAGCAGAGGTCCGCACCATCGACATCACGAACGTCCTCGACCCCACATGGGAAAGCCAGTCAGCCACGGCCGCCGCGTTCAGCCCCGACGGCAACACGCTCGCCACGGTCCTGGCGTCCCCGGGCGACCACACGTACCGCTTCCGGCTGCGGGACCTACACGGTGGAGGACACGTCGTCGACCTGCCCGGCATGTCCTGCCCATCGCGCCCCGAGGGCATACAGACCCCCCTCTCGTGCACCGTCCTCATGGCGTTCCGTCCCGACGGGCGAGCCTTCGCCTACGGCGTCGTCGACCACACATGGCCCGATCCAGCACCAAGCGTGTCCATCTGGGACATCTCCACCAGCCGCACGACCGCGACTCTGGACCTCGTGGACCTCACACAGCCCGCAGCGGACACCGTCAACGCGATCGCCTTCACGCCGGATGGAAGATCGCTCCTGGCGTCACGGCTGCCGCAGACAGAGTCGGTGGAAGTCTGGGACATATCCCGTCGGACCAAGACGTCCGTGGTCTCCGGCGTCGGCGGAGACCAACTCGCCGTCCGACCAGACGGACAGCTCGTCGTCACCTCGCATAACCAGCTCGCCGACCTGCCGTCCGGCCGGGTGATCCCTCGTACGCTCACCCAGAACACGACCCACACCGTGGCGTTCAGCCCGGACGGCACGTACCTGGCAACCGGCGATGAAGCCGGCCGCGTCACACTCTGGGACGGCGCAGCCCAGCGAAACCTGGGCGCGCTGCCCGGCACCTTCAGACCCAACGCCGCAGGAACGTCCGACCTCATCTCCGCACTGGCCTTCTCCCACGACGGCCGCACCCTGGCCGCCGCGGGCACCGACGGAACCCTGCGGATGTGGGACCTCGCATCCCACCAACCACTCGGCCCCGCCCTCCCGGCGCCAGGAGGCGCCGCCCTGTCCCTGGCCTTCAGCCCCGACGACCGCACACTACGCACAGCGACCGAGCACGTGCCCATGTACGAGTTCACGATCGCCCCGGACCAGGAAGCCGCCGACCTCTGCAAACGAGCCGGAGGCGGACTGCCACAAGCTGACTGGGAAACGTACCTCCCTGAGGTGCCTTACCGGAAGGTCTGCTGACCCCGACGGCTTCACCGTCGACGAGCGATGGACGCCCCGTACTGGTCCTCGGTGGACACCGTCGAGGCGTTCTCCCCGGGCCTCTACCTGGTGGTCGACGCCGAGGGCCGGATCGTCTGGCTCGGCATGGCGGCCGGCGACCAAGGTGTGACCGGGCGGATCAACTCGCACCTCGCCGAGCCGTGGAAGCGCGCCGTCTTCCACCGGGTCTGGGTCGCTCCGGCCCATGACCGCATCCCCCTCCAGGTCCTGGGGGCTGCGGAAGGCTGGGCTGCCGATGCGCTGGACCTGCGTACTCGAATGCCTCACCGCACCTGGCCGCCGTCCGCAGCCTGGCCCGCCGTGATCGGCCAGTACACCGGGTGACCTGGTGGTGAGCGGGCCAGGCTGCCGCTAGTCCCGGCTCGCTCACCACCACGGCAGACGATCCGGCGCTTTGCTGTGTCTTCGTCAGCGGCTCCACACGGCCAGGCCGTCCAGCCGGACGCCGCCGCGTGCACCCCGGTGCTGCTCCCGGCGATGACCGGCGCGTCCTACCAGTGGTGCTGACGTCCCGTGCCCATGTCGCAGCCAGCCTGACTCGGGTTCCTCTGCCTGTTCTGACCAGGCGGGAGCTGGTGGGTGGCCAGCTCGGCGTGGTGCTGAGTCCTGGTGTACGGGGAAGGCCCGCCCCGGGTCGAGGGGCGGGCCTGAACGGCTTGCCGAAGCCGCACTTGCCGCACGGGTGGAGGGACTTGAACCCCCAGCCTGCCATTTTGGAGACGGCTGCTCTGGCCAGTTGAGCTACACCCGTAATGCCCGGCCGGACTCGCACCGGCGACCACCGCCTTGCAGGACGGCGCTCTGGCTACTGAGCTACGGGCTGGCGGCCTCCCGGCCGCAGGTCCGATCCTGCCCTACGGAACGGCCGCCGGTCACCAGGTTTCCGAGCGCACCCGTAACCGCGGCCCTCACCCTGTGCGTACGGCCCCGCCTCGCCACCCGTTACGGCTTTCGCCCCCGAGCTCCCTGGGTGCGGTGAGAAGTGGAGGCACTTGACCCGGCCGAGCCGCGCCGGCTGCGTGTTGCCAGGGGCTTCTGTGAGGATAGCCCTCGGCGAGAGGCAGGCAGGGGGCTGCTGCGGGCGGTGAGAGCGGGGGGAAGCTTCGTGGGGATCAGTGAAGTCGACGCAACGACGGACGAGCTGTTCGCGGGGGCGCTGGCCGAGGTCGGTGCGGATGACGATAACGAGCGGGGCCTGCCCTTCCTGGTCACGCTGCACAACCGTCCGGCCCGGGCAGTCTTCGACCGTGCGGCGCACCTGCTGAGCTGCGACGGTGCCGTGGAACGGGAGCTGGGGGGCACGGGTCCTGCGCGAGCTGGGCCCGTACGATGCCGATGGCCGCCGGCCGTTCACCACGGAGACCATCGATGTCGTCCTGGCCGAGATGGGTGACGAGCCCGACGCAGGAGTCCTGGGGTGGGTGATCTCCGCGCTCGGCTACCACTGCGCCCGTCAGGCCCAGGATCTGGTACTGGGTCACCAGGCTTACCCGGCACAGCCGGTACGTTTCTCGGTCGCCGCCGCGCTGCCCGACCTGGCCGATCCCGAGCACACGGAGCAGCGAGTTGTGGAGGCCCTCCTGCACCTGGCGGAGGACGACAACGACTCCGTGTGCTGGTACCGGCTGTACGCACTGTTCAACGAGACGGCCGGAGTCGTCGACGGGCGCAGGAGACTTTGGGCCACGCACCTGGTCCGGCAGGCCCACGCGCAACGCCGCGAAGAGCTGTCCCACATCGCCACGACACTGGCCGACGGCGCCGATGTTGCCCTGCGCGAATGGCTGGCCCAACATCCCAGGTTCCACATGCACTTCACCCCGACCGGATCCTCGTGGATCAACCAGGTGGAACGCTGGTTCGGCTTCCTCACCGACCAGATGATCCGCCGCGGAGCCCACAGGAACGTCCAGGCCCTCGAGCGGGACATCCGCACCTGGGTCAAGAACTGGAACGAAGACCCCACACCGTTCACTTGGACCAAGACCGCCGACGAGATCCTCGAATCCCTCGCCCGATTCTGCCGACGGATCTCCGGCGCAGGACACTAGAACAACCCACGCACCCGGCCCCGGTCCCGAGCCGGCACGCGCTCGGCCCCGCCACCGGATCTGGCGCCAGCTGCTCCGGCGCGGGGCGCCGGCCCAGGACACAGCGGACCCACCCCGGATGCCGTGCGGGGGGGGGGCGGGCGCGCCCCCCCCCCCGCGGGGGCGCCCCCCCCGCGGGTCGTCGCCCCGACCAGGGCGCCGCCGGGCGCGGGGGCCCCCACGTGTTTGTGTGGTCGGCCGCGGC
>NZ_JBFBNR010000074.1:0-25855 GCF_040687675.1 Kitasatospora sp. NPDC056731
AGGCGGCCGCCCTCGACGACGCCGCCGGGCAGGACCAGCCGGGCGCCGGCCAGTGCGGTACGGTCACGGTCCGCGGTGGTCACGCGGTCACCTCCGGCGCTGCTCCGGGCAGCCGTAGAACTGAGTGAAGTTGCTTGTTTCATAGCCATGATAGTCAGATTCGAGCGGACGACCAGACCTACGACCTGCTCGCCGAAATCAGTCCGACCCGGCGCCACCCAGGGGTTTGGCTCCGGACCGGGCTAGAATCGCGTCATGCTCAAAGCTGATCGCGCCACCCGGATCCTCTCGCACGTCACCGAAGCGGGGAGCGCCGATGTGCACGCGCTCGCCGAACTCCTGGACGTCTCGACCGCGACCGTGCGCCGCGATCTCCAGGAGCTCCACGAACAGGGTCTGCTGCACCGCACCCGGGGCGGCGCGGTGACCGGCTCGGTCAACCTCGAACTGCCGCTGCGCCACCGCGGCGAGAAGCAGCGGGAGGAGAAGCGCCGGATCGCCCTGGCGGCCGCCGAACTCGTGCCGGAGGGCGCGGTGGTGGGCCTCAGCGGCGGCACCACCACCAGCGAGCTCGCCCGGGTGCTCGCCGAGCGCACCGGCATCACCGTCGTGACCAACGCGGTGAACATCGCCGCCGACCTGATCGTCCGCCCCGAGGTGCGCCTCGTGGTGATCGGCGGCATCGCCCGCACGGCCAGCTACGAACTGGTCGGTCCGGCCGCCGACCGGATGCTCTCGCAGTACCACCTGGACATCTCCTTCATCGGGGTCGACGGCCTGACGGCGCAGGAGGGCTGCACCACGCACGACGAGATGGAGGCCCAGACCGACCGGGCGTTCCTGCGCAGCAGCGCGCGCTCGGTCGTGCTGGCCGACAGCACCAAGGTCGGCAAGGTCACCTTCGCCCGGATCTGCCCGCTCTCCGACGTCCACGACCTGGTGACGGACGATGGCCTGACGGACGCGCAGCAGCGGGCCGTCACCGGCTGCGGCGTCCGGGTCCGGCGGGCCTGACCGCCGACGGGCCCCGGGGCGCGGCCTGATCCACCGGCCACGTCCCAGGGCCCCGGTTCAGGCCCGGCGGCTCCGTTTCAGGCCTTGACGCCGCCCGCCGTCAGGTCGGTGCGCCAGAACCGCTGCAGCAGCAGGAAGGCCACGACCAGCGGGACGACCGAGACCAGCGAGCCCGTGACGACCAGGTTGTACGGGGTGTGGTCCCGCAGGCCGTTCCAGTAGTAGAGGCCGAGGTTGACCGGCCAGAGCTTCTGGTCGGAGAGCGTGACCAGCGGCAGGAAGAAGTTGTTCCAGATGGTGGTGAACTGGAACAGGAAGATGGTCACCAGCGCCGGCGAGAAGATCCGCAGGACCACCGTGAAGAAGATCCGGAACTCCCCCGCCCCGTCCATCCGGGCGGCCTCCAGGATCTCGTCCGGGACGGACGCGGCGGCGTAGATCCGGCTGAGGTAGACGCCGAACGGGCTGACCATGCTCGGCAGCAGGACCGCCCAGACGGTGTTGACCAGATGGGCCTTGGACAGCAGCAGGTAGACCGGCAGGGCGAGGAGCGGCGCGGGGACGAGCACCGCGGCGAGGATCGTGTTGAACACCGCCTCGCGGCCCCGGAACCGGTACTTGGTGAGCGCGTAGCCGGCCATCGCCGCGAGCAGGGTGGCGGCCGCGGCGCCGACGCCCGCGTACAGCACGGTGTTGAGGAGCCAGCGGAAGTAGAGCCCGTTGTTGGCGGTGGCCAGGTCGTGCAGGTTGTCGCCGAGGTGGAGGGTGGAGAACCAGAAGCCGCCGCTGCCGAAGAGGTCGCTGCTGCTCTTGGTGGAGGCCACCAGCAGCCACCAGGCGGGCAGCAGGAAGTAGGCGGAGAGCACGAACAGGACGGCCGTGCCGAGGACGTTGGGGCGCGGCCGGCGGCCGGGGGCACCCGGGTGGGCGGGCCCGGCCGGGCGGCGGCGCGCCGGGCGGGCGGTCTCGGGGCGGCGGCGGAGGTCGGCGGTGCTCATGCGGTCACCCGGTTTCCGGTGATGCGCACCGAGAGGCGCAGGAAGGTGAAGGACAGGACGCAGGTGGCCAGGGCCAGCAGGACGGCGATGGCCGCCGCCTTACCGTAGTCGTTGGTGCCGAACGCCGCGTTGTACGCCGCCATGTTGGGGGTGTAGTCGGCGGAGACGGTCGAGGCCAGCGAGTGCAGGACCATCGGCTCGGTGAAGAGCTGGAGGGTGCCGATGATGGAGAAGATCCCGGTCAGCACCAGGGCGGGGGCCACCAGCGGGATCTTGATGTGCCAGGCGGTCCGCCAGGGGCCGGCGCCGTCGAGGTCGGCGGCCTCGTAGAGCTCGCTGGGGATGGCCTGGAGGGCGGAGAGGATGACCAGCATGTTGTAGCCGGTCCAGGTCCAGGTGACGATGTTGGCCATCGACCACAGGACGGTGCCGGAGGAGAGGAAGTCGGCGTCGATGCCGATGTCCCGCAGCCCGGCGACGAGCGGGCTGGTGCCGGGCAGGTAGAGGAACGCCCAGAGGATGGTGGCCACGACGCCCGGGATCGCGTACGGCAGGAAGTAGGCGAGCCGGAAGAACTTCCGCAGCCGGGTGCCCTTGGCGTCGATCAGCAGGGCGAGGCCGAGGGCCAGTCCGAGCATCACCGGGACCTGGACCACGCCGAAGAGCAGCACCCGGCCGACGCCCGCGAGGAACGAGCCGTCACCCAGGGCCGCGGTGTAGTTGTCGAGCCCCGCGAAGACCGTTCTGGCCGGGCCGAAGCCGAGGCCGGAGCGCTCCACGCGGTACAGGCTCTGCCAGAGCGCGTACCCGATGGGCAGCAGGAACAGGACGGTGAACAGCAGGCCGAAGGGGGCCAGGAAGCCGAGGGCCGCGCGGTTGCGGGACGGCGTCCGTCGTGCGGTGGCGGCCTTCGGGGCGGTGCGGCCCGGCGCCGCCGGGGTTGCTGCGCTCATCTGGGGTTCTCTCTCGTGCGGGCGGTGGTCGGTCCCTCGGGCGTGTCGGGCACACCCGGGCCGGCGGACCGCGCGGGGTCCGCCGGCGAGCCGGTCAGCCGGTCAGCCGGCGGTGACCGTCAGCCCCTTGGACTTCATCGCGTCGACGGTCTTGTTCTGCACCGTGCCCAGCGCCGCCGTCAGGTCGCCGTGGGCGGCGACGGCCGCGCCGAAGGCGTCGGTGAGGTCGCTGGAGGTCTGGGTCATGGTCGGGCCCCAGCTCCACTTGGGGGCCTGCGCCGTCGCCTGCTTGAAGACATCGAAGATCGGCTGGTTGCCGAAGTAGGCGCTCGGCTTCGCCAGCGCCGGCGCCGACGTGCCGCTGGTGGAGGCGGGGTAGATGCCGGCCTTGTCCACGAGGGTGCCGACGGCGGCGGCGTCCGTGCTCATCCAGTTGGCGAAGCGCAGCGCCGCGGCGGTGTTCTTGCAGCCCTTGACCACCGCGGTGGACGAACCGCCGTCGTTGCCGACCGACTTGGCGCCGCCCTGCCACTGCGGCATCGGGGCGACCGCCCACTTGCCGGACGCCTGCGCCGCGTTCTGTTCGAGGATGGAGGAGAACCAGACCGGGCCGGGGTAGGCGGCGAGCGTGCCGTCCTGGAGGTCCTTGTAGAGGTCGGGGCTGAAGCCCTGCTCGGACTTGACCTGGCCCTGGTCGATCAGGCCCTGCCAGTACTTCGCGACCTTGGTGGTGGCCGGGTCGCTCGCGAGCGAGACCTTCCAGCCCTTGCTGTCGGTGCCGAACCAACTGCCGCCGGCCTGGGCGGACATGCCGGCGAACCACCACGGGTCGTCCGGGTTGAACACGCTCAGGTACCCGTTGGGGTTGGTGGCGTGCACCTTGGCGGCGTCGGCGGCGAACTCCTCCCAGGTGGCCTGCGGCTTCAGGCCGTACTGGGCGTACAGGTCGGTGCGGTAGTAGAGCGCCATCGGGCCCACGTCGACCGGGATGCCGTACACCTGGCCGCCGACCTTCACCGCGTTCCAGGCGCCGTCCCCGTACTGCGACTGGTACTGCCCGGCCTCGCCGCTGACGTCCTGGACGGCGCCCTCCACGACGAAGCTGGGCAGCGACTCGTAGCCGACCTGGGCCAGGCAGGGGGCGTTGCCGGCCTTGACGGCCGCGAAGATCTTGGCGTAGCCGCCCTTGCTGCCCGACACGATCTTCTCGAACTTGACCTTGGCGTCCGGATGGGCCGCGTTGTACTGGGCCACCGCCTCCTCATAGCCCGGCGCCCAGCCCCAGAAGGTGACCTCGGCGGACCCTCCGGCGCCCGAGGCGCCGTCACCGCCCGATCCGCAGGCCGCGATGCCGGCGAGCAGCGGCAGCGTGGCGGCGGCGGCCAGCAGGCGGGTGCGGATTCGTGTCTTCGCCATGAGGATCTCGTCCTTTACGTGTACTGGCCCTCGGCCGGCGCGGCGCGGTGTCGGGTGGACGGCGGCCGGCGCGAGCGGGTGCGGTGCGGTGAGGGTGCGGTGCGGTGAGGGTGGGGGTGGGGGTGCGGTGGGGGTCGGCAGGGTGCCCGGGTTCCGGAGGTTCTGGGGCCGGCCGGGAGTGCCGCCGCGCGTCGGCGGCTTCCTCACCGGGCCGAGTCCGGCTCCGGGGCCGGGTCCTGGTCCGGGCCCGGTCCGGGTGTCGGTGGTCGCGTGCCCATCGGACCACCGCCTGCTCTATGGTGCGCAGTTCGGATGAGTATTGCTCAATATCGAGCAGGTTCCTAGGGCTTCGGAGCACGAAGCGGTCTCGGTTTCGACACGGCCCGTCGCACGGAGAGCCGGGCGGCAGGCCGGGCGACGGGCCGGGTGCACGGAGCGTCAGCCCAGGTCGGGCCCGGCCACCAGGTGCACGGCGGGGTCGCCGGACCCGTCGAGTTCGAGGACGGTGATCTCGTTCGTCCCGCTGCGCAGAACCGGCCAGGGCAGGAAGAGCGTGCACTGCGGTCCGCGGTCCCAGTAGCGGCCCAACAGGAAGCCGTTGACCCAGACGTAGCCCTTGCCCCAGCCCGGCAGCGCCAGGTAGCCGTCGGCGGGCTCCCCGACCTCGAAGGCGCCGCGGTGGAAGGCCGCTCCGGGGCCGGCGGCCGGAGCGACGGCCGCGTCCCAGGGGAGCCGGTCCGGTGTCCCGTCGGCCAGCGGCATCGGGTCGGCCGTCCACCCGTGCAGGTACTGCTGGGTGTGCAGGGCCCCGGCAATCCCCTTGCGGTCGCCGATCCCGGCGCCGTAGTTGACCCGGCCCATCGACTCGACCAGCAGTTCCAGCCGGGCACCCGCGCCGGGCACCGGGACGAGCAGGGGCTCGTGCTCGACGTCGCGCTCCAGGGTGGCGAGGTGGGCGCCGTCGACGCGGACGTGGGCCCGGTCGGCGAGCCCCTCGACGGTCAGCGGGTACGCCGCGCGCGGGCCGGGGATGGTCGTCCGGTAGCGGACGAGGCCGTGCGGGAGGCCGAGTTCCTCGAAGGAGAGCGGGACGGCGGAGCGGACCTCGCCGGTGGACAGCTGGTCCACCACGTCCGCCAGCGGCAGGGACCGGTCGAGCTCCACCCGGCACGCCGGCAGCGTGGCCGGGAGCTCCTCGGGCTCCGGCACCGGGCCGTCCGCGTACGCCGCCAGGACCTCCCGGAAGGCCCGGAACTTGGCCGTGGGGGCGCCTCGTTCGTCCAGCGGGGCGTCGTAGTCGTAGGAGGTGACGGTCGGCTGGTAGCCCCGGCCGGTGCGCGGGTCGGCGGTGTTGGCGCCGGCCCAGGTGCCGAAGTTGGTGCCGCCGTGGGCCATGTAGAGGTTGACGGAGGCCCCGGCCGCCAGGATCTCCCGCAGGGCCTCGGCGGCGTCCTCGGCCGGGCGGGTGGTGTGCGGCTCTCCCCAGTGGTCGAACCAGCCGTTCCAGAACTCCATGCACATCGGCGGGTCCTGGGGGCGGTGGCGGCGCAGCTCGGCGAAGGCCTCGGTGGCGCGGCTGCCGAAGTTGACGGTGGCGAGGTGGCCGGGAAGGGCGCCGCCGGTGAGGAAGAAGTCCTCCGGCCCGTCGGAGGTGCAGAGCGGGACGTCGATGCCGCGGGCGCGCAGGCCGTCGGCGAGGTGGGCGAGGTAGGCCCGGTCGGTGCCGTAGGAGCCGTACTCGTTCTCGATCTGGACCATCAGGACGTTTCCGCCGCGGGTGGTCTGGTGCGCCGCCAGGATCGGGATCAGCGTGTCGTACCAGCGGTCGACGTGGGCCAGGAAGCGCGGGTCGCCGGTGCGCAGCGGCAGGCCGCGGCCCGCCGTGCCCGGTTCGGCCAGGAGCCACCAGGGCAGGCCGCCGTTCTCCCATTCGGCGCAGATGTAGGGGCTCGGGCGGACGATCGCGTGCAGTCCGGCGTCCGCGGCGGCCCGCAGGAAGGCCTCCAGGTCGGCGATGCCGGTGAAGTCGTACGTGCCGGGGCGGGGCTCGTGCAGGTTCCAGGGGACGTACGTCTCCACGGTGTTGAGCCCCATCGCCCGCAGCATCCGCAGGTGGCGCGGCCACTGCCCGGGCAGGCTGCGGAAGTAGTGCAGGGCGCCGGAGAGCAGGCGCAGGGGGCGCCCGTCGAGCGTGAACCCGGTCCGGGAGATCTGGAGCATGAGTGGTCCTTGAGGGGGTGGTTCGGGGGACGGTGTCGGCCGGGGCCGGGTCATCCGGCAGTGCCCGCGACGACGGGCAGGAGCCGGCCGACGGCCTCGGTGATCGCCCCGCGGCCCGCGGCCAGGTACGCGCGGGGGTCGACGCCCCGCTCGTCCGCCGCCAGGTGGGACCGGACGGCGGTCGTCATGGCGATGCTCAGGGCGGTGCCGATGTTGACCTTGGCTATGCCGCCGTGGACGGCGCGGCGCAGTTCGTCGTCGGGGACCCCGGAGGAGCCGTGCAGGACGAGCGGGACGTCGAGGGCCGCGTGCAGGGCGGCGAGCAGGTCGTGGTCGAGCCTGGCGTCGCGGGAGGTCATCGCGTGGGAGCTGCCGACGGCGACGGCGAGGGCGTCCACGCCGGTCTCCTCGACGAAGCGCCGCGCCTCTTTGGGGTCGGTGCGGGCCCCCGGTGCGTGGGCGTCCAGCGGCCCCCGGCCGTCCTTGCCGCCGACCTCGCCGAGTTCGGCCTCCAGCCAGAGCCCGGCGCCGTGCGCCCAGACGGCGGCCTCGCGGGTGGCGGCGACGTTCTCCGCGTAGGGCAGGTGCGCGGCGTCGTACATCACCGAGCTGAACCCGCATTCGGCGGCCTGGCGGAGCAGGACGCCGGTCTTCACGTGGTCCAGGTGCAGCGCCACCGGGACGGTGCTCGGCTCGGCGCAGCGCACGGCGGCCGCGGCGAGCGGGGCCAGCCGCCCGCCGTGGAACCGCACCGCGTTCTCGCTCACCTGGAGGATCACCGCGGTGCCGGCGGTCTCGGCGGCGGAGACGACGGCCTCGACGTGCTCCAGGGTGATGACGTTGAAGGCGGCGACGGCGCCGTGCCGGGCCGCGGCCCGGGCGACGAGGCCGCCGGTGGCTGCCAGGGGCATGAACTCTCCTGTCGGGTGGGGCTGTTCAGTCGGAAGGAGCTGAGCCGGCGAAGGGCGTGGCCGGGGTGACCCGGACCAGCGGGAGGTGGCCGTCGTAGGCCTGCGGGTCGAACCGGCCGGCGTACGGGGCCTGGACGGCGGCGGCCGACAGGGCCACCGCGTGGGCCAGCGCCGCCGGCCACGGCGTGCGGTCGGCGAGGGCCGCGGCCAGCGCCGCGACCGCCGCGTCCCCCGCGCCGGTCGGGTTCCCCCGCACGACGGCCTCCGGGGGCAGCCGGGCCCGCCAGCTGCCGTCCGGGGTGACGGCGAGGAGCCCGTCGGGGCCGAGCGAGGCGACCACCGCCCGGGCGCCGGCGTCGACGAGGGCGTGTGCCGCGCGGAGCGGGTCGGCGATGCCGGTGGCGCGGCGCAGTTCGACCGCGTTCGGCTTGACGGCCGTGGGCCCGGCCGCCAGTGCCCCGGTGAGCGCGGCGCCGTCGGCGTCCAGGACGACCGGCACGCCCTGGTCGTGGGCGAGGCGGACCAGGTCCGCGTAGGCGTCGCCCGGCAGGCCCGGCGGCAGGCTCCCGGACAGCACCAGGGCCCGGGCGGTGGGGAGCAGACCGCGGACGGCGGTGCGCAGGGCCGTCCAGTCCTCGGCGGAGAGCTCCGGTCCGGGCTCGTTCAGCACGGTGGCGTCGACGGCGTCGACCACGGCGACGGTGCGCCGGGTCGACGTGCCGGCGGCGAGCGGGACGCCCAGGCAGGCGATGCCGGCCCGGTCGAGGTCGGCCCGCAGCACCGCGCCGGTGGGTCCGCCGAGCGGCAGGACGGCGGTGGTGCGCCGGCCGAGGCCGTGCAGCACCCGGGCCACGTTCACGCCCTTGCCGCCGGCCTGTTCGTGGACGGAGGCCACCCGGTGGCTGGTGTGCGGGCGCAGCGCCGGCACACCGTAGGTGATGTCCAGGGCGGGGTTCGGGGTCACGGTGACGATCACGGCGCCGGGCTCCCTTCCGGGGCCGCTCGGCCGGCCGCCGCGTCCAGGGCGCGCAGGCCGGCGCCCAGGCAGCCGGCCCGGTCCCCGAGCGCGGCGGGCACCAGGCGCGGCGCGACCTGGATCCGGGCGCGCTCGGCCAGGGCGGCGGCCAGCGGGGCGAGCAGCAGGTCGCCGGACTCGGCGAGGCCCCCGCCCAGCACGACCAGCGGCGGGTCCAGCACCAGGGCGGCCGTCAGCAGGGCGTCGGCCAGGGCGTCGACCGCCTCCTGCCAGACGGCGCCGGCCGCCCCGTCCCCCTCGGCGGCCAGCCGTGCCACCTCCGGTGCGAGGGCGGGCCGGCCGGTGGCCTCGGTGTAGCGCCGCGCCACGGCGGCCGCCGAGGCGTAGGTCTCGGCGCAGCCCCGGGCCCCGCAGGCGCACGGTTCCCCGCCCGGGCGCACCACGAGGTGGCCGATCTCCCCGGCCCGGTGGTGCGCGCCGGGCAGGGCGCGGCCGCCGGTCATGACGGCGGCGGCGATGCTCGTGCCGACCGGGACGAACAGGAAGCGCTCCTCGCCGCGCCCGGCTCCGAGCCGGGCCTCGGCCACGCCGCCGGCGCGCACGTCGTGGGTGACGGCCACGGGCAGGCCGGTGCGCTCGGCGACGAGGTCCCGGAACGGGACGTCCCGCCAGCCGATCGTGGCGGAGTAGACGCCCGTCCCCGTGGCCTCGTCGACGATGCCGGGAACGGCCAGGCCGACGACGTCGACCTCCGCGCCCTGCCGCCCGGCCTCCCGCCGCACGTCCGCGACCAGGTCGACGACGGTGGCCACGACGGCCTCCGGGCCCCGTTCCCGCCCGGTGGCGCGCCACGCCTGGTGCCGGACGGCCGCCTCCCGGTCCAGCAGGGCGGCCTTGATGCCGGTGCCGCCGACGTCCACGGCGACGACCAGACGCTGCCCGGTCATGGGCTGACGCCGGTCGGGCACGGGCTGACGCCGGCCGGTCGAGGGCCGAGGTCGGTCGGTCGTGGTCCGAGGCTGGTCGGTCGTGAGCCGAGGCTGGTCGGTCATGAGTCGGCGAGCACCACGGACCGGGTCAGGTTGCGCGGCTGGTCCGGGTCCAGGCCCTTCGCGGCGGCCAGCGCGGCGGCCAGCCGGTGGACGCGCACCAGTTCCGCGAGCGGGTCGAGCCGGCCCTCGATCCAGCGGGCGCCGGTGCCCCGGACCTGCTCCGCCAGGCCCACCGGTGCGGCGCCCAGCATCCAGGTGGCGGTGGACGGCGCGGCGATGCTGATCGGGCCGTGCCGGTACTCCATCGCCGGGTACGCCTCGCTCCAGGCGAGCGCGGCCTCGCGCAGTTTGAGGCCGGCCTCGTTCGCCAGCCCGACCGTCCAGCCCGTGCCGAGGAAGGTGAACTGGGTGCAGTCCACCAGGCCTTCGGGCAGCGGCTCCGCCAGGGCCGCCCGGCCGTCGGCCTCCACCGCCTCGGTGTGCAGGCCCAGGTGGGCCCGCAGCAGGGTGAGCGCCGTGGTGGCGAACCTGGTCTGCACCACGGACCGCTCGTCGGCGAAGTCCAGCACGGCGATGTCGTCGGCCGCGGTCATCACCGGCGTCCGCGGGTCGGCGGTGACGGCCGCGGTGCGGACCTTTCCGCGCACCCGCTCCAGCAGGGCCAGCACCTCGGTCGTGGTGCCGGAGCGGGTCAGCGCGATCACGCGGTCGTACGAGCGGACGCCCGGGAACTCGGAGGCGGCGAAGGCGTCCGTGACGCCCTGTCCGCTCGACTCCCGCAGGGCGGCGTACGCCTGGCCCATGAACAGCGACGTCCCGCAGCCGATCACCGCGACCCGTTCACCGGCCTCCGGCAGCGCCGTGCACTCCGCCGCGGCGACTTCCGCCGCGCGGCGCCAGCAGTCCGGCTGGCTGGCGATCTCGGCCTCGACATGGGTCGCCATCGGCCACCTCCACTTGATTGTTGCTGATACCTGCTTCTTTCTGGCCAGATTCAAGCATCTTCAAGCACTCCATGGAACCCGTCTGCGCAATTTGTTGCTCAGAGGTGTTGACAGTTGCGCGCAAGAAGGCCGGATACTGCATGCCATCGCCGGGCTCGGCCGTCGCGCCCCCAACGACGACCGGCGGGCCCGAGCAGCACCGCCCACCCCCGCCCCGACGGTGCAGCACCGAAGGAGACCTCGTGTCCGCCCCACCCCGCAGAGCACTCGCCGCCGTCCTCGCCCCCGCGCTCCTGGCGCTGAGCGCGGGCCTCGCCCCGGCCGCGTCGGCCGCCCCCGAACCGTCAGCCGCCCCGGCCGGCGGCCCGTCAACCGCCCCGTACACCGTGAGCGTCGGCAAGCCGGTCGGCTACGCCCACCCCACCGACACCCCCGCCGTCCCGTACACCGACAAGGACGGCACCTTCTACTTCCAGCAGTCCGCCGCGCTCTACGGCGCGAACGACCCGCGGTACTGGGACTTCTTCACCGGCAAGGACTTCGACTCCGCCACCCGGTCGAGCGCGCTCAGCAACGCCGTCAACCCCGCCAACCCCCAGGACCGCAACAACGACACCACCTGGCGCTGCAACAACAGCCCCACCGGCCTGACCTCGACCTCCGCGCCCGCCGGGTCGGGCTACGCCCAGAAGAACTACTGCGACCTCTCCGGCATCTGGGTCGACCCGGACACCGGCGACTGGTACGGGCTGGTGCACAACGAGTTCACCCCGCAACCCTTCGGCGACGGCCTCCACTTCGACGCCATCGACTACGCCGTCTCCAGCGACCAGGGCCGGACGTGGACCATCAAGGACCACGCCATCACCTCGCCGTACAGCACCCAGCGGGGCGACACCGCGGCCTTCCCGAACCAGACCTTCGACTACGGTGACGGCGACCAACGCCTGTTCGTCGACACCGCCTCGGGCTACTTCTACGTCTACTACGGCTCGCGGATCGTCGACAAGGGCGGCAGCTGGAAGGCCTTCCACGAGCACGTCGCCCGCGCCCCGATCGCCGCCAAGATGGCACCCGACTCGTGGCAGAAGTGGTACGACGGCGCGTGGTCGCAGCCCGGCACCGGCGGCCAGGAGAGCAACCTGGTGCCCGCCGACTCCGCCCACCCCACCGGCTACACCCCGGTCGCCGACGAGTACGACCCGGCGAACACCGGCACCGTGGCCCAGCAGGTCGCGGCCGGCACGATGCCCCCCACCTCACCGCTGTTCGTCATGGACATCACCTACAACGCCTACCTCGGGCTGTACATCGCCGAACCGCAGGCCGTCGACCAGAGCGGCTCGGCGCCCCAGCAGTACTACGCCACCGCCGACCTCGCCAGCCAGAAGTGGGTGCCGATCGGCGACACCGGCGGCTACCACACCGCGTCCTGGTACCGCTGGTTCCTCGACAGCGCGAACCGCACCAACACCACGATCGTCGGCAAGACCTTCCGCTCGTACTGCGCCTTCGGCTGCTCCAACGGCGCGTCCGGCGAGTACGTGGACGTGACGATCGACGGCACCGCGCCCGCCGCTCCCCCCGTCGACCCCGGCAAGACCTACCGGATCGGCAACGCCGACGGCCGGGTCCTCGCCCAGGTCGCCGGCGGCCCGGCCACCACCTCGCTGGCCGCCGACACCGGCTCCGCCCTGGAGGCCTGGAGCTTCACCACCAACGGCGACGGCTCCTACCGGATCGCCAACGCCGCCACCGGCCGCCTGCTCGGCGTCGACTCCACCGCCACCGCCGGCCGCGCCTGGGGCGCCCGCCCCACCGCCACCGCCGCCGGCCCGGGCGGGCCCACCGTCGGCCAGCAGTGGTTCGTCATCCCCGGGAAGTCCGCCGACGGAACCGCCACCGGCACGTTCAAGCTGGTCAACCGCTACAGCGGACTCGTCCTCGGCCTCTCCGCCACCAACAGCCGGTCCACCGAGACCACCCCCACCCGCAGTTGGGCCGACACCACCGGCAACCCCGTCGGCGGCACCCGCGGCCCCGGCGAGCAGACCCTCACCCTGACCGCCACCGGCACCGTGCCCAACCCCCCGCTGGACGGCACCCACACCCTGACCACCGCCGGCAAGGCCCTCGACGACCCCGGCCACTCCACCGCCCAGGGCACCCAACTGGTCACCTGGGCCCCCAACGGCGGCCCGAACCAGACCTGGGTGCTCACCCGGCAGGCGGACGGCGGCTACCAGATCGCCAACGGCGAGTCCCACTTGTGCATGGACGTCGACGGCGGCTCCACCTCCGCCGGCGCCAAGGTGATCCAGTGGGCCTGCACCGGCGGCGGAAACCAGCGCTGGCAGCTCACCCCGGCCGCCGGCGGCTACCGGATCACCTCCCAGAAGAGCGGCCTGCTCCTCACCACCGCGTCCACCGCCGACGGAGCCCGGACCACCCAGCAGCCCGACACCGGATCACCCCTCCAGGTCTGGGCGGTCAACTGACCACCCGGCAGTATCCAACCTCCCTTCCCCCTCGGTCAGTTGGCGAGAATCTGCCAGTGCGGAAGCGGGCCCGTTGACCTCCGGTCCGCCGGGCGTTTGGCTCTCCCCAGTCAGTTGTGCGGGCGGTGCCACCCACCAGGGTGGCACCGCCCGCGCCGTCGTCACTCACCAAAGGGAGAACCCCACCTCATGACCACCACACACCCCCGGCGCGGGCTGCTGCGCGGCGGCTGCGCCCTGCTCGCAGCCGTACTGGCCGGCCTCGTCGCACCAGCGGCCGAAGCGCATCCGCGCACGGGCGGGATCACCCGGGTGAGCGTCGGCCTCGACGGCGCGCAGCCGGACGGCGCGTCCGCCGCCCTGGGGCTGAGCGCCGACGGCCGCTACGCCCTGTTCTCCTCGGACGCGACCAACCTGGTACCCGGCGACACCAACGGGGCGACGGACGTCTTCGTCCGGGACCTGCGCACCGGCCGCACCCAACGCGTCAGCGTCGGCGCGGACGGCGCCCAGCTCGACGCCCCCACCACCCAGGCATCGATCAGCGGCGACGGCCGCTTCGTCACGTTCAACACCAAGGCCACCAACGTGCTGCCCGGCCACAAGGCCAACAGCGGCGGGGAGGTCTACCTCCGCGACCTCCGGGACGGCGTCACCGAGCTGATCACCGCCGGCGACCCGGCCGCCACCGGCCAGGACGGCCGCATCTCCCGTGACGCGGTGGCCAGTTGGGACGGCCGCTTCGTGGCCTTCTCCTCCTCCCGGACCGACCTCGCGCCGGTCGGCACGTTCAGCAAGGAGAACATCTACGTCGCCGACCGCCGGGAGGGCACCACCCGCCTGGTCACCCTCGGGGTGAACGGCAAGCCGGGCAACGGCGACTCCTACCTGCCCTCGATCAGCGCCGACGGCCGCGTCATCGGCTTCAAGTCCCGCGCGTACAACCTGCTCCCGGCTCCCGCCCAGACCCCCGCAGCCCCCGCAGCCCCTGGGGACCACGCCGACCACGGCGACTCCCCCGCGATCCTCGGGCACGCCTCCTACCCCTTCTACGTGTTCGACCAGCACACCGGGGTGATCAGCGGCGCGAGCACCGACCCCGCCGGCCAGCTCGCCAACACCGGCCTGGACGCCACCCTCAGCCCCGACGGGCAGTACGCCGTCTACACCCTCGACGCGCCCGGCGGGCCGATCCTCAACCGTCACCAGGAGCTCTACACCCGCGACCTGCGCTCCGGCACCGTGGCCAGGGTGACCACCCCGCTGCCCGGCACCACCACGGTCGGCTCCGCCGGTCGCGGCACCATGTCCTACGGCGACCGCTGGGTCTACTTCGTCTCCGACGCCGGCAACCTCGTCCCCGGCGTCGACGGCGGGCGGCAGAACGTGTTCCGCCGCGACCTCGCCACCGGAGCCGTCGAACTCGCCGGCGCGGCCGAGGACGGCACGGCGAGCACCGGCACCTCGGACAACCCGTACACCGACGCCTCCGGCAGCGCCGTGCTGTTCACCTCCGAGGACGGCACCCTCGTCCCCGGCGACACCAACCACGTCCCGGACGTCTTCCTCCGCCGGCTCCTCGCGCACTGACGGCGGACGGGCTGTTACGGGTGCTGACCAGGCGGGTTCCGGAATCCGCCGGCGAAGGGCGGGACCACCGGTCATCCCGGCCACGAAAAGCATGATCCGGCGGGGAGGAACAATGGCAACACCCGTAACAGCGTTCGGGCGAAAACCCTGCCGCCCGGCGTCGCCAGCACATAATCACCACATACTTACCCCGAATTGTAAGGCCACTGTCAAGGCACCAAGGTGCGCCAGGCCGCAGTGACTTCAGGACACTGTCGGGGATTTGGTTTTCAACATCCCTCGGGCGACGGATGCTTGTACGTACAGTCTCCGTTCTTTTGGCGCTGCCGTGCTATCCGCAGGCCAGTCCACGGAGTTTGCAGCAGGACGTGCTGCTCCCGGCGACGACTCGTGAGGTCGATCGTGACAATGAGAAAAGCCTCAGGAAGTCGATAGCCGTATCTGTCGAGACGGCACCCAATCCAACCGTCCAAGGAATAGTCCGAGACGGAACGAGGGTAAAAGTGAAGGCCCTTCTCTACCACTTCCACGGAATCGACGACTTCGATTTCTCGACCATCTCACCCGAGGACCTCCCCGAGGTCCAGAAGGCTGCGGAATCCCGTGAGTACGGAATTCTGCCGACCGTCTACCTGCGCCGGGAGAATCTCCCCCGCCTGGTGGAGGTCCTCCAGGAGTACCACCGGCTCGAACAGGCGAACGCGGTTCCCAACATCGCCGGTTTCGCGATCGAGGGCCCGCTGCTCGGGCCGCAAGGAGGGGTACCGCGGGCCGGACGGTGGTTCCCGTCGGCGAAGGAGTGGGACGTCATCGCGTCCCTCGGCCCGCTCGGCCTGCGCTACATCGTGATGGCGCCCGACGCCATGGCCCTGGACGAGCGCATCGACGCCGGCCCCACCTTCGCCGACCTGCTCACCAGCTTCTACGAGCAGGGGCTCCGGATCGCCGTGGGGCACTTCCACCGGGAGGCGCCCGAACGCAGTGCCGTCCGACTGCGGGAAGTGCTCGAATTCCTGCACAGCCGCTACGACTCCTCGCCCTACCTGGTCCTGACCGACCATCTGTACAACGACACCCCGCGGAACTTCACGCATTCCTGGCGCACGCCGCAGGAACGGGTCAACCGCGAAGCCGAGTTGCGGCGGGTGCTCGATCCCGACTGGAACGAGACCGACCTCCGGGAACTGCTCGGCCCTGTTCCGGCCGAAATGCTGCGCTCCGCACGCGAGTCCCTCCTGTACCCGTGCATCAACTTCGACGGGTACCACGTCGACCTCGAAATCTGCCGGCGCACCGTCGAATACCTGGGTGTGGACCGCCTCATCGCGCTGACCGACCACACCGAGGTCGCCACGATGGCCCAGGAACCGCTGACCCGGAGTGACCACAATCCGCTGTGGCTGCGTGACGACGGGGCCGTGGCGGCGGGGTCGAGCGGTTATGAGAAGCAGCGGCAGAACATTCTCTCCATCGGATTCGACGACGCGGCGGTCCACCGCATGTTCGTCGACAACCCCGTGACGGCGGTCGGATACCGCATCAAGAAGGGCGCCGCGTAAGGGCCTGGAGGGCCGGAAATCGGAAAAGGCATCGGGACAGGAACTCACGGCCACTCGGGCGTTGCGCCCCGGCCACTTCCTCGACCGTGTCGTGCGGACCGGGGACACGGCCGCCGCCACCGCGGCGCTCCTGGTCGTGTCCCCGGCAGCCGACGGCCCGCACATCCTCCAGGACGACGTCCGGCTGCGGCGTGGCCACGCGGATCCGCCGCGTGGCCAGGCCGCTCCGGGTGTGACACACATTCGCGAACCACGAGAGGGGACCAAGGCATGAGCAAGGTTGTCGTCACGGGTGGCGGCGGGTTCATCGGCTCGCACATCGTCGACCGGTTGTGTGCACAGGGACACCGCGTCCTGGTGGTGGACGACTTCTCCACCGGCGATCGGGCCAATCTCGCCGAGAGCGAGGCCCGTTGGCCCGAGTTGAGCATTCTCACGGCCGACGTGGTCGACGAGTCCACCGCGGCCGCGGTGGAGGACTTCGCGCCCGAGGTGCTGCTGCTGCTGGCCGCGCAGTTCAGCGTGAAGGTGTCGATGCGGGATCCCCTGCTGGACGCCCAGGTCAACGTCATCGGCCTGGTCCGGATGCTCGAAGCGGCGCGGCGCAGCCGCAGCCGCAAGGTCGTGTTCGCCTCCAGCGGCGGGACGATCTACGGGCCCGCCGGTGAGGACGGGGTTCCCATCAAGGAGTCCGCGGGCCGTGTGCCCAGTTCCTTCTACGGGCTGACCAAGTCCGTCGCCGTCGACTATCTGCGCCTCTACCACGAGACCTACGGCCTGGACTACGTCGCGCTCGCCCTCGGCAACGTCTTCGGCCCCCGCCAGACCCCGTTCGGTGAGGCGGGAGTCGTCTCCATCTTCGCGCAGCGCATGCTCTCCGGGCAGACCTGTGTCATCAACGGGGACGGCCTGCAGACGCGCGACTACGTGCATGTGAGCGATGTGGCCGATGCGTTCGTGCGGGCCATGGACCAGGGGCACGGTCTGATCAATATCGGTAAGGGCGGGGAGAGTTCGGTCCTGGACATCCACCAGGCGGTCGAGAAGCGGACCGGCCGTTCGCTGCCGCCCCGCTTCGGGCCGCCGCTGGCGGGAGAAGTGCGCAGGGGGTGCCTGGATCCCTCCCGCGCCCAGGCCCAACTGGGCTGGACCGCCCGGACGACGCTGGAGGACGGGGTCGACTCCGTCGTGTCCTGGCTGGCCGCACGCCCCCTGCCGACGGAGGCCTCGCCCGAGGCGGGGCAGACCGGTCAGACCGGGCAGACGGGGCAGACCGGATGAGGCTGGCGGGGATGATCCTGGCAGCCGGGCGCGGCAGCCGGATGGGAGCACTCACCGCCCAGACGCCCAAGCCGCTCCTGCCCCTGGCGGGCAAGCCGCTGCTGGGACACCTGCTGGACCGGTGTGCCGAGACCGACGTCACGGACGTCTACCTCAATCTGCACTACCAGGCCGAGCAGGTCCTTCGCTTCCTCGACGGCACCACGGTGAAGGTGCCCCTCCACGCCCGGACCGAGCCCCGCCTCACCGGGCCCGCCGGGGCGCTACGGCTGTTCCACGAGGAACTCGCCGCCTTCGACGCCGTGCTCGTCACGTCCTGCGACGTCATCATGGGCGAGCCGCTCCAACGGCTCGTCGACGCGCACACGCGCGGAGGGTACGCCCTGACGTTCGCCTGTACGCGGATCCGGCAGGCGCGCCGCTACGGCGTGCTGTACATCGACCCCGGTGGTCTGATCCGCGGCGCCCGGGAGAAGCCCGACGTCCCCGACGACGAGACGCACTGGATCAGCGCCGGGGTGTACTGCCTGGACCCCCGCATCATCGCGCACATCCCCGAAGGCGTCGTCTACGACTACGCCAGGGAACTCGCCCCCGCACTGATGGCCGCCGGCGAACGCGTGGGGGCGCACCGGCTCACCGGCTACTGGCGGGACGTGGGCACTCCCGACTCGCTGCGCGAGGCCGGCGAGGACGCCGGCCGTGGGCTCATTCCCTGGCTCACCGAAAGGGCGGACCGATGAAAGTCCTGATGCTGACCTCCAGTTACGAGCCCCTGCACGGCGGGGCCGAGACCTATGCGCGGCTGTTGTGCGAAGGGCTGGTGGCCGACGGCCACGACGTCGTCATCGCGACCGACGGGTCATGGCTGGACGACCTACCCGGGGAGCGCGAGGAGGACGCGGGGCGGGTCGTGCGGCTGCGCGACTTCGCGGACCGCGTGGACGCCCGGGACAAGGTGCGATGGCGACAGATGCAGTACTCCGTCCTCGACGAACTGGGGGCCGTGCTCCAGGGCGAGAGCTTCGACGTCGTCCACGCCAACAGCCATGAGACGCTCATCCTCGCGAGCATCGTGGCACTCGAAACGGACGCCGCACTGGTGTGCTCGCTGCACGAGCAGAACCCCGACCTGGAGCGGTTCGGCCACGGCCGGTGCCGCCTGTCGTACCAGACCCTCCCCGTCGACATGCACTTCGTCCCCAGCCGCTTCTTCGCCGAGCGCGCCGCCCGCTTCGGCGCCCCCGCCGACCGCATCAGACTCGTCCACAACGGCGTTCCCGACGCGCCGCCGGACGACGTGGCCCGGAACCTGCGCTCCGCACTGCGCACCGAACTCGGCGTCACCCCCGACCAGCGGCTGATCGTCCTCCCGGGCCGGATGTCCGCCCGCAAGGCCCAGCTCGACCTGGCCGCGGCGCTGCCCCTGGTCACGGCGGAGTTGCCCGAGGTGCGGGTGCTCCTGGCGGGGAGGGTCTCGGACTACGCGTACGAGAAGAGCGTGTGGGGCCGACTCGAACACGAGGGTGTGGCAGAACTGGTCACTCTCCGCCAGGACTTCGGCGCCGAGGCGATGCCTGCCGTCTACGCCGCGGCGGATCTGGTGGTCCAGCCCTCCCTGGCGGAGGGACTGCCGTTCAGCGTGGTCGAGGCGATGCGCGCCGGCAAGCCCGTCGTCGGCACCCGCGTCATCGGCATCAGCGACGTCATCACCGACGGCGTCGACGGACTGCTCGTGCCGGCGGCCGACCCGCCCGCACTGGCCGCAGGGATACTGCGGGTGCTCACCGACGAGGCGTTGGCCGCCGAGCTGGCGGCCAACGCGAGCACCACGGCGGAACGGGAGTTCAGCAGCCGGAGGATGGTCGCGGACACCCTGGACGGCTACCGGGTGGCCGTGGCGCGCCGTCGGCAGTCGGCGTCCGCGGCCCCGGCCTCGGCCTCGGCCTCGTGAAGGGGTGACCGTGTCCGACTACGCGCGACTGGTCAAGGCCTACGACATTCGCGGGGAAGTCCCCACCGAACTCGACGGTGAGGTCGCGGAACGCGTCGGCGGCCTGTTCGTACGCTTCACCAACGCCCCGCAGGTGGTGGTGGCCAGGGACATGCGCCCGTCCTCGGCCATGCTGGTGCGGGCGTTCAGCGACGGCGCCCGCCGGGCCGGTGCCGACGTCATCGACGCCGGGCTCGGCTCCACCGACTACCTCTACTACGCCAGTGGATCGCTCGGACTTCCCGGCGCCATGATCACCGCCAGCCACAACCCCGCGAAGGACAACGGCATCAAGCTGTGCCTGAGCGGCGCGGCCCCCCTCGGGGAGAACACGGGCCTCGGCCGGATCCGCGACTGGCTCGTGGCGGGGGAACGCGCCGCACCCGCCGCGGACCCCGGCACCCGTACGGAAAGACCACTCCTCCAGGAGTACGCGGCACACCTGCGGCAGCTCGTCGACCTCACCGGGATCCGGCCCCTCAAGGTCGTCGCCGACGCGGGCAACGGCATGGCCGGCCTGACCGCCCCGGAGGTCTTCGCGGGCCTGCCCGTCGACCTCGTCCCGCTCTACTTCGAACTCGACGGCACCTTTCCCCACCACGAGGCCAACCCCATCGACCCCAGGAACCTCGTCGACCTCCAGGCCGAGGTCCGCAGGCAGGGGGCCGACGTCGGACTCGCCTTCGACGGTGACGCCGACCGCTGCTTCTTCGTCGACGAAGGCGGTCAGCCGATCTCACCGTCCGCCGTCATCAGCCTGATCGCAGGCCGGGAGCTGGCACGGCACCCCGGCTCGGCCATCGTGTACAACCTGATCACCGCCGAGGCCACGGTGCGGAGCATCCGCCGCCACGGCGGACGCCCGTTCCGGTCCCGCGTGGGGCACTCCCACGTCAAGGCGCTCATGGCGCAGCACGACGCGGTGTTCGGCGGAGAGCACTCCGGACACTACTTCTTCAGGGACTTCTGGCGTGCCGACAGCGGCATGCTCGCCGCGCTCCACGTGCTGGCCGCCCTCGGTGGACAGGACCGGCCGCTGTCCGCCGTGATCGCCGCGCACAGCCGGTTCGCGCTGTCCGGCGAACTCAACTGCGTCGTCGCCGACGTCGCGGCCACGATCCGGGAGGTGGAGGAGCGCTACCGGCACCGGGCCGGGGTGACCACGGACCGGCTCGACGGTCTGACGGTCGGTCTGCCGGGCGGAATTCGGTTCAACCTGCGCCCGTCGAACACCGAACCGGTCCTTCGGGTCAACGTGGAGGCGCACGACCAGGAGACCATGGAGCACCTCCGGGACGAGGTCCTCGCGTTGATCCGACCGTAAGACGTTTCTGACGGTGCGTCGGGGAGTGTCCGGGTTGCGCCGGGTCGGCCGGTGACGCCGGTAGTCTGCTCCCGGATTGCGAAGCCGGTGATCGCCTCGGCGCGGTGTCCGGGGGCGGTCATCGGCGTGGGCGGCGGATTACCGGCGGCCTGACCCGGCCTCGCCCCACCCCTGCCTACGGCACTTCGAAGAAGGGCATCCCATGGACTTGGCCCCGTCCTGCGACCATGTCGACGGCGGCGCAGGGGTGTCGCCATGACGGCGCCCGTCCCCCCGGGCGCCGCACGGCTGTTGACCGTGTGCGTCGCCTCCGTCGGAGGGCTGCTGTTCGGCTACGGAATCGGGGTGATCGCCGGAGTCCTGCGGCTGGTCGCCGACATCTTCACCCTGTCGTCGTGGCAGCAGGGGGCGGTCGTGTCGGCCGCCCTCCTCGGCGCGGCGCTCACCGCCCTCACCAGTGGGCGGCTGGCGGACAGGTTCGGACGCCGGCCGGTCATCGGCGCCGCCGCGGCCGTGTACGCCCTCGGAACGGCGGCCTCGGCGGCGGCCTCGGGCTCCACCACGCTCCTCATCGGGCGGTTCCTCGTCGGACTCGCCCTGGGGGCCGTCTCGTTCGCGGTCCCGCTGTACATCTCCGAGATCTCTCCGCCCGCCCGACGCGGCGCGCTCGTCACACTGAACCAGCTCATGATCACGATCGGGCTCCTGCTGTCCTACGTGGTGGCCTATCTCCTGGAACCCGTGGGAGCCTGGCGCTGGATGCTCGCTCTCGGGCTCCTGCCCGCGTGCGTGCTGCTGGCCGGCATGTGCCTGGTGCCCGAATCGCCGGACTGGCTGCACGCCAGGGGAGACACCGCCCGGGCGGCAGTCGCCGCCCGGCGCCTGTCTCCGCCCGACCCTGGCGGCGCAGCCGTCCGACCCGGTGGCCGCCCCGCGACGGCGACCGCCACCCGGCCCACCGCCGGCTCCGCGACCGCAACCGTCGCCCGGCCCGTCGCCGCCCCCGCCGCGAGCCTCCGGCAGGCCTGCGCGCTGGCCGGTCCCCGCTGGGTCGCACTGGGGCTGGCGATCGCCGTCCTGGTCCATCTGACCGGTCTGAACACCGCGATCTACTACGTGCCGACCATCCTGGGCGGCAGCGGCATGACCGCTGCCGGAGGCATCCGGGGAGCCGTCCTGGTCGGGCTGTGCAACGTGGCCGCCACCGTCGTCACCATCGTTCTGCTCGACCGGGTCGGCCGCCGGAAGACGATGATCGGAGGACTGCTGGTCATGGCGGTCGCGGCCGTCGGCATCGCGGTCGCGCAGCCACTCGGACACACGGGGGCGCCGACCGCGGCGCTGCTGTGCGTCTTCATCATGGCGGGAGCAGTGGGCCCTGCCGCCGTCTTCTGGGTCTACATCGCCGAGATCTACCCGGCAGGTGCCCGCGGAGTGCTGATGAGTCTGGCCACCGCGGCCCACTGGGCAACCGACTTCGTCGTGGCGACCACGTTCCTCCCCCTCGTGCAGGAGCTGTCGCTCGGCGGGGCGTTCGGTGTGTACGCGGCGATCAGCGCGGCGTCCGCCCTCGCCCTGGCCCGCTGGATGCCCGAGACCCGTGGCCGTCTGCTGCTGTGAACGGGCCGGGCGCGAGGCTCCCGCGCTCGCGCCCGGGGTGGGCTTCGCCCGCCGCCACCTGACGATGCGCCAGAATTGCCGTCAGCCGAGCAATCAGCCGCGCGTCCCCGAAGGTAGGCATCATGACCCGCTACAGCGTCGACCCGAACCGGCACGAGCTCATCGCCACCTGGGGAACCGGCGAAGGCGACCTCGCCACCCGGATCACCGCCCTCCCGGCCGACGCACCCAGCGCCACGCTCCTGCGCCTGGCCGGCGCGCTCACCCGCCTGTCGGAAGCGGCCTGGCGCACCTACACCCACCCCGCCAGCGCCGCCGGCTCCCTCGAACCCGACACCGAGGGCTGGCGCCGCGAGCAGGAACGCGACACCTTCAGCGACGTCGCCGAAGCCGTGGCCGCACCGAACCTGCCCCACGGCGGCCTGCTCACCGTCTCCTACAGTCCCCTGCTGGAATCCGCCCACCAGGCCGGCCGCGCCCTGCACGCCCTCGACGAACCCGAGTTGACGAAGGCCGTCCTCGCCGAGACCGTCACCGAACTCACCGCCGTCGAGAGCGCCGAACTCGGCAACCTCACCGGCCGCGCCCAGCAGGCCGTCCTGCTCAGCCGCGAGGACGCCTCCCCCGTCCAGGTCGCCGCCGCCGACCACCTGCTGGAGCAGAACCCCTTCGGCTCCCTCGCCCTCTTCTCCGACATCGACCCGACCGCCGCCGCCGTCGCGGCCGCGCACTGGCTCGCCGCCGCGGCCGAGGTCGCCGCCGACGCCTCCGGCCACGACGCCACCGCCGTCCTGCTCGAAGCCGACAACATCGAGGACCTCCCGCACCAGACCCCGACCCTCGTCCTCGAACTCCTCGACGCCGGCCACACCCCCCACGACGCCGTCACCGGCCTCGTCCGCCACGCCCTCCACATCGCCGACGGCCTCCTCCCCGACCCCGCCGGCCTGCGCGAACAACTCGAAGACCTCGACGGGGCCCTCGACGACTACACCGAGGACTACACCGACGACGAGGAGACCGACCCGGAGGACACCGGCCTGCGCCTCACCCCCCTCGACCCCAGGCGCCCCGCCCGCGACCTCCTCGAAGACCTCCTCGCCGGCATCCACGGCTGCTGGGTCCTCCACACCGAGTACGACGACCTCGACGAAGAGCACCTCGGCACCGACGACGAAGGCCCGGACGACGCAGGCCCGGACGACGCGGACCTGCACGACGCGGACCTGCACGACGCGGACCTGGACGACGAACGGGCCGCACAGCACCGGCACCAGAGCCGCGAGAACTTCGCCCGCCTCGTCCGCGCAACCGCCGCCCGCCACCGCGACCGGCTCCTCTGACCACACCTCCCCGCTCCGACGGGGACGGCGGAGTCGCCCCTACCCCCCGGCAGCAGCGGGGGCAGGGGCGATCCAGAGGTTGCCGTCAGCCTCTCCGCAGGCCGCCGTCGGCGCTCTGCTTGCCGCCGGTCAGGAACCGGTGGGGGTGACGTTGCACCGCTCTGCCGGGAGTTCGCCGAGGTAGCCCTGGGCGATGAGGCTGTTGACCTTGTAGTCGCCCTGGAACCCTGCGGGCTTGAGGGTCTGGTCGAGCCACTCCTGCACGCCTCCGCCGGGCATCCCGTAGAAGGCGGCCACGTGCCCCTTCTGCACCCTGAACTCCTTCTCGGCGGACAGGCAGTGGTAGCCGCCGTTGAGGGCGTCGGGCGTGACCGCCATCTGGACGAAGGGCGTTCCGGGATCCGCGAGGTACCCGCCGCCGTTGAGGATGTCGCCGAACCGGATCAGCTTGGTCCCGATCGGCACCGTGTACACCGTCTGGTCGAGCTTGCCGTCGAGCCTCTGGAAGCCACGGTCGGGCGCGTACGCCCACCGCTTGTCCGTCGCGTCGTAGTACAGCTGGACGAAGTGGCTGGCACTGAGCCCGCCGAAGCGCTGGTACCCCCTCAGCAGCGTGGCGGCCGGCTCGTCGTTCGGGATGGCGGCCGGCCCGAATCTCTCCTGGGCGCAGTAATACTTTTCGGCCATCGGCGAATCGGTGACGTCGGGCGGCGGCGGGCAGTCATCGGGAACGACCGCCGCGGCCCGCACGGACTGCGCGTTCACCGGCTGTGCGTTCACCGGCTCTGCGTTCACCGGCTGCGCGGCAGCGGCGCCGCCTGCGGCGGTCAGTCCGGTGATCGGGAGGGCGCAGGCCAGGGAGGCGGCGAGCATCGTTCGCACACGCATGCAGTACTCCGGTTTCGTGGGGAGGGAGCAGAGGGGGCGCCACGGCGGGGAAGGGGGAACAGGCACACGACACAGGCCGCGAGGGGGACGACACACAGCAACCGCCCACACCGTGCGCGATGGCCGCCGACGGTGGGACGGAACGTCAACTACGGGTGTTGGATGCGAAATCCGGCGGTTTCGCCCTCGTCCGCGTTCTCCTGACTTCTCCGCCGTTTCCGGCGCCGCTTCGAAGTCCGCTACTCCGTACCCTCCCCGGAACCGGCCGATTCCCCGCTCAACCCGACCGGGCTACATCCGGGCGTACGGCCTGGCGGTCCCCTTCCTCGGCGGCGGGGCACCCTGGCGGCTGCTGCCGGTGGCGGCAGGCGACGGCCCGGCGGGTCGCCCGGCCGGCGCCGCCCGCCGAAAGTGCTCCGTGCCGTCCGGACGGCCCAGCACCGCTCGTGGTCCGGGCGTGCAGAACAAAGCATGGAGAGCACGAACCGGGCGGCTGCGGGCATGCACGTGCCCACCGACGGCCGAACGGATGAGCGGGATGACCGGAGGGTTGTGCGTGATGCGTACGCTGTACACCAGCCAGGGCGGCGGCCCCCGGCTGCCGCGGAGCGTGGCCGCCCTGGCCGCGGCGGCAGGAGCGGCCGTCCTCCTCGTGGCGTCGTGCTCATCCGGGAGCTCCTCCGGGCCCGCGACGCCGACGAACGCGGCGGGGGCGACGCTGTCGGAGGCACCCAACCCGTCGAGCTTCTCCGGGGAGCCGCCCTCCGCCTTCGCCTCCGCGCTGGAGTCGGCCTCGGCCTCGGTAGCCGCACGCTCGGCCTCGGCGGCGGCCGCCGCCTCGGCGTTCGAGGCATCGGCGGACGCGCAGGCCGCGCAGAACCGGGCGAAGGCGACCGAGGTGCTCAAGACCGTGGAGGGCCCCGGCAACGCCACCGCCGACATCACCCTGACCGGCGTGCCGCGGTCCACCACCGGCGGCCTCCACGCCGCCGTCGTGACCATCGTCAACAGCACCCGCGAGGCCGCGTCCTACGCGGTCCAGGTGGACTTCACCGACGCGTCGGGCCACGCCGTCGACTCGGCGATCGTCGGCGCCGAGAACCTGGCCCCGGGCGGGAAGGCCAGTCCGATCGCCTTCAGCCGCCAGCCGGCCGATCTGGCCCTGGTCCCGGTCGTGGTGAAGGCCCAGCGCTACTGAGCCCAGCGCTCCTGAGCACACCCCGACCGGGCAACGCCCGACGTCCCGCCGGCTTCCGCCGGGCGCTGGTCAAGCACGGGCTGCGGACCGCGGTGATCCCGATGTCGACCATGTTCGCCTACAGCTTCCTGGGCATC
>NZ_JBFBNR010000075.1:0-24575 GCF_040687675.1 Kitasatospora sp. NPDC056731
TGCGGTGCGAGAGCCAAGCACCGTCTTCCGCTTTCCGAGAGAACGTATACGTGCACCGCGTGCGGAGTCTCCTCTCCCAGGGACAAGAACTCCGCTCGGGTGATGCTCGTCCGGGCTGGTCTCGACCCGGCTAGTGCTGATCTTGTAAGCCCTGCCCGTCGCTGACGGCCAGGCGAAGTGAGCTAGGAATCCCCGTCCTCTAGGGCAGGGAGGATGTCAATCTACTCGTCGCCGCGCCCCGGCGCCGCGCAGAGCTCTTCGGGTGCGGTCGGCGGCCGACCGTACGACGCTGGAGGCAGGCACCGGCCTGTCGAGCGCGGGAGGAGCACAGGTCATGGCCGTTCTGATCGCCGTGAACGTCGGCATGCCCAAGGACGTCCCCTGGCAGGGCAGGACCACCCGCACCGGCGTCTGGAAGTACCCCGTCGCCGGGCCCGTGATGGCGCGCCGGCTCAACCTGGACGGCGACGGGCAGGGTGACCTCGCCGGGCACGGCGGCGAGCAACGAGCCGTGCTGGTCTACCAGTTGAGCTCCTACCGACACTGGCAGGAGCACCTGGAGCGGGACGACTTCACGTACGGCCAGTTCGGCGAGAACCTCACCGTGGACGGACTCGCCGACGACGAGGTGTGCATCGGTGACCGCTACGGGATCGGCGGTGCGGTCTTCGAGGTCACCCAACCCCGCGTGACGTGCTACCGCGTGGGGTTGCGGCTCGGCGAGCCGCAGATGGCTGCCCTGCTGGTGTCCCATCGCCGCCCGGGCTTCTACATGCGGGTGCTGTCCGAAGGGCCGGTGCGGGCCGGGGACGAGATCGTGAAGATCGCCTCGGGCCCCGAGGAGATGACCGTCGCGGAGATCGACGCGCTGCTCTACCTGCCCGGCCACGCCCGGCCGCAGCTCGAACGGGCCCTGCGCATCGCCGCGTTGAGCCCCGGCTGGAGGACGTCGCTGCGAGCCCTGCTCGACGACGCGGACCGCGGCCCCGGCGCAGCGGGTGGAAACCGCGGGCTGACCACGAGCAGCCCGCCGCCGGCCTGGCCCGGGTTCCGTCGGCTCGACGTCGCCCGCATCGAGCCGGAGAGCGCGGACATCTTCTCGCTCACTCTGTCGGCGGTCGACGGCGAGCCGCTCCCCGCCGCCCTGCCGGGGCAGTTCCTCACGGTCCGCCTGCGACCGGACCCACAGACCTCCCCGGTCATCCGCAACTACTCGCTCTCCGGCCGACCGGGCGCCGAAACGTACCGCATCAGTGTCAAGCAGGAACCGAACGGCGTCGCCAGCACCTACCTGCGCCAGCACGTGAAGGTAGGTGACACCCTCGATGTCGCCGCTCCGCGCGGCACGTTCCTACTCGCGGACGCGGACACTCCGGTCCTGCTGCTGTCCGCCGGTGTCGGCGCCACCCCGGTCCTGGCCATGCTGCACGCCCTGGCCGCGGAGCACTCGCAGCGCGCGGTGTGGTGGCTGCACGCGGCCCGGAACGGCGAGAACCACCCGTTCGCCGGCGAAGTACGCGCACTGCTCTCCCAGCTGCCCGCAGGCCGTTCGTTCGTCTCCTACAGCCGTCCGGCCGGCGTCGACCGCCCAGGTGTCGACTACACGGTCAGCGGGCGGTTCAGTCCCGAGCGGATCCGCGGCCTGGCACCGCCTCCGGACGCCGACGCCTACATCTGCGGGCCGAACGCGTTCATGCAGGACATGACCGGAGCCCTTCAGACCTGCGGCCTGCCGCCCTCCCGGATCCACACCGAGATCTTCGGGGCCACGTCCGCCATCACCCCCGGCGTGGTGACCGGACCCGCCCGGACACCACACCAGCCGGCCGCTCCTCCCGACGGCCGCCCGGGACCGTCCGTAGCCTTCGCGCGCACCGGGCTGGTCGTCCCCTGGCACCCCGACTACGGGACGCTGCTCGAACTCGCCGAGGCGTGCGACGTGCCCGTGCGCTGGTCCTGCCGCACCGGAATCTGCCACACCTGCGAGACCGCGCTCCTCTCCGGCCACGTCGACTACGCCCCGCAGCCCCTGGAGCCCCCCGCCGCGGGAAGCGCGCTCATCTGCTGCTCGACGCCCCCGGCCGACGTGGTCCTCGACATGTGACCGGATGTGTCCGTAGCCGGGGGCGCCACCGTCGGCGGCGCGATACGTGTGCCAGAGCGCCGACGGAGCACCGGGTTGCGCGCGGTCGGCGCAGCTGCCTAGCGTGGTTGCGTGGGGCATCCCGCCGAACCCGCTCCTGGCATGCGTCCGAGAGGGGATTTCTGCCATGGCAAAAGTGCTTTTCATCGTCAGCGGAGCCACATACTGGGTGTTGAAGGACGGCACGCGGCACGCGACCGGCTACTGGGCCGAGGAGTTCGCGAACCCGTACAAGATCCTCACGGACGCCGGTCACGAGGTCGTCGTCGCGACGCCGAACGGTGTGACGCCGACCGTCGACATGATGAGCCTGCGCCCCGAGATGGTCGGCGGAAACGACAGCGCCCTGGAACTGGAGGCCATCATCCGTTCCGCGGAGGTGCTGCGTCGACCGCTGCAGCTGTCGGACGTGCGCCTGGAGGACTACGACGCGGTCTACCTGCCGGGCGGTCACGGTCCGATGGCGGACCTGGCGTGGGACGCCGACGCGGGGCGGCTGCTGACCCGGCAACTGGCCTCGGGCAAGCCGCTGTTCATCGTCTGCCACGGTCCCGCCGCGATGCTGGCCACCAGGATCCACGGCGAGTCGCCGTTCAAGGGCTACCACATCACCTGCTTCACCGACGAGGAGGAGGACGGCGTCGGACTCGCCTCCAGGGTGCCGTGGCTGCTGGAGACCGACGTGAAGGCGAAGGTCGGGGTCAACTTCAGCCGCGGTCCGGTCTGGGAGCCCTACATGGTCGAGGACCGCAACCTGGTGACCGGACAGAACCCGGCCTCGGCCGCGGTCCTCGGGAACCGGATGCTGGAGATCCTCAAGTGACCAGCCCTGGAGCGATCCCGCCCAGACACGCGCCCGCGTCGCAGGACGTCGGGCACGTGGTGTTCCGAGCGAAAGGGCCATGACGGTGGAAGCGACGGTTGCCCGGGCCCTGCTGGACCGGCACTGGGCCGCATCGAACAGCGGTGACGCGGACGCGGAACACGACATCTACGCCGACGACGTCATCGTCGAATACCCGCAGTCCGGCGAGATCATCCGCGGCAGGAGCAACATCCAGGCACTGCGCACCCAACATCCCGCGGTCCGGACCTTCACCGTGCGCAGGATCCTCGGAACCGGCGACCTCTGGGTCACCGAATTCGTGCTCACCTATGACGGCAAACCCACACAGACCGTGAGCATCATGGAGTTCTCGGCAGGGCGGGTGGTGCGGGAGACGCAGTACTTCGCCGACCCGTTCGACCCGCCGGCCTGGCGATCGCAGTGGGTCGAACCCGGGGAGTGATCCGCCGCTGGTCTGCGGCCGCGACCTCGGACACACCCGAACTCGCCGAGCGCGCCGAGGCAGCGGCGGGTGACGCGGGGGACGCCGGTCAGCGGCGACGGCCACAGTCAGCGCCTCGTTGGGGCAAACGGCGGCCAGTTGCTCCGTTGCCTCCCGCACCGCGATGTCCTTGTCCGCCTCGGTAAACACCGTGCGAGTCACAGCGGCTGCCGCCAGTTGCGGTAGGCGTGCGGGGGCTCGGCGAAGCCTCTGTCGCTGAACGAGTTCGGCAGCGTGCCGCCGAGTGTGCCGAGGAGGAAGTCGCCGAAGCCCGCCTCGAATCGGACCCAGCGTTCCCCCTCGTAACGGGGCTGGCGCTTGAAGACGACGACGTCCCAGCTGTCCGGGTCCTGGCTGTCGCAGAGCCAGAAGAGCACGTCGCCATTGGCACTGCCCGCGAACGGGAGAAGCCGCCCTTCCTCCTCCGAGTCCTCCGAAGCTGTGCCGGTAGGGGCCGTCGGCTCCTCCCTCGGGTCGAGGGTCTCCACGTTCCCGCTGCATCGGGTGGTTGCTCGGGCCCGTGGACATCGCGGACGTGGCGCACAGGATCAGACGAAGACCGTGTCCACGTCCGACACACTCCCGGACGAACGACCCCGTTCGAGACATCATTCGAGGCCGGACCACGAAGAACAAGCTTCAGAGAGTGTTCCAGGGTTTGGACTTTTCCGGATGGAACTCCTGGTCCCACGTGTACGGGGAGGGCTCGATTTCGTCCGACCAGAGGCAAGCGACCTCGATGCCGTCCTCGATCTCGTCCAATTGATCGATCGCCTCGATCTCAACCATGGCGATCCGGGTCATTCCTCCGGCCCCGTTGGGGTACACCTGTTCCTCGCGCCGGCCGATCTCCAGGGCGCGTGGGTGGGCGCTCTCGTAGCTGTCCGCGATGAATAGGTAGACGGACGTCCGCAGGAGCAGCGACTCGCTGCTGGTGGCCAGGTGAGCGAATCTGACGCGGCAGGAGAACCAGGAATCCGATTGGCCGGTGACCGGTCCGATGACGGGTGGGTTCAATTGCATTTTCCCCTGTAGTTGCTGTTTCTGTCGAACCGCTCAGTGACCAGCAGCTTCCTGGCCTGCGAGTCCTTGTCTGTCATCGCCTGCTTGAGGGCATCTGCCACCGTCATGTTCAGGTACTTCTGCCCGATCTCGCTCCGGACGCGGCCCTGCCGGAACTTCGCGATGTAGTCCGCGACCGTCATCGTCCGGTTCCGGACGGCCGGGTTGTCCGCTGGGAGCTTGACCTGCCTGGCGAACTTCTTGTCGTCCGCACTCGGCTCGCCGTCCGCGTTGTGGACGAGAACCGGGGTGCTGCCTGCCAGCACATAGTAGGTGTGGATCTCGTCGACGGTCAGGTTGTACGCCGCCTGGACGGTACTCCAGTGCCGGACGCCGGAGATCCGGACCTGTTGTCCCCGGTCGTTGCGCAGCGAGTCGCCGGTCTCGAGCAGTGCGGCGTCGGTCCAGGTCTTGCGGTTCTCCGACCAGAACGGGTGGTGGTCGGTGGCGGTCACGGTGGTGACCTGACCGGTGCCGTCCACGACCGCCAGTTCGGTGAAGTCGCGGTCATCCGGGGTGTAGATGGTGGCCTTGACCGCGTGGGCTACCGTGCGTCCGAGATCCGGGTCGGTGGCCAGGACCTGGTCGCCTACCCTCACCCGTTCGATCGGCCGGGTCGTTCCGTCCGCCATCAGCACACGGGTGCCGGCCGGGAAACTGTTCCTTCTGAGCAGGCAGGTACCGGGGATCTTGGAGAAGAGCTTCTCCAAGAAGTCCATGACCTTCTTGCCGCCGGGTACCTTCTCGGCCCATTTTGCGAGCTTGGCGACCTCGGCGGCATCCCCGGCCAGCGGGATGGCGCTGGTGCAGGCCAGGATTGCGTTCTCGACATCCTTCTGCAGGGCGTAGATGCCGCAGTTGGCCAGCGCTGCCGGGGTACCCACGCCGGGGGCCATCGAGACGAGGTCCAGCAGGCCGTGGGTGATGTCGAAGGCGAGGTCCTTCAGCCATCCTGAGCTGTCGTCATCGGCCTGCTTGCGGAGTTCGGCCTCCAAAGCGGCGATGTCGTCCTTTTGCTCCTGCTCGTTGTAGGCCTTGATCTCGGCGTCGGCGGCGGCGGCCTCGGCAGCCTGCCGGGCCGCTTCCTTCTCCGCGGTGTCCTTCGCCGTGTAGGTCAGGAAGGCGTTGATCGCAGCCTGGGCGGCCTTCTCCGCATCCTGCCCGGCCGCCTGGGCGTCGGCCTGGGCCTGGGCGGCCGCCGCGTAGGCGCCCTGTGCGGAGGAGTTCGCCATGTCGGCCGAGACCTGGGCTCGCTGTGCCGAGTACGCGGCGGACGCGGCGGAGTGCCGGGCCGAGGTCTCGGCGGCCGTGGCGGTCTTGGCTGATTCGGCGGCCTTCTGCGCGCTGGCGGCGGCTGCGGCGGCCTTGGTGCGGGCGTCGGCCGCGTAGCCGGCGGCCTGGTCGGCGGCGGCCTTGGCCTGTTCTGAGGCGGTTTTGGCGTCGCCGGCCGCGTCCCGGGCGACGGCGGCGGCCTGGACGGCTTCGGCGGCGCTCTGCTGGGCGTAGGCCGTGACGGCCGATGCCTCGACGATCATCCGCTGGATCTCAGCCTGGTAGGTCGCAGCCAGGGCGTCCTTGCGCGCGGCGGTGTACTGTCCGGTGGCGATGAACGCGCGCAGGACCCCGGGCGGCCCTTCGAGCGCTACCTGGGCGGCGGCCTTGACCTCTTTGCCGCCGGACTGGAGCAGAGCTGCAGCCTTGACCTGGTTGTCGGAGAGCTGAGCCTGGTAGCGGCCGTTGTTGAGGAAATCGCGGAGGGCGTTGGCGTTTCCGTTCAGCGCGGCGCGTCCGGCTGCCTGGACGCCGGGGCCGCCCTCGCTGACGATGTTGGCGACGCTGACCTGAAAGTCCGGGACGGCAGCCTGGTATTGACCAGTGGTCAAGAAGAGGCCGACCGCGTTCGCGTCGCCCTTGAGGGCCTCGGTCGCTGCGGCGCGCACGGCCGGTAGTTCGGAGCCGATGGCGAGGCTGGACACCCGGGCTCGGTCGTCGAGGGCAATCGCCTGGCTCCGTGCGGTGCGCACGAAGTCCAGCACGGCCGTGTCATCGCCGGACAGCGCGACCTCTGCGGCCGCGTTCTCCCATGGGCCAGCGATCTTGATCGACATGACGGCGAGCTTGCGCCCGTCGGTGGCGATGCCCGCGGTGTCCGGGTTGGGCCGGGTGAGCGCGGTGGCGAGGCGGTCGGCGTCGTCCTTGACGCGGCGCAGTTGCTGGACGGCCTCGCCGATCGCGGTCTGGTTGTCGTCGTAGGCGGCCTTGGCGGTACGCGCCTTCTCCACTGCGGTGGCGGTCCGGGCCGTACGGTCCTCGTCCTCGGCGCGCTGGGCGAGGTCATGGACCTGGTTGGCCTTGTCGACGGCGTTCTTGGCCGTCTGGGCGGCCGTCACCGCGGCGTCGGCGTGGGCCTTCGCCCGCTCGGCGGCCTGCGCAGCCTCTCCCGCGTGCTGGGCCGCGTCCCGGGCAGCGGCTGCGGCGTTGCGGGCGTGGGTAGCCGCCGAGTCTGCGAGGGCCTTGGCGGCGGCAGCTGCCTGCGCGGCCTCACCGGCCAGCGACCTGGCGGCGGTCGCGGCGCGGGTCGCCTCCTGAGCCTGGCGGCGGGTCGCGGCGGCGGCGGCCTTGGCCCGCGCCGATTGGGCGCTCGCCGCGGAGGCGAAGCCGCCGGCCTGGTCTGCCGACTCTGCGGCCGCCGCAGCGTTGCCGCCCGCGCTGATCGCGGAATCGGCGGCCTGCTGGCTGGCGGCGGCAGCGGCGTTGGCCTGGGTGAGCGAGCCCGCGGCCGTGGCAGCCTCGTTCGCCGCGGTCTCGGCCGCCGTAGCGGCCCGCGCGGCGAGGTCCGCATTGGAACGGTCCAACGCCGCGCCGGCTGCCGCGCTGCGGGCGGCGGTCGCGGCCTGCGCCGCGCCTGCGGCTGCGTAGGCCGCCTGGGAAGCCGCACTGGCGGCCGTCCGGGCAGAGTTGGTCGCGCTGCGGGCGGCCTTCACCGCCCTCTGAGCGGCCTCCGCGGCCCGGCCAGCGGCGTCGGCCGCGCGTCCGGCCGCCGCTCCCGCAGCGTTCGAGTCGTTGCGGGCGGCCTCGGTCTCGGCCGCCGCCTTCGCGGCCGACTCCTTAGCCAGCTGCGAGGCCGCCACCGCCTGCGCGGAGGACTCCTTCGCAGCCTCGGTCTCGCGCACCGCCTGTGCGGAGGCGTCCTTGGCCTGCTGCGTCAACTGCGCGATGGTGGCGCGCTCGGCGTCCCGGGCCTGGGCCACGTGCACGCCCACGGTGAGGAACTCGCGTACGTCGTCGATCGAGCCGTTGATGGCCAGGCGCGCGGCCGCCTGGGTGTTGGGGCCGCCGTCGCTGAGGATCTGGACGAGCTTGACCCGGTCATCGGCCTCGCGTGCGGAGTACTGGCCCTCGTTGAGGAACAGTTGCACGTCGTCGGCCGTGCCGTTCAGCGCTGTCTTCGCGGCCGCCTGCACGCCCGCCCCGGCACCGTTCATCAGCGAGGCGGCCTTCACCTGCTGATCGGCCTTCAGCGGCTCCTGCCAGCCACCCTCCAGGAAGGTGCGCAGCTCGTCCGGCGTGCCGACCAGCGCCTTGCGCGCCGCCTCCCGCACGGCCGCCCCGCCCAGCGTGAAGATCTGCGCGGCGCTGACCTGGTCGTCCTGCACCTGGGCAGCCGACCGACCGTTGTTCAGGAAGTTCTGTACGGCCCCGCCGTCCGAGCTGGTGAGCGCCGTCTCGGCCGCGGACTTGACCGCCGGACCGCCGTCCTTCCAAAACGCCACCACCCGGGCGCGGTCCGTCAGCGGCACCGGCTGCCCGTCGCCGTCGCCCGCCGAGGCGGGGTTCGTCCCCAGCAGCCCCGCGACGAGGGCCAGCGGCAACATCCCCAGCCACACCCGGCTCATGCCCGCCAGTACTCGGCGTCGCCTTCTGCGCATGGCATAACCACCCCACCCCTGCGTCACGAGAAAACCCCCCGGATCTCACTCAGGCCTCGTTCGAGCACGGCCTGGCTATTGGCATTACGTGAAAGAAGAGCACGAATTCATGGGCCCGGTCCACCCCTGGCAGAAATATTTCGAGCGGCCGGAACCAGGGTCCGGAAATGGAGTTCCCCGCTCCAGTCCCCGAGCCGATGACAGGAGTTCCGGATTCACAGAACCGGGGCCCCTGCTCCTGGTGGGACGGGTGAGGTAGGCGGCCAAACCTTGCCGGACATCGGGCCTTATGGGGCGCCATGCACGGATTTCCACACGTGTCGGCGATATTCAGGGTCGAGGCACAATAGTGACCCTTGACTTTCCCTTGATGATCCCCTCAGGGTGGACGGTGCGTTCTTCGCGTCCCGGCGCCCTGAGTTTCCAGGCGAAAACGGACGCATCCTCGATACTTTTGGCATCTGCAGATCTGTCTGCATGATCAGCCCAGAAAGGGAATCGGATGAGCCGCCGCACGCTCAGCCGGCTGACGACTGCCGCTTTTGCCGCCGTTGTCACCTTCACCGCCGTGGCCGCCGCCTCGGCCGACTCCTCCTCCCCCGCCACCCGGCCCGCCGCCGCCCCGGCTGCCGCGGCCGCCGACCCGACCCCGCCGCCGGCGGTCGAGGACTTCAGCTACCCGGGCGCCAGCCCCTTCCCGAGCTTGAAGCTCCTGCGAGGAGACGGCCACATCCTCCTCGCCGACTGCAACACCGCCACCCAGATCCAGCTCTGGAGCCGGGCCGTCCCCAACCCGGCCGGCGGTCCCTCGGTCTGCTTCCGGGTGAACGGCACCGTCGGCCAGCTCACCCTCGAACTGCCGCAGACGTTCCTCATCCAGACCAACGACCGCGCGGTTCGCGCCAACCTCACCGCCGACGGCGTCGCCCAGACCGTGGACATCCCCAAGGGCGGGATCACCGGCGTCGGCGAGGGCGCCGGCCAGAAGTCGACCATGCTCGTCGAACTCCGCGTCACCGGCTGACCCCGCGCCCGTCGGGCCACTGCCGAGCGGGCACCGACCCGTTACAGAGTCACCCACCGGTCGCAACGGCAACGAAGGAACGTCATCCCATGTTTCGCTCACGCTCACGTACCGCCTGGACGACCGGGGCCGTCACGGCCGCCGCCCTGACGGGTGCCCTGCTCACCGGCACGCCCGCGCCCGCCGTCAGCGGTGACACCCCGCCGACCGGCTCCTACGCGTTCACCGCAAGGATCGACATCGGCAACGGCACACGCGCCTGCTCCGGCGCCCTGATCGACCCGTACTGGATCATCACCGCCGCCTCCTGCTTCGCCGACAACCCCGCCCAACCGGCAACCGTCCCCGCCGGCCCACCCGCACTCAAGACCACCGCCACCATCGGCCGCACCGACCCCACCACCACGGGCCAGGTCCGCGACGTCGCCGAACTCGTCCCCCGCACCGACCGCGACCTGGTCATGGCACGCCTGGCCAACCCCGTCACCGAGATCACCCCGCTCGCCCTGTCCGCCGCCGCCCCCGTAGCTGGTGAGGAACTTCGGGTGGCGGGCTACGGCCGCACCAAGACCGAGTGGGTGCCCGACCAGCTCCACAGCGCCGCCTTCACCGTCGGCGCCGTCGACCCGACCGGCCTCGCCATCACCGCCAAGTCCCCCGCGGACGCCGCCGTCTGCAAGGGCGACACCGGCGGCCCCGCACTACGGCCGGTCGGCGACCGCTACGAACTCGCCGCCCTCAACAGCCGCTCCTGGCAGAACGGCTGCCTCGGCTCCACCGAAACCACCCACACTGGCGCCTACGACACCCGCACCGACGACCTCGCCACCTGGATCCAACAGACCACCTCAGCATGGTCCGCTGTGATGGCCAGTCGGACCGGGGGCCGCAACACCGTCTACAACCCGGACACCAAGACCGCAGAGATCTTCACGCTGACCACCGACGGCACCATGACCAACGCCCACTACAACACCGACGGCAAAGACTGGTCCGGCTGGTTCACGATCGGCGCCGGGGGGCACTTCACGGGCACTCCCGCCGTCGTCTACAACCCGGTCACCAATGCCGTTGAGCTCTTCGCGATCGGTACGGACCGATCGCTGTACCGCACCACCTGGACCCGTGCCACCGGTTGGGGATCCTGGACGATGACCGGCGACTGGAAGTTCACCGACAGCCCCACCACCGTCTACAACCCGGACACCAAGACCGCAGAGGTCTTCGCCCTGACCGCCGACGGCACCATGGCCCACATCTACAACACCAACGGCGCCGGCTGGTCCACCTGGTCACTCATCGGCGCCGGGGGGCACTTCACGGGCACTCCCGCCGTCGTCTACAACCCGGTCACCAACGCCCTTGAGCTCTTCGCGATCGGTACGGACCGATCGCTGTACCGCACCACCTGGACCCGTGCCACCGGTTGGGGATCCTGGACGATGACCGGCGACTGGAAGTTCACCGACAGCCCCACCACCGTCTACAACCCGGACACCAAGACCGCAGAGGTCTTCGCCCTGACCGCCGACGGCACCATGGCCCACATCTACAACACCAACGGCGCAGGCTGGTCCACCTGGTCACTCATCGGCCCCAGCGACTGGAAGTTCGCCGGTACCCCCGCAGTCCTGTACAACCCGATCACCAACGCCCTCGAACTCTTCGCGACCGGCACGGACCGATCGCTGTACCGCACCACCTGGACCCGAACCAAAGGCTGGGAAGCCTGGACGATGACCGGCGGCTGGAAGTTCAGCGGCAGCCCCACCACCGTCTACAACCCGGACACCAAGACCGCAGAGGTCTTCGCCCGCATCACCGGCCTCATGGCCCACGCATCCAACGCCAACGGCGCAGGCTGGTCCGACTGGTCCATCATGGTCCGCCGGGCACCCAAGTGACCGTAGCCGACCACCCGAGGGCCCTGTACCCCTCAGCCCGTGTCCGCAGTTCCTCGACCGTCGAGGCTCACACGCCGTCAAGGCCGGCAGGGGGAGATCCTGATGTTTCGCTCACGCTCACGTACTGTCTGGACGACCGGGGCCGTCACCGCCGCCGTCCTCACCAGTGCCCTGCTCACCGGCACGCCCGCGCCCGCCGTCAGCGGTGACATCGCGCCGACCGGCTCCTACGCGTTCACCGCCAAGATCGACATCGGCGATGGCAGACGCGCCTGCAGCGGCGCCCTGATCGACCCGTTCTGGGTCGTCACCGCCGCCTCCTGCTTCGCCGACAACCCCGACCAGCCGACGGCCCTGCCCGCCGGCGCGCCCGCACTCAAGACCACCGTCACCGTCGGTCGCCCTGACGCCACCACGGCGGGCCAGGTCCGCGACGTCGTCGAACTCGTCCCCCGCGCGGACCGCGACCTGGTCATGGCACGCCTGGCCAACCCGGTCACCGACATCACCCCGCTCGCCCTGTCCACCACCGCCCCCACCGCCGGTGAGGAACTACGGGTGGCGGGCTACGGCCGCACCAAGACCGAGTGGGTGCCCGACCAGCTCCACAGCGCAGCCTTCACCGTCGGCGCCATCGACCCGACCGGCCTCGCCATCACCGCCAAAACCCCCGCGGACGCCGCCGTCTGCAAGGGCGACACCGGCGGCCCCGCACTACGGCCGGTCGGCGACCACTACGAACTCGCCGCCCTCAACAGCCGCTCCTGGCAGAACAACTGCCTCGGCTCCACCGAAACCACCCACACCGGCGCCTACAACACCCGCACCGACGACCTCACCACCTGGATCCAACAGATCCGCGTCGTTGACTGGAAGACCCCACTCGTCAACACCAACAGCGGCAAGTGCCTGGAGATCGACAACTCCCTCATGACCGACGGCGCCCTCGCCCAGCAGTGGACCTGCCACAGCCTGCCCACCGCCCGCTGGATCTTCCACTGGGCCGGCGACGGCTGGGAGGTACGCAACTCCAACAGCGGCAAGGCCCTGGAGATCGAGAACTCCCTCGTCGCCGAAGGCGCCCGCGCCCAACAGTGGACCTTCTACGGCCTCCCCACCCAGAAATGGGACCTCGTCAAGGCCGCCGGCGGCTACGCCCTGAAGAACCGCAACAGCGGCAAGGTCCTGGAGATCGACGACTCGCTCAAGACCGACGGCGCCCATGCCCAGCAGTGGACCTTCTACAACATCCCCACCCAGAAATGGTCCTTCTCGTACTGACCCCCGGAAACGTCCAGTGCGGCGGTCCCCACCACCTGATGGGAACCGCCGCACCGCGTCGAACCCACCGGCGCGCCCGCCCTCCTCCACAACCCCGTCACCAACAGCCTCAAGGTCTTCGCCGCCGGCACCGACGTCTCCGTTCTCTCCGGCGACCTTGAACCGGGCCACCGACTGGGGGCCTGGACGATGACCGACGGATGGGCATTCCGCAGTTCTCCCTACACGGTCTACAACACGGCCACCAGAACGGCAGAGGCCTTCAACCAAGGTACCGACGGCACCACGGCCGGGTGTCGGGGTCTGACGGCGCGGCCGGTGTGGAAAACCTGTGGCCGGGCGCGGGCCCGGGCGGTTGACTGGCAGCGGACACGACACTGACCGACCAAGGGGGGTTCGTGGAGGATCCGCAGTTCACGATCGTGGTGAGCGGTGGCTCGCCTGGCGGGGCGACGGCCCTGAAGGCGGTACGCGCGGTCACCGGCCTGAGTCTGTGGTACAGCAAGCAGCTCCTGGACAGCGCACCTGCCACCGTACGGGAAGACGTTCCGTTCGAGATCGCCGCCCCCGCAGCCCGCCAGCTGCGCCAGGCCGGCGTGCCCGCCTCCGTCCGGTGCGACTGGTGCCGACGCGCCCTGCCCGACGACGGTACCCCCGTCGACCCCGGGCCCTGCACCTCCTGGGCCTGGCCCACCGCCCACTGCCAGGCCAACTCCCTCACCACCTGCGACTGCGGCTACTGCACCGCCTACGGCCCCCTTCCCGGGCACACCGCCCACCACGGCACCTGAACCCCTGTCACCTGCACACAAGCCAGGCACATCGGGGCGGCGGTGGCCTACGGTCCTCGCTGTCGCAGCGCAACGAGACGGGGTAGGACGGGAGCCAGGCCGGATTGCGAGGCCGACGGGCTATCTGGCGGCGGCCGCGTGCATGTCGTCGCCGAGGCCCGGGCCCGCGGCAAGAGCTGCGGGCCGCGCGGGCGGAGGACGGGTCCAGCGGCGCCGCAGAGGTCAGGTGGAGTGACTCCACGACCTGAGTCAACCTCCTTGCCAGTTGGTATTGATGATGTATTGTCAGGTCAGTTTTGCAGGTCACGGCGGTGACGCTGCCGGTGGTGCCGGTCCCGGCGTATCACCCCGGGAAGGACTCCGGGATCGACCGCCGTCTGGCCGGTCCGTACCGTCGTCATCGGTGTGACACCGGTGATCGGCATTGGGAGGGGCATCATGAACGGCAGGATCGTGACTCTGCTCGGCGTACCCGTACTGCTCGCGGGGGCGGTGCTCGCAGCGGCCCCGGCGCACGCCGGCACCGGGGTGCGGGTCGACGGCGCGACCGTTTCCGGTGGCGCCTCGGCGACGGTGAACGTCACCATCGCGTACTCCTGCGACGCCGGCGGTTTCGTCGCGTCCGCGACCGTGACCGCCGAGGACCGTACGTCCGGCGCCCTTGGCTACGCCCGTTTCACCCCGAACTGCACGGGCGCGAACGTCGAAGCGACCGTCCCGGTCACGACTTTGAACCAGAGCCGCTACGTCGCGGGTGACACGGCGGCCGTGCGGGCCTCATTGCTCGACGCGACCGACACCGAGGTGGTCGGGAGCATCACCCGGCTCACCGTCGGTACCGCGTAGCCGGGCCGGCTGCGGGCGGCGGCCCGCACGGGCCGGGGAGCGCTCGTGCGGGCCGCCGCCGCGGTACGGGGTGCGAGGTGCGCGGTGCGGGCTACTTCTTGGCCGGTGCCTTCGGGACGGCGTTGTACGGGTTGTGGTGGTGGTCGCCGATGTGCAGCTGCTCCTCCGGCGCGCCGGCGAGCTTCGGCAGGACGTGGGTGCCGGTCGGGTCGGTGATGACGATGGCGTCGCCGTTGCGGCGCACGTCGTGCGGGGAGCCCTTGGCGTAGGAGGCGAGCTCCGCGCCCGGGCCGGTGGGGGTCGAGTCGGCCACCGTACCGAACACGTTCGTGGGCAGCGTGAGTGCGGTCGCCGTCGCGCCGAGCGTGGTGTTCGCGGACTGCTCGCCGCCGTACGCGGCGCCGAAGGTGGCGCCGCCGGTGACGGTGGTGCCGGCGGGCACGGTGACCGGCACGGCGGTGCCGGAGGTCCCCTGGAGGGTGACCACGCCGCCCTGGACGTAGCCGGTGGCCGAGCCCGTGTTCTGGGCCTGCTGCCAGCCGGCCTGTTGCTGGAGGACCGTCCCGGAGTCGGTGAGGGTCTGGTTGATCACCGGGGTGTCCGCGGTGAACCAGGTGCGGTAGGTGGACAGGATGCCGGTGAGGGTCTGCAGGGCCAGCTTGTCGTCGGTCAGGTTGGACTGGTGCATGAAGAAGGGCCGCGGGTCGTTGGACAGCACGTACCCGAGGGTGATCCTGACCTGCAGCGGCAGGACGTAGCTCGACCAGGCGGTGGTCGGGTCCAGCGGTGCGATGCAGGTCGTGGTGGCCGGGTTGGCCTCGCAGTTGCCGCTGCCGCCGTTCGCCTTGGAGGTGTAGAGCCAGTTGTACTCGCTCACCTCGTCGGCCTGGGTGGAGACGTTGTAGAACACGTTGACCGGGTGGCGCGGGGTACCGAGCGCGGAGGCGATCTGACGCTGCCCGCTCTCGCGGGAGGCGTCGACGCCGAGCCACTGGATGTTGTCGGCGCTCAGCGCGGCCAGGAAGTTCGGGTTGTCGTCGGGCTGCTGCGGCAGCATCACGGTGCCGGAGTGTTCGCCCGCGACCAGCTCGTTCGGCCGGAACGGGAGGCCGTTGGCCTGGGCGAACTGGATGTTCTGGGTGATCTGGGAGCTGATGGTGGCCTGGTCGACGTATTCGATGGCCCCGGTGGCGTCGGTCTGGCACCGCCAGGGGATCACCGAGAAGTCCTGCACGCAGCCCAGGAACGGGTGGTCGTAGGTGTGGTTGACCCACCGGAAGCTGTTCTTGTTCGCCAGCAGCGCGTCGCTCAGCGGGTCGTCGCCGCCCTGCTCCTGCTGGTACTCGACACCCGGGCCCGCGTTGAACAGGAAGTCCAGGGTGTAGCCGTTCTGCTGCTGCCAGTTCACCGTGTCGGTGACGTCGGAGGCGGCCATCCGGATGGGCGTGGTGTCCGGTACGCCGGCGGCGCAGTCGCCTTCGCCCGGGGTGCACTTGCCGCTCTGGCTCCAACGGGAGTTGGCGTTGAACAGGTCGTCGATGTGTGCCGAGAAGTAGTTGCGCCAGTAGCCCAGGTGGACGCCCCGCGTCACCCAGTCGACGATCCCGTGCGCGAGCAGCCGGAACTGCTGCTGGTCGTAGTTGTACGCGAAGGTGAGGACCAACTGCTGGCGGCCGCCGCTGGTGTAGACGCCCGCGAGCACGCCCTGCGTCGAGGTGCCGGGCACCGTCTCGGTGAGGAACGGTTCGAAGTGCGAGCCGGTGGCCGGGTTGTCGGGCACCGGCGTGGCCAGCGCGCCGTACGAGCCGCTGCCGCCCGCGGTGCCCTCGAACGGCACCGGGCCGTTGAGGTAGCGGAAGGCGTCGGCCCGGGCGGAGGAGGACGCGGTGGCGGTGGTCGCGTCGAGCGAACCGGTCCACGCGGGCGTGCTCAGACCGGTGTTGGCGCCCGGCCACACGTAGGAGTCGACCTGTCGGACGTGGTAGGCCTGCTCGTAGCCGGTGAGGGCGGAGAGTTCGGCGGCGGAGAGCTGGCTCGGCGCGTCGTTGGGCAGGACGACGCCCTCGAAGTGGCCGTGCGGTGTGCCGTCGGCCAGGGCGTCGGCGAGGAAGGACGCCGTGAGGGTGGCACGGTTGCTGCTGGTGAGGTCGACCACGGTGGTCGGCACGCCCTCGGAGACCAGTTGCTTGTGGATGCCCTCGACCCACGGGTTGCCGTCGGTGACGACGAGGACGTTCAGGTCGACCCGGGAGGTCGCGGCCGCAGCCGGGACGACCGTACCGAGGGATATCACCGCGCCGGCCACGACCAGCGCGATCAGCGGCAGCGCGCGGAACGGCGTCCGGCCCGCGCGCGGGGCAGGACGGGGTTTCAGGAGTCTCATGGCGCCCACCCTGGCGCAGCGGGCGGTCGCTACGGCCGCGTTCCGCCAGACCTTGACCGATCGATGGCGGGGTTTTTGGAAACGGTTCTCGTTTCGGAAGCCTCCCCGTAACCGGCCTGCGCACCTGCGGCCCGGTCGCCGCTCTGCCGGCCGCGGGGGCCCAGCCCGTCGGCCGCTCGGGCAGGGGCCGCATGCTCACCCGCTACTGCGGTCCTTGAGGAGCGGGCAGAAGATGGCATGCAGCACCGCGGTGCTGCGGATTCAGGGGGCTGTCGGCGGGTCGAGGTCCTTGGTCATGAAGACCCTGCTGGTGCCCGGCGGGTCGCACGGGACTTCGCCCAGTCGTCGCCAACCGTGCTTCGCGTAGAAGCCGGGAGCCTGGAAGCTGATCGTGTACAGCACCGCCGTGCGGCAGCCGCGTGCGCGGGCTTCGCTTTCGGCCCGGCGCAGGATCTCATTGCCCAGGCCACCATGGCGCAACTCGGCTGGCAGGAAGAACAGGTCGAGGAAGAACAGCCCGAGTGAGGTGCGACCGGTCAGACCACCGATCACCTGGGAGGTTACGCAGTCACGTACCAGGACGGCCAGCGGGCGGCGGTCGTCGACGGCCGTCGAGTCGGTGTTGAACCGGTCCAGGGCGTCGGAGATGAGCGATACGTCGGTGGGCTTCGGGGCGTCGGTGACTGTGAGGCCGATGCCGGGGAGGTTCGATGGCGTGCTGTCGGTGGCGGGCATGAGGCTCCCAGGGCGGTTGGCGGACGGTGTGCGGGCGTAGGGCGCAGGGCGCGGTGGCCTCGGCCGGTACGGGACGTTAGGGCGCGGACGCTTCGGCCGAGCCCGAAGCGAGATCGACGACACTCGGGGACATGGACCATCAGCGCGAGGGCCGGGACGTCGGCGTGGACCTGGCCGCCGTGGCCAGGCTGCTGGCCGACGGCACCAGGGCGGACTTCTGCCTGGCCCTGCTGGACGGCCGGGCCTGGACGGCCACGGAACTGGCCCGCCGTGCCGGTGTCACGACCTCGTCCGCGACCGAGCACCTGAACGTGCTCGTGCGTGGCGGACTCCTCGTCGAGGAACGCCACGGACGCCACCGTTACCTGCGGATGGCCGACCCGCGCGTGATGGCCCTGATCGAGAGCCTCGCCGCACTCGCGCCGCGCCACACCCCCAGGCCGCGTTCACTGTCGGGCTCAGGGCGACAGCGGGCCCTGGCCCGCGCGCGGCTCTGCTACGACCACCTGGCCGGAGAACTGGGCCTGGCCGTCACCGACTCGATGGCCGGCCGCGGCCTGTTGGAGTGGGGAGCCGATCCGTCGCTCACCGCCGAAGGGGCGGCCTGGCTCCACGACCTGGGCATCGCACTGCCCGACGCCTCCCGCAGACCGCTGGTACGCGCCTGCCTGGACTGGACCGAACGGCGCCCGCACCTGGGCGGGGCCGTCGGCACCGCCATCTGCGGGCACGCCCTGGCCGCCGGGTGGCTGACCACCCGCGCCCTCGCCCTCACGGATCTGGGCAGACACGAACTGCGCGACCACCTCGGACCGCCTGCGACCACCGAGCTGCCGCCCTGGGACCGCGAGGCGGATTAGCGGCCCTGGGATGAACGGTCCCGATGCTGGTGGGACCGTGACGGTGAAAGGGCCGCACGGGTTGGGTGAGTTGTGACGCCTGTTCTCCGACCGCTCCGCACGACGCCCGGCCCGCCGCAGCCGGACAAGCACCGGACTCGTCCTCGCCCGCGACGCCGTTTGCTGCTCACCCACCGGTCGAACCGCCAGCAGTCACGCCCCGACCCCGATTTCACCCAGGGCCGTTACTGCATGACTTTCCGGCACGGGTGCTCGAAGGAGAGCGGGCAGTAGTAGAGCTGCATGTTTTGACATCCTCAACCGGTCTGAAGGCCGGTGATTCCCTCCACGCTGCGCGTGGAACACGCGGCGTCCGGGTGGGTTCCTGCTTCACCGCGCGGTGCCGGGACGAGTCCTGGTCTTACAGTATCTGCGCTCCAAAGGCTGAGACCGCAAGTCCTGCGGCCTTGGCTATGTTCCGGGCGGCGTTCACGTCCCTGTCGTGGACGGTCCCGCAGTCCCCGCATGTCCACTCGCGGACGTGCAGGAGCTTGGGGCCGTCCTTGATCCCGCAATGCGAGCAGACCTGAGAGGTCGGCTCGAACCGTCCGATGCGGATGAACTCGCGCCCCGCTCGGCCGGCCTTGTATCCCAGCATGTTCAGGAACGCGGACCATCCGGCGTCGTGCACCGACTTGGCGAGGCGCGTGCGCGCGAGTCCCTTGACCGACAGTGTCTCGACCGCGAGCGCTTGGTTCTCGCGCACGAGGGAAGTCGAGAGCTGGTGGTGGAACTCGCGCCGGGCGTCAGCCACGCGGGCATGTGCCCGTGCGACCTTGACCCGCTGCTTGTCGCGGTTGTTGCTGCCCTCGGCCTTGCGGGACAGGGCCTGCTGCGCGCGCTTGAGTTTCTTCTCGGCACGGCGCAGGAACTTCGGTGATTCGATCTTCCGGCCGTCGGACAGGACCGCGAAGTGCGTCAGCCCGAGGTCGACACCCACCGCCTGGCCTGTCTCCGGCAGCAGGTCGGGGTCGGTCTCCACGACGAAGCTCGCGAAGTACCTTCCGGCGGCGTCCTTGAGCACGGTCACGGTGGACGGGGTGGACGGCAGCACACGGGACCAGCGGACCGGCACGGGGCCGATCTTCGGCAGGTTCAGCTTGCCGCCCGGTGTAATCGACCATCGGGCGTTCGCGGTGAACCGCACCGCCTGCCGGTTGTCCTTGCGGGACTTGAACCGGGGCGGTTTGATCTTCGGACCCTTGCGGGTGCCCTTGAGGGAGGCGAAGAAGTTTCCGTACGCGGTCTCCAGATCCCGCAGGGACTGTTGCAGCACCACGGCGGACACCTCGCCCAACCAGGCGCGTTCCGGGGTCTTCTTCGCCTCCGTCAGCCGCTTGGACAGCTCGGCGGCCTTCGGAAACGGCAGCCCGGCAGCTCGCGCGTCCTCACGTTCCCGAAGGGCATCGTTGAAGACGACGCGGGCGCACCCGAACGCCTGGGCCAGAGAGGAACGCTGACCAGCCGTCGGGTACAGGCGGAAGCTGTACCGAAGCTGCACAATCGACACAGTACTGCAGTTGGTTTATGGCTGAGCATCAGGAGATCCGTACAGGCAGGCACTGCGTATTCGCGCTTCACGCGCACTTGGTTTTCGTGACGAAATTCCGGCACAAGGTGTTCAACGACGCCCATCTTCGACGGGTGGAGGAGATCATGCGGGCGGTCGCCGAAGACTTCGAGTGCGAGATCGTGGAGTTCAACGGTGAGAACAACCACGTCCACCTGCTGGTGAACTTCCCCCCGAAGGTCGCCCTGTCCAAGCTGGTCAACAGCCTCAAGGGCGTCAGCTCACGCCGGATGCGCCAGGAGTATCCCGAACTGGTCCGCCACTACTGGCGCGCACAGAAGCCGTGGTCCGGCTCGTACTTCGCGGGGTCGGTCGGCGGAGCACCGATCAGCGTGCTCCGCCAGTACATCGAGCAGCAGAACCGCCCGGCCTAGAACCTGCACGGAACGCACTCCGGCGCTCCGCGCCCACGGGCCAAGGATTCGCTTCACCACCGGACTAAAGCCCGATGCACTGCGAAAGTCTCGGTAGCTCCGCCCGATCTGGATGCCGATGTCGCCGTCCGCGTCGCGGTCCTCGACCGGGTCCCAGCCGCTGCCGTCCAGAACGCCGGAAGCGATCGTCAGCAGCGGCACCATGGCGGATTCGCAAGCGGTGCACCGGATCACCGACGGATCGCGGAAGCTCCACGGCCCCCAGCCACCGACCTTCCACCCAGGGGCGACCGACAGCTCGTACTGGTAGTAGGCCCGGAACTCCTCGGCGTACCGGTACCTCGGATCGGTGCCGGTGGGGTGTTCTGCCAGCGGTCGCAGGGGCGGCATCGGCGGGCCGAGGGCAGTGATCACGGCGTTGGCCGCGGTCGCCGGCGCCGGTCGCCGCGCCGGTCATTGACACGTTGTTGACTCGTTGTTGACATGCCGCTTCCAAGCTGACGGGACAGCACACCCCACAGCAAAGGAAGGACACCCATGCGCATGCGCGGTCTCCTCGCAGCAGTCGTGGCATCGGTGGCGGCCCTCGGCATGGCCGTGCCGGCCTCGTCCGCCGCACCGGCCACGGGCGCCAAGCCGATCGAGCGGGTCAGCGGCAAGAGCCACGTCGTGATCAACCCGGCGAACGCCGGCCGTACGAGCTGGACGCCTGAGAAGGAGAGCTCCCTCGACGGCCGACCGCTGACGATCCACGCCACCGAGCCGACCGTCAGCCCGAAGGCCGGCGCCAAGGCCAACGCCGACGCGATGGCCGGCGCCAAGGCCAGCGTCTGGGTCACCACGGGGCGGCTGCTCACCGGGGGCGGCGTGTGCACCGCCAACGTCGTCTCCAGCGCCAACCGCGATGTCATCGCCACCGCCCGGCACTGCGTGGAGGGCGGGCACGACTTCAAGTTCGCTCCCGGCTACGACGCGGGGAACGCCCCCTACGGCTGGTGGACCTGGCGGTCGGCCGGCTGGGTCGACGCCCCCGCTCCGCAGGGCGACATCGCCTTCATCGTGCTGAACACGCTGAACGGCCGCCACATCGCGGATGTCGTCGGGGCCACCGGGATCGGGTTCAACCGGGACATCAACAACTACGCCCACATCATCGGCATCCCCGGAGTGGTCCCCGCCGAGCGGGAGCACATGCTCTGGTGCGGCGGCCAGCCGGTGGCCGGCCCCGAGCAGCCGCCCACCGCGCGGATCGACAACTGCATCGGACTGGGCGGAGGAGCCAGCGGCGGGCCGCTCATCGTGAACTACGACCAGAACGACGGCTCGGCCGTGCAGACCGGCGACTTCGTCACGGGCAACAGCTGGCAGGACAAGTGGTGGGCGGTGAGCGCCTACTACCGCGACGACGCCTACAACGTCTTCAACGGGGCGCAGAACGCCTGATCGCACGCGCGGTACCGGTCCCCCGCCCCGGTACTCCAGCCGGACCTCGATGCCGAGCCCGCTGGAGTACCGGGACAGGGGGCCGGCGCTGCTCCGCGCCAGTTCGTGGGCGGCGCGTCCGTCGCGACGGCCACTACCGACACGCGCGCGCCGGGCCCACGCCCGCCTGGACGCGCGAGAAGCGCCCCTCTCCGACACGAGAGAACGACAGGTGCGCCGACTCCTGACGGCGTCTGGCCGAGAACCCACAGGTCCCTCCCGCGCGCAGGTGCGCGGGTGCTCCCCGGCGGTTGCGTCGCAGGCTCAATCGGACGGCGTGGCCGGGGAGCGCATGCCGAGCCACTGCTCGGCGCCCCAGGCCTCGAACCGCTCCACCTCGGTGAACCCCAGCTTCGCCGCCAGACGCATCGAGCCGACGTTGGCGCTCTGGGTGGTGAGCACCACCGGCTCGCCGGGAAGCGCGCCGGCGAGCCAGTCGAGTGCCGCCGCGCAGGCCTCGGCGGCGTACCCGAGTCCCCACGCCCGCGGCAGGAACAGGTAGCCGAGATCGACCTTCCCCGCGGCGGCCAGACGGCGGTGCCCCGTCGCCCTCCTGAGCAGGATCTGGCCGATCATCGATCCGTCGAGCTCGACGACGAAACTCCCGGGCCACCGCTCGGGCGCCCCGGGCATCTCGCGCTCGAGCTCGTCACGCGGCCGGGGGCCACCGAGGTAGGCGTGCACCTCCGGCGAGGCGAGCAGCTCGATGAACGCCGCACGGTCCCGGACCTCGGACTCACGGAGCACGAGCCTCCCGGTCCTGACCGGCTCAGGCGGCCAAACCACAGCTCCCAGATCTTCCATTCGCGCACGCTAACAGGTGGTCAACCCAACCGGCCCAGCACCCCGGGACACAGCGCCCCAGGGCGGCGGGCACCGCCGGAACAGCTGGCGGCAGGCCGGCGAGTTCCTCGCCAGCGACCTCACCGAGTAGTCCCTCAGCATCGACAACCCCTTCGACGATGGATTTGAGCAACCGACGACACCTTCCATCCCTCTCCACCACGGTGGAAGAGACCTCTCCACCCGGGGCACACAACAGGCCAACACTGCATCGCCCCTGACTCGGTGAAGGAACGCTGTCACACGCGGGACGAGCAGCCCCCGCCGTCGTTGAGGAGAGAGAGGCTTCAGGTGGACAAACGCAACCGAACCCTGCCCCTGGCCGGGACCGCCGGTGTCATCTCACCGGTCCTCCTGCTCCACAACCACACCCCTTGGTGGGCGATCCTGCTCCTTGCCGCACCTGCCGGGGCCTGGACCGTACTCAACGCCGCCTTCCCCCAGGCCTCACACGACCGACTGGAATGGTGGCGCGACCGCCGTCGCCACCAGCGCCTGCGAACAGCCCAACGGGCCTGCGCCCTCGGAAACCCGGCGCCGAACGGAGCAGCAGCCGGACTGGCTTCGTCTCACAAGCCCCCTGCGGTGACGGCACCGACATGCGGGACAGGAAATCTTCCTGTCCTGGAGCCCTGAACGGGGTTACCCGGACGGGAACACGCCGAAGAATTTCCGGTCCTGACGGAACCGAAGGAGTCGACAGGGACGGCGGGCCTCACGGAATCCGGCAACACCGAACCCGCCGACGCTGTGCTCCCCCACGCCATCGACACGGACACGATCCACACCGGCCCCGGTCCGGACCGGAGCGCGGAGACAGGGAAGCCAGTGAGTGCGCACACGGCGAGGTGGCGTCGGTGCCGTCATCAGACCCAGCGTCGGCCTACGGCCTTCGCTCTCCTCAGCTGCGTACATTTGAACGCCCCCTGACCTGTGCCAGGGAACCTGGACCGCGTGTCACCGAAGGTGGGCCGACGGCGGTTTGCGCCAGTGGTGACGGACCACCGCAGGTCAGTTGTTCTGTCGCAGGAGTGAGAGTCGCCGTTGGGCCTCGTCGCGAACCCCTGAATCTGCGTCCGACGTCAGCGTCTTGAGTTGACGGATGAGCTCGGTCATGCCGTTGCCGGTCATCCAGCGCGGGTCACAGTCGAGCTCTGCGCTGAGCTGGTCAGCGGTTCCCTGGTTGGTCGCGTTGGCTAGGGCGGCGAGCACGGCGCGTAGACCCGGTAGGTCCTCACGTGCCAACAAGGCCACGGCTGTCTCCGAGGTCACTCCGGTGTCTTGAACATCGAGCAAAAGGCGGTGGAGGACTTCGGCGACGTCCTCGATATGAGGTACTGCCGCCAGCCGACGCCCTGCAGCGGCCCTGACGCTCCATGAGGGAGAGTCCGCGGCAACGAGCGAATCAATCGGCTCTCGATCCTGGAGATCGTTCATGTCACCAGCGTGCCAGGAGACGTCTCGACTGTGCAGGACTCTTCCTCGACCAAGCCGCAGGTGAAGGGGAACGCCTCCAAGAACTCCCGCCGACTGGGCTCGGGCTCCACTTCGGCCAGACTCCTGAGCACCACCAGGAACCTGTCGAGCTGTTCGGACGGCAGGCCCTTGAGCACCGAGGCCACGCTCTCCAGCATCCTCACCGCGGAGTCGGGATCCACTTCACCGTCGTCGCAGCTGTCGAGGAACCAGACGCTGTCGACGACCAGCCCGGCAAGGACAGGTACCAGCGGGTCTATGTCTGCCATCACCTGATCTTCGCGGGGAATCCCGGTCTTCAGGCCGGGAGGGAATGCGATCCCTGGCACGGAGGCGCGGAGCGCCGTAGGTCCCTGCGTTTGCGTGGTGACGGTCAGGTGGGCCGCTTCTGGTTCTCGATGTAGTCCTTGACGATGCGCAGCGGTGCGCCGCCGCAGGACCCGGCGAAGTACGAGGGGGCCCAGAACGCGGACCCCGTGCCGATGCGGTTGATGCGCCCGGTGTA